>JAGBDN010000067.1 GCA_017937485.1 Thermoguttaceae bacterium
ACGGTTCGCGCTCGCGTCGTCAATTGGGGAAGCGCGTCGTCGACGGTCGCCGAACGCCTTGTCAGCGAACCGATTACGCTGATACTGCAAGACGCCGCGTCGCTAACCTTGCCCGACGCCGCGCCGGAAAGTTGGGCCGACGCGTTCGCCGTCGACCTCTCCGAGGCGACAAGCGCGTCGTTAACCCTAACCGGCCAAACTGTTTACGGCGACGCGCCGACCGCCGAAATAACGCTAAACGGCGCCGCGAAAGTCGTCGAACGCGGACTCGACGTCGCGTCGCTGACGCTGAACGACGGAGCGACGTTAACCGTCGACGGCGGAATTGTTTGCGTCGGAAACGTTGATTTCGGCGCCGCGCGGATAAAGGGTTTCGGCGACCTCGTTTTCGCACTCGGCGGAACGGTAACGTTCTCTCCGGAGACGACGGTAAACGGCGTTCCGATAAGCGATTACGACGCCGCTACCAACGACGTCCGGATAACGTTCGAAACGTCTGAACTCGTTTGGGAGTCGCGCGTTTCGGGCTCGAACGTCGAAATAACCGACCCGCTTCTCGGCGACGACAGGTTCGTTTTTCGGTTCGACTGTTACGCAAACGGCGAGTTTGTCGAGTTTTACGCGACCGACTCGCGCGTTTCCGACGCCGATGCGCCCGCGTATGAAACGACGTCGAACTGGAACGGCGCCGCGTCGCCGACGCTCGTCGACGCGAGCGCGGAACCCGGTTGGAACTACTACCGCGTCCGACTCGACGAACCGGTCGAGAAGGGGGGCGTACTTTTGAACGCTTACGCGTCGCCGACTCGCTACGTCGCCGTTTGGGTCGGAAACGACGAACCGACGCGGACTTACTACTATCGCGGCGGCGCGAAGGGCTCGTTTATCGAGCCGAGCGACTGGGTTCTCACGCCCGACGGTCTTGTTCCTTGCGTCGAGAAACCGACGCAAGCGGGCGCGACGTTTTACGTCGGCGGTTCGTTTGAAGTCGTCGAAAGTTGAGAAAGGAAACAAGAATGACGCTAATTGCGCAACGGACGGCGCCGCAAAACGACGGACTTCCAAGAGATTACCGGCGCGTTCGCCTAATTGAAGTTCCGAAAATCGACGTCTTGGACGACGGATTCGTCGAGTTCGTCGACGTAATGGGAAGCGACGATACGATTTGCCGCGACGCTCGCGTTTCGACCGGTTCGGATTGGGGCTCGGACGCCGAAAACAAGCGCCTTATTCGCTACTTGATTCGGAACCGGCACGACTCGCCGTTCGAGCAGGCGGAGCTGAAATTCCGCGTTCGCGCGCCGATGGACGTTTGGCGTCAATGGATTCGAACGCGAACGGCGAACGTCGTCGAGTATTCGACGCGGTATTCGGAAGCGATCGAAGCGGCGCGAACGACGGCGCCGAACGCTTGGCGACGCCAAGCCGCGTCGACCCGCCAAGGAAGCGACGGCTTTCTCGACGAGGAAACCGGCGCCGAATTGTCGCGAGACGAAGCGACGCTTCAGCGTATGGTTCGCGACGTTTACAAACGACGGCTCGGGCTCGGCGTCGCTCGAGAGCAAGCGCGAAAGGATTTGCCGCTCTCGACTTACACGGAGGCGGTTTGGAAAATCGACCTGCGCAACTTGCTTCGTTTTCTCGAATTGCGGCTTGACGACGCGGCGCAGTTTGAAATTCGAGAATACGCGAAAGCGGTCGCGTCGATTACGCGCGAACTTTTCCCGAAAACGTATCGAGCGTTCGCCGATTACCGGTTGAACGCGACGACGCTAACGCGATTCGAAACGGACGCGCTTCGCGATCTCCTCGCGAAGAAAGGCGTCGCGTTCGGTCGCGGCGAGTTCGACGAGCGTTTCGCCGAACTCGAATCGGAATCGGAGCGAACGGAAGCGCTCGCGAAATTCCGTCGGCTCGGACTCGTCGCCGAGTAAAAGGCGAGTCGTTTTATTTCAAAGAAGGAGCTTATATGAACGCCGAACAAGCTAAAAATCTCGCGACGCGAATCTTCGCGGCCCTTCGCGACGGCGAAACGGTGATCGTTGGCGGCAAGTCGATCGACCTCGTCGCTTACAAAGACGGCAAAGTCCGCGCTTATCAACTGCTCGACAAGGGGCTCGTCGCGATCGACGTCGCGAACGTCGAAGTCGCGATTTACGCCAAGAAAGAAGTCCTGCACGCTCCGGCGGCGGTCGCGCAAATTTAACGGCGAATAAAAGACGCGGAACGCCGACGAACGCGTTTCGCGTCTTCGCTTCTCGATTCGCGCGTCTTCCGGGGCGCGCGATTTCCGACGCTCTCGCAAAAGGAACCAAAGATGGAAGAAACGAAAAACGAAACGTTCGACGTCGCCGCTTTGACGACGTATGAACTCGCGCAAAAAATGTATCCGGACGAAGATTTTTCCCGATTTAAAGACGTTGCCGATTCTTTCGACGCGTTGTTAAACACCGAAACTCTCGATGTTACGGGCCCGCGACGGTTGGAACTCGAAGGCGTTTCGGGCGCCGTTTGCGCCGCGATGTGCGCGCGGGCGCAAATGGCGCCGACGGTTTGCCGCGTCGTCGCGGTCGGCGAACCGGACTTTGGCGTCGATATGACGAGCGGCCTTGATAGAAAAATTGCGCGAGCGGTTGCCGACGCGGTCTCGGAGCGCGAGTCGACGCTAAAAGTCGAAATCTCCGACGCGGCGATCGGCGATTCCGCCGAAACTTGGCGAGCGTTCCGCTTTTGGCGACCGTCGGTCGTCTTTGAAAGCGCCGGGAACGGAGCGAAGAACGTCGCGTTCGTCCTGCTCGGAATCAAGACTCGCAAACCGGAAGGGGAGGGCGACGAAGAATGAGCGAAGTAATTAAGGACGAGAAGTTCGCGTTTCCGGCGCGGGCGCCGCGCGTCGGCGAAATCGCGTTGACGGCGAACGGCGACGCTTATTTGACGCTCGATTCGACCGGGCTCGACGGTTGCTCCGATTGCGACCTCGCGAACGGATTCGACGTCGAAACGTGTCCGCGTTATAAACAGTGCAGCGCGTTTTGGCGCGAAGACAAGAAAGCCGTTCGGTTCCGCGCCGTCGAGAATTTCGACGAAGCGTTGGCGCAAACCTTGCTAACGCGTTCCGAGCCGATCGACGTCGTAACGTATCCGACCGGCGCGAAGCGCGAACGCGACGACCGAAAACCGCGTTATGACCTTATTTCGCCCCTCGCCGAAGAGCGAATCGCGCGACGGCTCGCCGAAGGCGCGGAGAAATACGGCGAACGGAATTGGGAGAAGGGCGTTCCGATTTCGCGATGCGTCGCGTCGGCGCTCCGACACTTGCACGCGTACCGTCGCGGCGAAATCGACGAAGACCACCTCGCGGCGACGGCTTGTAATTTGATGTTCGCGCTTCACTTCGAGGAAAGCGTCAAGAGCGGCGCGACTCCGCTCGAAGTTCTCGACTTGCCGTTTCACGCCAAGAAACGGCTTAAAAAATAATATCGACGTAAAGAAAGGACGCTTATGTCAAACGCGTTAATTATCTCGAACGACGGCGCGACGCGCGAACGTTGGACGCGGCTTTGCGCTTCGAAGCGCGTCGTCGCCGTCGCCGGAGAGTGGAACGTCGGGCCCGACGGCGGCTGCGACAAAACGTTGTTCGGGGACGGCCCTTACCGAGTCGCGTTCTTCGACGCGGCGACGGTCGCGATTCCGATCGGCTCGGCTCTTTCCGCGATCGCGAAATCGTTTCCGAGCGCTCAAATCGTTCTCGTTTGCCGATTTCCCGACGATCTCGACCCGAAAATCGCCGCCGGTTGCGCCGCCGTCGTCAAGCGCGAGCGGTTCGAAGACGCGTTCGACGAAGCGTTGCGCGCCGTCGAAAAAAGCGAAGCGTCGAAGCCGCGCCGATTCGACCTTGAGTCGCCGCGACTTCGCCGACGCTTGATCGGCGAGCGTCCGAGAATCCGCGATCTGGAGCGGAATCTCGATTCCGTCGCGACGTCGACGAAACCGATTTTGATTCTCGGGGAACGCGGTTCGGGACGCTCGCTGATCGCCGAGCGAATCGCGTCGTCCGGCGTTCGCGCGAACGCGCCTTATCTCGTCGTCGATTGCGCGAACGTTCCGGCGACGACGCTCGAACGCGAACTTTTCGGCGGCGGCAAAACGTCGGGGAAAATCGCTTACGTCGACGCTTGCGGCGGAACGCTCGCGCTCGATTCCTTCGACCGTATTCCGGCGTCGCTCGAACGCGCGGTTTTAAGCGTCGCGTTCGGACGTTCGTTCAAGCGTCGCGGCGCGACGGAAGAAACCGCCGTCGAACGGGCGCGCTTCGTTTTTATCGGCGAGCCGGAAGCCGCCGGAGCCGAACCGCCGGAGTGGCGCGAGTTTTTTAACGCGGCGGGATTGACTATTTACTCGCCGTCGCTTCGCGAGCTGACGCCGAAAGATTTGCGCGAAATCGCCGACGCGGCGGCGGCGCGAGCGCGAGCCGTCGTCGGACGCGACGTCGTTTTAGACGAAACGGCGAAAGCGGCGGCGATTCGCGCGGCGAAATCGGTCGCCGAATTGACGGAGATCGTCGACGCGGCGGTCGCGCTTAACGTCGAAGGGACGCTCGACGCCGCCGACCTCGAATCCGCGATTAAGCGAACGCGCTTGAATCGCGGCGGCGCGTCCGGACTCGCCGGGCGTCGGTTCGCGCAAATCCGCAAAGACGCGCTCGTCGAAGCCTTGAACGCTTGCGAAGGGAACCGCGCGCGAACGGCGCGAATGTTGGACGTTTCCGAAAAAACGATTTTCAACTGGTTGCGGGAGTTTAATTTAAAATGACGCGCTCTCGGTTGTCGTCGCGAACGCTTCGCGTCGTTCGCGAGTTGCGTCGCGAAAGGATTTCGGCGCGAAAAATCGCCGCCCGACTCGGCGTTTCGCCCGTTAGCGTTTTAAAAGTCGCCCGGAACGTCAAAGCGCTCGACCTCGACGAACTCGAACGCGACGAAGCGGAAAACGACGAGCGCGGGTTCGAATACGTCGTCGACGAAAACGCGCTTCCGTCGCGTTGCCCGACGTGCGGAAGAGTCGTCGCGCCGCCTTGCCTTCGTTGCTTTTTGGAGGCGCGCGGCGTCGGCGAGCCGTCGAAATTGTCGGTCGAAGAAGCGTTCTTTTACGACGGCGTTTCGCCGTTCGGCGTCGACTTAACGGGCGTCGAACGCGTTCGATACGACAAGATTCGGGCCCTTAAAGAGTCGAAAAAAAGCGCGGGACGACGGCCCGTCTTGAACGACGACGAACTCGCGAGCTTGTTCGGGCGCGACGCGAACGATTAACGCTCGCCGTTTTAGGTTGAACGGAACCTTTTATGCTTCTTAAAAAAATCGACGTCGTGGAACTCAAAGATTTCGTCGCGCGTCGCGGACTCGTTCGCGACGTTCTTCGCGACGTCGCCGGAATCCCCGACGAAATTCTCGATTCGCCGCGCCGCGAACACCCTTGCCCAAAATGCGGCGGCTCGACGCGCTGTCGGCTCGTCGACGTCGACGCGGGCGCCGTCTTCTGCTCTCATTGCGGTCGCAACAACGGCGATTTTATCGCGACCGTTCGCTGGGCGCTCGACGATTGCGATTTCGCGGTCGCGCTCGACGCGATCGCCGAACGCGTCGGGTTCCGCCCGAACGAAATTTCCGCGCCGCCGACTCTGAGCCGCGCCGCCTCGCCGGAATCCGAAACGGTTTACTCCTATTTCGACGCGGAAAACGTCGAACGTTGGCGCGTTCGGCGACTCGATTTCGCCGACGGTCGCAAGACGTTCCGCCAAGAGCGATTTGAAAACGGCGGCTGGGTCGCGTCGCTCGCCGTCGATCCGGAAAGCGGCAAAAAAATCGTTCCCGTTCCGTATCGCTTGCCGGAAATCCGGAGCTTCGGCGTCGCGGAAATTTACGTCGTCGAGGGGGAGAAGTGCGCCGATTCGCTCAACGACCTTTTCCGTTCCGTCGGGGCGCCGCGCGTCGCGACAACGCTCGCGGGCGGCTCGAACTCCGCGCCGAATTGGGCGTTCGCGGCGCGTTATTTGCCGGGAGCGCTTCCCGTCGTCGTCTTGGCGGACGCGGACGAGCCGGGGCGAAAGGCGGCGGCGAAAACGTTCGAAATTCTTCGGCGCGAAGGGCGCGACGTTTCCGTCGTCGAGTTCGCGCCGCCGCCGACGTTTCGAGGGAAAGGTTTCGACGTCGCCGATTGGCTCGCCGACCGCCGCGCCGAAGGACTTTCCGCCGCCGAAATTTTCGACGCGTTCGAACGAGTCGTTCGACCTCCGGAAGCGGCGCCGGAGCCGAGGATCGCCGCGACGGTTCGAGCGCTCGACGAATACGAAGACCGCGATTTCGAGTGGGTTTGGCCCGGCTATATTCCGTCGGCGGGAATTTCGTTAATCGGCGGCGAACCCGGCGTCGGCAAGTCGACGTTCCTCGCTTGGTTCGCGGCGACGCTGTCGACCGGGCGACCGTTCCCGAACGAGCCGACCGTCGAGCGCGAACCGGCTTCCGTCTTGCTCTTTCGCGGCGAAGACGACGTTTCGCGCGTCGTTAAAAAGAAGGCGACGCAATTCGAAGCCGACTTGTCGAAAATCGTCGTCTTCGAAGAGTTTGTCGAGAGCGGCAAATTGGTTCCGCCGTCGCTCCAACGTCTCGACGCGTTGAGCGCCGCTATCGACGCGACCGAGCGCAAAACCGGGGCGCCGTGTCGAGCGATCGTCGTCGACCCGGTTTCGATCGCTTGGGGAGACGGCGTCGACGCGAACAAGCAAGCGGACGTTCGCGCCGTGTTGCGTCCGCTCCAAATTTTCGTCGAGGAACGCAACCTCGCGGCGATATTGGTAACGCACCTGCGCAAATCGTCGAGCGCCGACAAATCGTCGCTGAAAGATCGTTTTTACGGTTCGATCGACACGTTGGCGGCGGCTCGCGTCGCGTACAATCTTCGGGCGCTCAAGACGCGTCCCGGCTATTCGGAGATGCGTTGCGCGAAATCGAATTGTTTCGACTATCGGAGCGTCGCCGCGCTCCGTTGGACGCTCGACGATTGGGGACGGCTTTGCGTCGAGTTCGACGACGGCGCGAACGACGGAGAAACGAACGCGTCGCCGAAACGCAACGAGCGGGAAGAGCGTCGCGGCGCCGCGCTCGATTGGGCGTTGCGTTATTTCCGCGAATACGGCGAAGACGTCGCCGGACGCGGACGCGCGGTTCGACGCGGGCAGTTCAAGGCGAGCGACGAGGCGGTCGGAATCTTCGGCGCCGCCGCCAACGAGGGGCTTTTCACCGTATCCGAAATACGCCGCGCGTTGCAAGAGCTGAACGTCGACGCGTGGAACCGAGGGCGCGAGTACTTCTATTCGCTCCCGCAAGATTAACGGAGGAACAATGATGAACGTCGAAACTCAAAAAACGCGCGTTGCGGCGCCGTTCTCTTGGACGGGCGCGAAAGCGCGAATGCTTTCGAGAATCGTTCCAATTTTGGAGAAAACGCGTCGCGGGCGCCGGGTTTACGTCGAACCGTTCGGCGGGAGCGGCTCCGTTTTCCTCGCGCTCGCGCCGTTCGAACGCGAAGTTTACAACGACGCCGACGAACGCCTCGTCGACTTCTTTCGCGCGCTCGTCGACGACGAATCGCGCGCCAAGCTCCGGCGTTGGGGCGAGACGTTTCCGTATTCGCGGGCGATTTTCGACGAGATGAAACGCGATTGGATTCGGTCGCCGGAACTCGCCAAACGAGCGTTCGCGACGTTTTACGTTCAACAATTCGCGTTCGGCGGCAAACCGTTCGCAACGTTCGGCTATCGGAGGTTGGCGGGAACGCGCGACGCCGCCGCGGCGTATCGGCGGAAAGTCTTCTCGCTCGACGCGTTCGCGGAGCGGTTCCGTTTCGCGAATATCGAACGGCTCGATTGGCGCGACGTCGTCGACAAATACGATTCGGAGCAAGCGTTTTTCTATCTTGACCCGCCGTACCAAACGCCGACGTCGGCGATGTATTCCGCCGCGACGCGACCGGTCGATTGGCGCGAACTCGTCGAGCGTCTCTTGACGCTCAAAGGGGGCGCGGCGTTGAGCTGTTACGATTGCGACGAGTGCGCGGCGTTGCGGGACGCCGGTTGGGAACGATTTGACTTCGCGGCGTCGTCGAGCGTCGCGCACTCGTCGCGAAACGCGAACCGGGCGCGAGTCGAAACGCTTTATGTAAAAAGGGAACCTGTATGAATTTTGTTTCGTTGTTTGCTGGAATCGGCGGAGAACATATCGCGTTAAAACGCGCCGTCGCGAAGGTTTGCGCGTCGTCGCGGAATCGATTTTACGCTTGCGACGTCGACCCGCGTCGCGCCGCGTCGTTCGCCGCGAACTTTCCGGAAACGACGTTTCGCGTCCGCGACCTCGCCAAAACGACCGCGCTCGACGAAGGTTTTGAAGCTGGCGGAATCGATTTTCTTTGGGCGTCGCCGCCTTGCACGGAGTTTTCGCGAGTCAAGGGAACGACGGGACTTAACGCGGGCGTCCAGGACTTGGCGAACGACGTCCTGAACGGCTGGATTCGAACGGCTCGACCGCGCGCTTTCGTTTTCGAAAACGTTCCGGGGATGCAAAATTGGGGCCCGCTCGACGCAAACGGCGCCCGCGTCAAGTCCCGGCTCGGCGAGTATTGGGAGCGTTTTTTAAGCGAGTTGCGGGCGTTGGGTTACGCCGTTTCGACGTTCAAGCTCGACGGGTTCCGGTTCGGCGGCGCTTCAAAGCGCGTTCGCTTGTACGTCGCCGGAGTTCTCAACGCGGCGTCGCCGTTCGCGCCTCCGGTGCCGCCGCCCAAGGTCGCGTCGAAAACGATTCGCGACTGCCTGCGCCGCGATCTGCCGACGAAACCGCTCGCAAACCTTCGCGGCAAAGCGACGTTGGCGCGACTCGACGCCGCTCGCGACGCAGGCTGGTCGGACGCGCTTTTCCCCAACCACGGCTTCCTTCACGAAGCGTATCCGCTCGACGGCGCGTTCCCGACGTTGACGACGCGCCCGATGATGTTCGTCGGCGACAACCTCAAAAATTATCGTTACTTAACCGCGCCG
>JAGBDN010000068.1 GCA_017937485.1 Thermoguttaceae bacterium
GAAACGAAATCGAGCGTTTCTTTCGACGTATCAAGGACTTCCGGCGAATCGCGACGCGTTACGATAAACTCGACGTTATGTTTTCGGCGTTTTTAAACTTTGTAACAATCGTTATTTTACTTAACCGTTAATGACAACACGTTCTAGCAATGAACTATTCGCTCGGCGGCGTTCCGGAAAGTTCGGCGGACGACGCGGGCGCCGACGGAGAGGCAAACGCCGAAAACGAAACGATTTTGACGATCGACGCGTCGCCGGAGTCGGAAAATTGCGCGCTCCCGTTCGACTTGGACGGCGCGGCGAACGTCAACAGTTTGGGCGAATGGTTCGACGACCCGTTAAATGTTGAGTTTGGGCGACTTGCGTTGACGTTCCGGCGTCGGGAACGGGCGAACCCTTGGCCGCGCGCGCTCGAATTTTGGAACTCAATCAACGCCGAGCCGATTTGGGGGTGCGACGTCGCGACGCTGAAAGTGAAGGCGATCGTTCCGAGTTTGGAGCTGACGAGCGGCGGTCGGCGTTGGAATGTGTCGTATTCGATCGTTTACCGCTCGTTAGGTTGGCTCGTAAAACGCGCCGACGCCGGGTTTTACGCGACCGGGACGCGCGGCGTTTACCGAATCTTGAACGACGACGGGAGCCCGAAAGAGTCGCCGACGCTCTTGAACGGCGCCGGAGCGGAACTCGCGCCGGGCGCGCCGCCGGTCTACCGAACGTTCCGCGTCAACCCTTGGAAAGACTTCGCGGCGCTGAACCTTCCGAACCCGTTCGACCCGCGTTAAGGGCCGAAGCGTCGCGTTTTTGATTTTTCTTAAAAAGAAACGTTAATCAAACGGCGAAAAAAAGAGCGCGCGAACGAGAAGGAAGGCGAGTGAACGAACGTCGAAAAAAGTTGAAAAAGAAAGGAGCCGTCCCCGATGGGAACCCCGATGTTAGTCGACTCCGATTGGCTCGACCGCGCCAACGCCGCCCTGAACGCGCTTGGGCTCGGAAGCGGAGCCGCCGGAGCGTCGACGGCCGCGTCCCCCGGAACCGCGTCGCGTTTTTACGACGTTCGCCCGACGCGGATTGTCGGCGAGTGGTCGCGGAACGACGCCGGTCTTTGGACGGCGAAGGCGAACTTCGTCGTCGGCGACGCGGTCGACGCGTCGTTCGAGTTCGACGTCGCCGCGCCCCTTGCGTTCGAAAGCGAAACCGCGCCGACCGCCGCCGACGCGACCGCGTTCGTCGTTTGGCGCGGGCGTTGGGAACTCTTGTCGGCTCCGGCGGGCGAGGGAAGTCGACTCGGCGTCGGAACCGTCGAAGCGTTGGGCGCGGACTTAAATTGGTACTTGGTTCGTTCGCAACTTCGCGACGCGACGGACGGCGAAACGGCGGGCGACCTGCTCGACGTGTTTGACTGGATCGGCGCGAAAACGACGAACGGACTAACGCTCTTGGTCGGGCAAAGCGTCGTTTTTGAATGGTCGCCGACTTGGAAAAGTTACGTCGTCGTCGCGGCGGAGCCGTTAATATGATCGTCGTTCGCCCGAATCGTTTCGACAATCGCAAGGGAACGTTCGTCGCGCCCGATTGGGTTTACCCGTCCGGCGTTTCGTTTTCGCGTCGCGTTACCAATCCGCTTACCGGCGTTACGACGACGTCGACTTTCGCGAACAATTACTTTGACGACGAATTTCGCGCCGTCGTTCGGTCGTTTAACGCCTCTAAGATCGAGGCGGGCGGAGCGCCGTTTTTTGAATCGTGTTTGACCGGCGCCAATTTTTACGATTATTCGAGTTACGAAACGGCGACGGCGACGACGTATTACCCGCCCGATTCGTTGCGCGCTTTCCTCGAAAACACGTTTATCGCGAACAGTCCGGAGCGTTGGAACGCCGCGACGTGGTTCGCCGCTCGTCGTTCGACGAGTTCGCAGGGGTATCGGTGGACGCTTTACGTCGCCGAGCCAAGCGCGGATTATCCGTCGGACGCGGTCGCGTTCAACTTCGCGCCCGACTACGGAACGCCGAACGCTTACAATAACGCGTCGCGTTCGACCTCGACCTCAAACTGGGGAGGCTTCTATTGGCCGCGCCCCGTCGTCGGCGTCGAGAATCTAACGACCGGCGAGAAAATCGTTTGCCGCGAAGTCGACCATTGCGGAGCGCTTGCTTCGACGGCGCAACGCGGAACGATTTTTCTCAAACGCGGTTTCGACTATCGCTTCGTCCGCCGACGCGCGATTCCGACGAACGCGGTCGTCGAGCGCGACGACCCGCTTTATCCGTTCGAAACGTTGCGGTACTTCAGTTTCGACGCGCTTCCGCCGACGACGCAAACGGTCGCCGCGTCCGAAATCGCGACGGCGACGTTTTTCGACTTGGAGATTTAGCGCCGCTAACCGATTTCGGCGGCGATTTGCGCGGCTTTCCGGAAATCGCGTTCGGCGTAGATTTGCGTTACGTCGGCGCGGGCGTGTCCGAGCATAATTTGCGCCGCTTCGAGACCGAACTTCGCGCGGACTTCCGTCGCGTACAAGTGCCGCAATCGATTCGGCGCCCAACGCTCGACTCCGCTCCCTTCGCGATGATTTTGCAGTAAAGATTTTCGGCGTAAAAATCGTTGTAACGACGCGTTTTCGGGGCCGCGTCGCGCGCCGCTTGCGACGGCGTAAGGGGCGTTTTGCGTCGTTGTCGTCGCTCGAACGCTCGGTCGCGGGCGGCGTCGCGGGGCGAAAAGAGGAACGCGTCCGGATCGTCGGCTTTTTCGACGAGATACGGCGTCAAAATCGCTTGCGCTCGACGTCCGAGCGGGACGCGCTTCTTCGCCGACGCGGCC
>JAGBDN010000069.1 GCA_017937485.1 Thermoguttaceae bacterium
TCTTGGAGAGGTTTCTTCAAACCGTTTCAGAGCCACTACAATCCGAAAAATGTGAGGCGAGAAAACATAAATGTCCCATTTTTTGTCCCATACCTAACCGTAAGTTGTTTACCTACAATATCAAGTAAAGGCCGAGTGGGAGTACGCGTGTCGAGCCGGAACGACCGGCGATTACGGCGGAACCGGCGACGTAGACGAAATGGGGTGGTACAACAAAGATTGGGATTGGGAGAGTATGCATACTCGCGACGTCGCGCAAAAAAAGCCCAACGCTTGGGGGCTGTACGATATGCACGGCAACGTCGACGAATGGTGTGAAGACCGATTCGGCAGGTATCCGAAGGAAACGGTCGTCAATCCGACGGGTTCGCTTAAAGCCCCCAACAGAACGACGCGGGGAGGTTCGTTTATATGCGGCGAAAACAACTTGCGTTCGTTTGCTCGCAGCTGCGCGCCTCCCGATTTTCGAGCCGAAATCGTCGGACTGCGACTTGCGATGAAGTCGTTTTAAGTCGCGATTTTTAAACGTTTGGCGACGCGTCGCGGCGCTTTGCGGCAAGCGAAACGGCTCGCGTTATGCGACGTCGCCGACAGTGCGAGCGCCGAGGAAAGGCGATTCCGGCGAAAAACGCTTGCCGACCGGG
Organism: Thermoguttaceae bacterium; assembly: GCA_017937485.1. Taxonomy (GTDB): domain Bacteria; phylum Planctomycetota; class Planctomycetia; order Pirellulales; family Thermoguttaceae; genus RUG369. The sequence continues at coordinate 645 of JAGBDN010000069.1, forward strand.
AGCGTTTGGCGGTTTTCTTGCCGTTTTTTTCCGCAAAATCGCGTTCGCCGCTTGGAATTTCGGCGCGAATCCTTTATAATTGACGGAAAGTTCCCGACCGTCGCCCGAACGCGGCGTTTTTGGCGTTCGGCGCGGCGGTCGACTCCATTTGAACGAAAGTCGGATTGATGAAACGAAAGAACGGTTTTTTACTCGGCGTCGTTAAGTTGTTAAGCGGCGCGGTTTGCGGCGTCGCGGCGTTGGCGCTTCTCGTCGCTTCGAACGCGGCGCTCGGTTGGGATTCGAAAGATTTTATCGTCGAAAAGGACGGCGTTTACTCGATTTGCTTGAAGAACGCGGCGGGCGACGTCGCGCTTCGCTCCCCGGCGGAGGGGCTTTGGTCGGTCGCGACCGCTTGGGAAAACGGCGCGCCGTCCGGTTGGAAACATATACAAGCGAAGGAGTTGCGAACGTTCGGCGACGCGACGATTCTGACCGGCGAACTCGAACTCGACGGCGGCAAGCTCTCCGTCCGCGACGTTTACTCGCTCGAAAACGGTCTCCTAAAGTGCGTCCGTCGCTTCGATTACGTCGGCGAGAAAGACTGGAACGACGCGACGCTTTCCGTCCGCTTCGAAGCGCTTGGCGAACGGCTTCCGGCGTTCCTCCCGGGAATCGTCTATTACGGGAACCCGTCCGGCGCGAAAAACACCCCGAACGGCGTCGCGCGGTACTTCGCAAACCCCGGCGAATTCGCGATTTTCGAAGAACACCGCTTCCCGGAACCGTTCGTTTGCCTTGAAAACGCCCCGGCGAAGACCGGCGTCGCGCTTTACACCCGTCCGACCCCGGCGCTTCGCGGCTCCGTGCAAGATCAATGGTGGTCGGCCGGCGTCCGCGCGACGGCGGAAGACGTTTCGGAACTCGTTCTGTACAGCGGGTTTATCGGTTACAACGGTCAAAACTCCGTCGCTAAAGCCCTCCAAGCTCGCCCGATGGAATACCCGAAGGCGACCCTGCGCGTCATCCCGAAAACGACGATCGAAAAGACGTTTTATCTCGACGTTTGGGCGATCGAGCGCGAAGGAACGGCGTTCCAAAAGCCGGTCGAAAAAGCGATCGAACTGTTCCAACCCTTTTACTGCGAAGACCTTCCGACGACCGAATTCATCTTGAAGAGCAAGTTCGAGTTCGCGAAGTCGCGCTGGTTCGAGGGCGAAGTCGACGGCAAAAAGTTCGCCGGTTTCAATATGTACCCGGACTTCATGAAGCCGCGCATCGTAACCGGTTGGTGCGGTCAAGCCGACTCCTTAGGCTTTGCGTTTCAAGAACTTGAAGACGTTTTGGTCGCGCTTTATCCGGAGGAGGAACGCGACGCGAACCGCGCTTGGATTCGCGACGTCGTGCAACGCTCGCTCGACTTTTTGTCGACGTCGCCGGTAACGGAAGCCGGTTTTTCCGTCGAATTCGAGCCGTCGAACGCGACGTGGCGTAATGTGAGCGACCCGGTTTCGATGGGGCAATGCATGTACAACTTCGCGAAGGCGATCGAGTCGGCGCGGGAAAACAAAATTTACAATACATCGCAATGGGAAACGTTCCTGAAAGCCGCCGCCCTCTCCGCCGCGAATCGCGTCCTGAAGGACGACTGGAAACCGCGTTCGACCGCCGAAGGTTTTTACGTCGCGCCGCTGATTTTGTCGTATAAACTCTTTGGCGACGACGTTTACAAACAGGCCGCCGAAAAGGCCGCCGCGACGTTCGCCGACCGCCACCTCTCGATGCGCGAACCGTATTGGGGCGGAACGCTCGACGCAAAGTGCGAGGATAAAGAGGGCGCTTGGGCCGCGTTCCAAGGCTTTTTGACGATGTACGACGTGCTGGGCGACGAAAAATATCTCGCGTGGGCCGAACACGCCGCCGACGTATGTATCAGTTATTTAATGGTTTGGGACGTGCCGCTCCCGCCGGGGCGAATGAGCGACTTCCAATTCAAGACGCGCGGCTGGACGGTCGTGTCGGCGCAAAACCAGCACATCGACGTGTACGGCGTTCTCTTCGCGCCGGAAATTAAACGACTCGGAAAACTTTTAGGAAAAACGAGTTACGAACGCGTCGCCGAACCGATGTTCCGCAGTTGCGGACAGCTGATCGACGTGTTCGGCAGCCAAGGCGAGCAACTCCAACACACCAACTTCGCGCAGCAGGGCGATATGACGGACGTTCTCAAATTGCGCGGCGGGTACTCCGAAAGTTGGACCGTTTTTTGGATTACAACGCACTTCCTGAACGCCGCGGCGCGTTTCGAACAAGCGAAAACGGTTGAATGACGCCGTGTAAATTGTTTGCTGGTTGAGAAACGCAACCGTTGTGAAATGTTTGGTTACGTTTGGGTGAAGAAGGCGGCGTCGACGTTTGGCGTCGCGTCGCCTTCGACGCAAAAAATAACGAAAGGGAGGGTAAACGAATGAAACGTTCGCTCGAACGACGCGAATTTTTGGGCGCGCTCGGCGTTTTGGGCGCGTCGGCTCTAACCGGCGAAACGCTTTTGAACGCCGCCGAATCCGTTGAAAAAACGGGATTTCCGAAGAAAGTCGACGCGCTTCCGGAAGGGACGAAGCCGACGCTGACGGTCGCGCATTGTTGCGATCCGCAACTCGGGTTTGGAATCGCGGAAAACGCCGAAGCGGCGTATCGGCAAGACTTGCGTCGGCTGGAAAAGGAAATCGAACTCCTGAACGCGGCGCGGCCCGATCTCGTCGTTTTTGCCGGAGATATGACGCATTTGGTCGAAGACGCTCCGCGCGATTGGCCGCGACTTTTGAAGCAAATCGAGGTTCCGTTTTTGATCGCGCCGGGGAATCACGACGTCCCCGACCCGCTCAAGAAAGCCGCGCTCGACGCTTATTGCGCGATTTTTGGCGACGATAATAAGTCGTTGATTATTAACGGTTGGAAAGTGGTCGCGGCGAATTCTCAATTTTGCCGACCGACCGAAGAAACGGAACTGCGCGACGAACATAGCGCTTGGTTCGAAGCGGAACTTTGCGACGCGGCGTCAAGTAAAACGCCGGTTATCGTCGCGACGCACGTCCCGCCGTTCGTGAAGTCGCTCGACGAAGCGGACGCGTATTTCAATTTCCCGACCGAAAAACGGCGCGCGTATCTCGACTTTTGCGTTGATTGCGGCGTAAAGTTTTATCTTGCGGGACATACGCATACGACGCTCGAACGGGAATATCGCGGCGTTCCGATTCTCAACGGAGAAACGACGTCGCGTAATTTTGATAAACGCCCGTTCGGCTTCCGAATGTTAAAGATTGACGCCGCAATGAATTACGAGTGGAACTTCGTTCCGGTTGAAGTCGACGGTTAACATCGAGCGGCGTTTAGTCGGCGGAGCGTCGAGCGCGGCGCGGTCGTTTGAGGCGGCGAATTTCCGCTTTCGTTTCCTCGTCGACGCGGCGCGACTCGACGATTTTTTGAAGCGACTTGTTGAACGTAAAGTCGTCGAAGTTATTGCGCTCTAAGAAGTTAAGGGTCGCGTCGGGAAAACGGATAAACGCTTCGGCGACAAGCCAAGCGAGCGACATATCGACGTAATATTCGCCGAGGCGCCGCGCGGCGATCTGGTTGGCGCGTTCGAAAACGGCGTCGAGGTAATTCTTTTCGAGAAAATGATTTAACGTCGCGACGATGGCGAAGCGAACTTCAAACGGACGCTCCGACGCGACGCAAAAATCGAGAAATTCCCAAAATTCGTTTCGACGGGAATTGGGAATGCGAAGCGAACCGGAAAAAGAGTCGCAGACCGCCCAAGAATCGATCGCCGGAACAAACGCGGCGATCGCGTCAAGCCGTTCGTCGAAGTTTAGCGAGGTTTCCGCGACGACGAAACCAACGACGAGCCGTTCTTCGCAACTTTCGAAAACGTCGCGCTTAAAATTGAAAGACGACTCGGCGTCGTTATGTAAGGGCGACGAGGCGTCAAATACAGCGTTTAAAAAATCGCCGCCGCAATCCCGAGCGATTGTCCGCGCCAACGAACGAAGCGTTGGAACGCGAACGCCGAGAATATTGTCGACGCCGGGTAAAAGTTTGCTAACGAACGTTCGATACACGGGTTCCGATAGTTCGATAAGACGTCGCCGAAGCGCGTCGAGAGGGCGATCGCGATCAAAATTAAACGGCGTTTCCGCAAGCTGCGGGGACTTGTTTCGCGGCATAATGGGAGGCAACGGAAAGCAAAGGTAAAACGTCGCGTATGTTCGCTGCGTATAACGTATTAAAACACAACGGTTAACGACGGAGAAGGCGTTCAAGTTCTCCGGATTCGACGACTGTTTCTTGCGCGTCGACGCGAGAACGGCAAAGAACGATTGAACCGCGACAAACGTTGGGGGTCGCTAATTTAAGCGTCGTTTGTCGACCGTCCGACGAACCGATTTTCAACCAACGAAATCGCGGCGCTTGTGTTGGAGACGTAAGAACGTTCGGCGCTGTTGAGTTGGAAGTTGTTGGTTTTTCGTCGGTTGCGTTGTTCGGGTCGGCGAGTAAAACGTAAAGATCGCCGACGGGAAGCGGCGCGTTATCCGGTCGACGACAACGCCAAGCGCCGGAAAAATCGCGGTCAAGCCAACCGACGCGACGATAAACAAAGGAAAAGCGTTCCATTTGCGCGTCGAGTTCCTCCGTCGTTTTGTCGACCGTCAAACGGTCGGCGGGTAAAAAAGCGATTCGAGCGCGCGCAAGATTCCGAAGTTCTTGCAACGCAATGTTTTCCGTTTGAAAAACGTCAAGCGAGTCGGCGTCGGAAAGGCGCGGAACGTTCAACATACGAAGCGTTGGCGCCAAACGTTGCGCGAAATAAAAATCGCCGGACGAGAGCGCTTGAGCGACGGAATGTAATAGTCTAAACTGAACCAAAGGATCGAGCGAATCGGTCGTTTGCAAACGCGATAAAAAGGCGCTCCACGCGGCGTACCAACGGGCGACGTCTTCGCTCCGCAACGATTCCGGAATAGAACGCGCTTCATTTGTAAGCGATTGTAGAAAAAGATGTTGCGTTGGTTCTGCTGTCGCGATTTCGGGGGCGTTTGCCGGAACGTCGACGACGGCGCGCGAACCTTGCGCGTCCGCGAGGCATACGTTGCGACCGGGGCGCGGCGGTTGTTGCAGATAGTAAATTTTATCGGGCGTCGCCGCAAAAGTCCAATATTTAGCGGCAAGTTCCGCTTCCAGCGCGAGAAGAATTTTACGCTGGATTGCGACACGATTTAGCGAGGCGAAACGCCATTCTTCGGCGCGGCGTTCGAGAATTTGGAATTCTTTTGGAACCCCTTGCCGAGAAACGGTTTGCGAAATGAACGCGAGAGCGTTTTCGGCGTCGGTCGGCGCGACGTAAAAGCGTTCAAGATCGGCGCCGTAAGTTTCAACGAAATCGTTCCAACGTTCAAGCGTTTGCAACGCGTCGAACGAAGCGGCGGCGCGATTAAGTTCGGCGCGGTAGTCCGCAAGCGTTGCGTTTGCAACGTTTAAAGAATTCGAATCCTCATTGGAAGACGAGGCGTCGTCAAGACCGCGTCGCGACAAGAAAGCGGCGAAGAAAGTTCGCGTCGCTTTTTCGTCAAGCGACGCGACGTCAAGCTCGGCGAGGCGATGGAAAAAATCGGACGTCTCGTCGATATAGTCTTGAAATTCAGCGAGTTGCGAAACGAGCGTTTGAGCGCGTTCGGCTAATTGGGCGTCCGCGTTGGACTCCGCTTGCGTTGCAAGGCGTCGCGCCGCGTCCGCAAGATCGGCAATTTGCGGCGATAGTTGCGCAAGGCGTTCGGAACCGATTTTTTGCGCTTCTTGAAAACGGTATTCAAGTTGCGCAAGTTCGGACGCCAACTCTTGCGTCGGGCGAGCGGAAGACGTTAATCGATTATTTAACGTCGGTTGCGTCGGCGCCGGAACCGACGAACGTCGAACGACGACTTGGCGTTGCGAAACGTCGTCGACGGCGAACGCGGCGCCGTGTAAAAGGAGACAAAAAGCGCCGAACGCGGGAAAAGACGACGCGAAAAGGCGACGCGCAATCTTGCCGTCGACCGTCGACGAGTTGGAACGCGTTGTTTTGTCGAAAGTTAGGCGCGTCGATTTTAACATTGCGCGTCTCCGTTCGCGGAATTAAGGGGGAAGTGCAAATCGTCGGCGTTACCGACGGCGGCGGACGCGTTGGAAATTTTGCGTTCGCAAGGGTTAGGAAGTAGGGACGGAGCGAAGGCGAAACCTTCCGAAACGAACGCAAGGCGCAAGGAAATTCGTTCGGGCGGAAGAGAATACCAATTGGCGACAACCGCGCCGTAAACCTCGAGCTGACGGCGGTAAGCGGATAACGTTTCCTCGTCGGGAAGTGGAGGAAAGTGGGAATCCGGCGGAAACGCGCCGGCTCCGTCGGAGCGCGTAACTCGTTGCGGTAAAAGACGATCCGTCTTGAAGTCGATCACGTCCGCGCCGACGACCCGACCGCCGTCGCGCAATAAAACGAGACGGTCGATCGAACCGCGCCAAAGTCGACCGTCCGAACTCAACGTAGAAAAAGGACGTTCTCGGAAAATTTCCCAAGTCGGCGCCGCGATTTCAGGACGAAGGGAAACGGCGGACGACTCGGCGTCGTTTAAAATGAGGTTGATGTTGCAACCGTTGTAATTGGAAAGGCTTAGGAGGTTTTTGACGAACGGCGTTTCGCAAATTTCGGCGAAACGTTCGAGCGTTCGGCGAACGTCCGTCGCGTCGTATCCTAACGCTTTGAGTCGTTCGCGCAGAAGATTTTCGCTCGGTTTGCCGTCGACGTCGAGCCAACGAACCTCCTCGAAGCAAGCGTGAAGCGCTTTGCCGAGCGCAAAGGAACCGGGACGGCTCCAACGGCGCGTCGACCGTCCGCCGGTCGGCGTTTCGCGTTGGAAAAGGAGACGACGTTCGACGCTCGGCGCCGCGACTCCCGCGAGGGCGACGGTCGCGGCGTCGGAAGACGTTTGCGCGGGAAGGGCGAGCGGTTTGAAAACGGAAGGCGGAGGCGGCGTCGGCGACGACTGACGCGGCGGCGCGTCGAATTGCGACCAGTTGCTAACTCCCGACGCAAAAATCGTTTGCGCTTTGCCGTAAAAAGGGGAACCTTGCGGGAAATCGAGGGCGCGCGGAGCGAGACCGGCGCGCAGAATCGACGCAAAACTCGGCGTTTGCGAAACGTTCTTTTTCGGCGAAACGATCGCGATCAACGAACGAACCGGGCGGGTAACGGCGACGTAAAGTAGACAAAGCGCTTCCTCGAAACGCTCCGTCAGCGCGTCTTCAAAGAGGCGTTGGAACTCTTGCGGTAAAAGGTTTTGAACGTCTTGCGGAACGCTGCGGAGCGCCGTTTCGATCGGAGAGGTCGGCGTTTTGCGACCGACGACGAAAGAAGAGCGGGAACGGTCGAGCGGCGCGTCGAGTTCCGGAAGGACGACGATATCGAATTCCAACCCCTTCGACTTGTGCAAGCTCATCACTCGGAGCGTCGAGTCGGACGGCGATTCGATTTTTGTTTCGCGCACCGTTTTTATAAAGCGGTCGAGCCGGACGTTCGGTTCGCTTTCTTGATACCTAAACGCCAGTTCGATAAGCTTTTCGAGCCGTTCGCGACCGCGGGCGTCGCAAAGTGGGAAAAGCAAATCGGCCGTTTCCGCGACAAAGCGTCCTAAACCTTCCGTTTCGACGCGACGTCGTATATACAAGGAAACGCGGCGGCTTGTCGCGGCGTCGGCGTAATTTTGCGTTGTTAGATTGAAACGTTCCGCAAGGGGCGCGACCGTCGCCAAGTTGTATTTCGCGACGAGATCGCCCGGGTGCGACGCTATCGTAAGAGCCGAAAGAACGGCGTTTACCGACGGCGCGTCGGTGAGCGGCGCGCCCCCTTCTTCGCTCGCGTCGACGCCTTGTTTTTTCAACGCGGCGATGAATTTGACGATTAATTTGTTGGTGCGCGTCAAGACGCCGATCGTCGCGTTGGGAAATTCGCGACGCAAGCGAACGACTCGAGCGACCGCGTAAGCGAGCGTCGCTTGTTTTTGCGAAATTGTTCCGAAACGGCGCTCCGTCGCATAACCGTCGGATTCGTCGTCCGTTTCGTCGTCGAACGCGTCGAGAAGGTGTTGCGTCGCGGCGTCGTTTGGGGAGAGCGGCGAATCGTTAACGTTCGAATCGACGGCGGTTTCGGAAGCGAGCGGGCTGTTTTCGGTCGCGTCGATCGGAAGGGCGGAAAAGTCCGGTAGAACGCCGGAATCGTCGACGAGCGGCGCGACTTCCAAGGCGCAGTAACCGAGTTTCGAGGCGTTCGAAGGGGCCGTTTGGTGCGTCGTGTAGCGACGGCTCCAATTTTCGACGGCTTTAATAATCGCGCGCTTTTTGCGAGCTTGCGGCGAACCGGGCGCGTCGTCCGTATCGTATTGAAACAACGGGTTTTGCGTTAACGGCAAGAAAAGTCGGTTGACCGTTTCGATCACCGTCGGGCAACTGCGCCAGTTCAGCGTCAGCTCCGCCGTTTCGACGCCGGGTAACGACGATTCGATTTCGTTGAAAATTTCGGCGACGCCGCCGCGCCAGCCGTAAATCGCTTGTTTGACGTCGCCGACGCAAAAGAAGGAACCGCGTCCGGAGCTTTCCGAACGAACGGAAGTTTCGGCGACGTCGGCGGTTGCGTCATTGGTCGCGTCGTCGAGAACGCCGTCGTCGAGCGCGTCGAAAAGGGGCGTCGGTTTCGGCGACGAAGCGGCGGAAAGAGCGCGGCGCTTCGCGGCGTCGTCGCGCTCGACGATAGCCTCGGCAAAGGGTTTAAGAATCGTCCATTGGCCGAACGACGCGTCTTGAAATTCGTCGAGAAGAAGGTGCGACGTTTTCGCGTCGAGGCGGTAAACGATTTGGCGGAAACGGTTTTCCCATTGAAGGCGCGCCAAAATTCGCGTTAAGTCGTCGAAGCGGAAGGCGTTTTCTTCCAACTTCGAACGCTGAAAAAAGCCGGAAATCGAGTTCAACGCGATCCAAGTCGCTCGGGTTTGCGACGCGACGTCGGCGAGAACCTTCGCCTTGGCGAACGCGGCGAGGCGCTCGATCGGCGCGGCGAGGGCGTCGTCGAATTCCGCTTTGTAGTACGTTCGTTCGCCGCGAAGCGTCGTTTGCGTCAACGTTTGCTTCAAAAATTCGCTCCAATTTTGCGCTTTAGCGAAACCGACAAGTTTCGTTAAAGCCTTGACGTAATTGGAGTTCGGCTTGCCCGTTTTCGTCGTCGGAAGGGGCGCGGTTTCAAGGTAAGCGACCGCTTGCGCAAGCTCTTCCGGCGAAACGGAGCGCCAAGGCGCCTTTAAACGCGTCCAGGCTTCGGAAGTTGTTTGATAATAGAGGTTTAGCGTTTCTTCGACGACGCCCGAAAGTTGGTTTTCAATCGAGCGGCGCAGGTCGCCCTTAAAGAGGAGGCGCGTTAGTTGAACGGCGTTTTGCGTTTGCGAATGCGCGAACGACGCTTGAATCGCTTGACGGAGAAGGCGAGCGTCTTCGACGTCCTCGACGATGCGCCAACCGGGCGGGAGACCGATTTCGAACGCAAAACCGCCCGCGATCTGCATAAAGAACGCGTCGAGCGTGCAGATTCGCAGACGATGCAACGACCGAACGACGTCGACGGCGAGAGCTTGCAAACGCTCTTGCGATAAGACGTTAGCGTCGCCGTCGTAAAGTTGCGCCGAGAGCGCGGCCGCGTTTTCCGGCGAAAGAGCGGCGTTTCCGAGGCGCGCGAGGACGCGGTCTTGAATTTCGCCCGCCGCCTTGCGAGTGAACGTCGTCGCGAGAATCGAGTCGACCGGCGCGCCTTCGAGCAGGAGACGCAAGTAACGCGCGCTCAACTGATACGTCTTGCCCGAGCCGGCGGACGCTCGAATAACGAGGCGGGAAAACGGCGACGAATCGGACATCGACAAACTCCGGAAATTGAGCGCGGATAAGGTTTGTGTTAAAACGGAACGCCGGGCGAGCGCCGCGTTAAGCGTTACTCGGCGTCGGATTGCGTTTTTTCTTGCGACGCGGACTCGGCGACCGGCGCGTCCGAGGCGAGAATTTTGGATTCGACGTTCGTTCCAAACGCTTGCGACGCGACTTCGCGAATTTCGAGCGCGGAATCGTCGGCGCGGAAGAGGTAAAGGACGGAAAGACCGAGTTTATCGGCCAACGCTATTCCCTCTTTTTCGCCCAAAACGAAGAACGCCGTCGCAAAAGCGTCCGCTTCGGCGCAGTTTTCGGCGACGACCGAGACGGCGCCGAGTCGCTCGCCGGAAACGGTCGCGGCGTTTTCGACGATTTCGGTCGGTTTGCCGGAGCGCGGGTCGACGATGTGCGAGAAACGCAAGTCGCCGACTTGCAGGTAGTTGCGGTAGTCGCCGCTGGTTGCCAACGACGCGTTCGGGCGAGTCGCGGAATCGAAATTGAGGACGCGATAAAGGCGCGGAATGTAACGTTGAGCGTCGCGAGCGATTTCCGGCGCTTCGATTCCGACGCGCCAAGGCGTTCGATCTAAAGCGTTGGTTTCAAAGTTGAAACGCGCTTTTTGACCGCCGCAACGCGTTTCGCCGCCGACTTCGACGAGATAGTCGGGCAAACCGGCCTTGTCGAGCGCTTGCGCGACGCGGTCGACGGCGAAACCTTTCGCGACGCCGGAGAGGTCGAGCGTTAAATTCGGGACGCTTTTGCGCAACGCGGGCTCCGGTTCCGCCCGGACTTCGAGCTTGTCGTAACCGACGTTTTCGCGGAGTTTCGCAATTTGGTCGTCCGACGGAAGTTGAACGAGCGGCGACTTGTTCGGGCCGAAGCGGTACAGGTCGACGAGGGGCGCGACCGTCGGGTCGAAGGCGCCGCCGGTTTTTTGCGCGACGTCGAGCGCGATTTGAACGATTTGCGCCGTCGTTTCGGAGACCGGGAACCAATCGGTCGACTGCGACGCGTTGAAGCGGGAAACGTCCGACTCCGGTTTGAAGGTCGAGGCGGCGAGGTCGACCGCGTCGAGTTCCTTTTGAATAAAGCGTTGCAACAGTTCTTCGCAAGATTTGGCGGGCTCGGCTTCCGAATCAACGGTAAGGTCTTTTTCGGTAAGCGTTTGCGCGTCGGCGCAGACGGTCGCGTTCCAAACGGTGCCCATCGTTTCGCCGGCGATTTCGAACGATTGCGTTTTGGGCGTTTGCGGCGCTTTGAAAAGATAAGGTTTTAGCATAAAGGCCGCCAACGCGGCGATTAAACCGAAACGAATAATCGTTCCGAACGAAGAACCGCCGGTGTTTTCGCGGGAGTCGGCGGCGATTGTTTTCGTATCTTTGGAGTCGGCGGCCATTTTGCGGTCTCTTATATTAATAATAACGACAAACGAAAGCGCGTTAACGCGTCGAACGTTCGCCGAGGTTGAAGTCGAGGGGAAAAACGACGGACGAAAAGCGCGCTAAGTCGTTTTAAACAATTAACATCGCGTCGCCGTAACTGTAAAAGCGATAGTCTTCGGCGATCGCTTCTTCGTAAGCGCGTTTCAACAAGTCGTCGCCGCCGAATGTGCGAACGAGGATGACGAGCGTCGACTTCGGCAAGTGGAAGTTCGTTAGCATCGCGTCGACGACTTTGAAGCGATACGGCGGGCGAATGAAGAGGTTCGTCGGGCCGGAAAAGGGCGCGAGTTTGTTCGGGTTGAGCCCGGTCGAGTCGACCGAGCCGTCCGGAAGCGCGTTCGCGGCCGACTCGAGGGTGCGAACCGACGTCGTGCCGATCGCGAACACTCGACCGCCGCGCGCTTTGCGTTCTTCGATCGTTCGGACGGTCGCTTCCGAAAGGTTGGCGACTTCCGAGTGCATTTGGTGATCGGCCAAGCGGTCGACGGTAATCGGCTTGAACGTGCCGGCGCCAACGTAAAGGGTCGTCGGACAAACGGCGACGCCGATCGAGCGAATCTCGTCGAGCAGTTCTTTAGTGAAGTGGAGACCGGCGGTCGGCGCGGCGACGGCGCCCGGTTTCGACGCGTACACCGTTTGATAATTTTCGCGGTCGGCGGGCGTCATTCGGCCTCCGCGAATGTACGGCGGGATCGGAACCCAACCGACTTTGTCGAGAAAATCGATCGAATCTTCGCCTTCCTCCGTCAACGGTTTGACGATCATCGTCTTCGCGTCGGTGCGACCGACGACTTCCAAATAGCGCGTAAGTCCGCTTCCGTCCGGGTTTTCGAGTTCGATTTTTTCGCCCGGGCGCAACTTGCCGCGCGTCTTCGACATAATCTCCCAAAAACCGCGCGGGTCGAATTGCAAAAAGAGCCCTTCCCAACGACCTTGCGTCTCGGCGCGGCGACCGATCAAGCGCGCCGGCAAGACTTTAGCGTCGTTCAACACAAGAACGTCGTCCGGACGCAAATATTCCGGAAGATCGCGAACGCGACGGTGTCGGAACGTTCCGGTCGCGCGGTCGACGACCATCATTCGGGCGGAAGCGCGGTCGGGGCGGGGCGTTTGAGCGATCAAGCGCTCCGGAAGCTCGTAATCGTAAGCGTCGAGTTCGGAGAACGCGGCGTCGAGCGGCTTGTCGGGGGACGTCATAAGGCGGTTTTTAGGGGTAAAAGGTTGATCGTTGATTTGCAAGCGAGAACGACGACCGGCGTCGCGACGCGAACGCTCGAAGCGTCGTTATTATTATAACGAACTTGCGGCAAAATAAAAGAGGCGCGACTTTTCTTTCCGCTTCAATTTTGAGGAAAACGCCGAAAAAAGGAAAGATTGGCGCGAAGACAAGGGGAATAAGAAAAATAATCCGATAGGCGGAAAAGGATAAAAGGGGAGAACGACGCGGAATTTAGCGTTTTTGCGCCGGGACGGGTCGCGAAAAATGCGATTTTGGCGATTTCGACCCCGTTTCGGACTTGAAGTTCAAGGGGCGCGGCGAGTAAAATGGCGTCGGCTTGCCGCGTTGGCGAGTCTCAACAGAAAGCGCGATGAAATGAAAAAAACTGCGGAAAAAAAATGCGGAGCGAAGATTCGAGTCGCGTTCCTGATAACGGAACTTTCGCGCGGCGGAGCGGAAAAGGCGTTGTTGCAACTTGCGACGACGCTCGACTTAACGCGTTTCGAACCGGTCGTTTTTTCGTTGAGCGGGCTGGCTCGCGACTTGGAAAACTCGCTCGTTCCGCTCTTTAGAGAAGCCGGCGTCGAGACGGTCGAGCTGGGGCTGACCGGATTGCGGAACGCGCCGACCGTTTTTCGCCGGTTGACGCGGGAGTTAAAGCGGCGGCAAGTCGACGTTTTGCAGTCGTTTATGTTTCACGCGAACATTTTCGGACGCTTCGCCGGGCGCGCGGCGAGGGTTCCGGTCGTTTGCTCCGGGATTCGGGTCGCGGAACGGGACGCGCCGCGGCGGTTGGCGTTCGACCGTTGGACGCGAAGTCTCGTCGACGCTTGGGTTTGCGTCGGGGAAGCGATCGCCGACTTTTCGCGAACCGTCGGACGTCTTCCGGAAAAACGCGTTTTTTCGATTCCGAACGGCGTTCGCGTCGCTGAGTTCGAAACGCTTGAAAGAGAAAGCGCAAACGCCGATTTTACTTGGGTTCCGGAGCCGTTTGGTCGGCGGAAGCGAATCGTTTGCGTCGGGCGGTTGGCGCCGCAAAAAGGGTTCGATTGGTTGTTGAAAAACGCCGCGACTTGGGCGCCGCAAATCGCGAACGATTGGGAAATTTGGATTGTCGGCGACGGCCCGGAGCGCGACGCGTTGCGGCGAATCGTCGAAACGAACGGGCTCGCAAACGTCGTATTTTTCGCGGGTTGGAGGCCGAACGTTCCGGAGATTTTAGCGAGCGCCGACCTCTTCGCCCTGCCGTCGCGTTGGGAGGGAATGCCGAACGCGTTGTTGGAAGCGGCGAGCGTCGGCAAGGCGGCGCTTTGTTCCGACGTCGAGGGCGTCGCCGAGATTTTGGGAGACGACGCGGCGCCGCAAATGTGCGCGTTCGACGACGATAAGTCTTGGCGCGATAAGATTTTGACGTTAGCGAGCGACGCCGCGTTGCGAGAAGAACTCGGGCGGCGAAACCGAAACCGCGTCGCGCAAGAGTTTAGCGTCGAAAGCGCGACGCGGAAATACGAGGCGCTTTGGACGCGGCTTTTAACGAAATAAAACGGCGGACGTCTCGAAAAACAGGCGACAAAATGAAAAACAACGAAAGGGAGAACGACGAAAGGGAGAACGACGAAAAACGCCGACCGCGAAGGACGGCGTTTGCGTTTGACGTCGCGTCGTTTTATCGCCGAACAACGACGCGACGTCGTTAGTTTATTTGTCGGCCTTTTTTTTCGGTTCCCATTCGTTGTATTCGCCGGGAAATTCGGAGTTAAGGGACGCCCAAAACGGGTGTTGACGGTCGCAACGAGTGCGGGCGTCTTCCAACATAACGAGCGAACTGCCCGGAACGCGACCGTTTTGCGGCGTCAGTTTTTTGCCGTTAAAAACGACTTCTATTCGCCGGTTGAAGTCGAGTTGCTCCGGCGAAAGGAAAACGACGCCGCGATCCGCTCGCGTGTCGATGAGCAACTTGTTGCCCGCGATGCGGAACGTCTTAGTCGACGCGCCTTTATAATCGCGCTCCAACTTCGGCGGGAAGAGCGGATCGATCATCGCTTTGCTGGGAAAATCGAATAATTCGACGTTCCAAAAGAAGTTGTTCCAAGGCCGAGTCGAGTAAACTTCGCGCTCTTCCGGAACGAAAAAGCGTCGCGTTCGCGTCCGCATCCACTCGAAAACGCGCGTCGTTTCCTCCGAAAACGGTTCGACGCCGCGTCCTTTGTACTGGACGTAAGTCATATCGAACGGGCGGGTAAAGTCCATTCCCCAGTCGAGCGTTCGACTGCTGGCCGCGAGTTTGCCGCCGTCGAGTTCGCCGCCGATCGCGTAAAGCGGGACAAATTTGCCGTTGCGTCGGACGATTTCGGTCAAAAAGGTCGCGGAACCGCAAATCGGCGCGACGCCGGCCCAAAGGTCGGGATGCGCCAACGCGAGATCCCAAGCCGCGTCGCCGCCCGCGAGGAAACCGGAAAGGAAGACGCGATCCGTGTCGATCGAAAAGCGTCGCAACGCGTCGCGCATCGTGTAAAGGACGGCGGCGCAAGACGTTGCGGAGAAATCGTACCCGAGTCCCGGCTCCGTCCAACGCGGCGCGACGACGATGTAACCGAAGCGCGTCGCTTGACCGTAACGTTCGCGAACTTTCTTGCCCTGCGCCGTCGTTTTTTCGACCCAAGGCCCGCACCACCAGTTGAGCTGTTGCTCGGGGGACGAGCGTTCGCCGTGTAACGTGATAATCGTCGGGTATTTGCGGTTCGGGTCGTATTCCGGCGGGAGTTGAACCCAGTAGGAAAACGTTTTCCCGTCTTGGAACGACGGAACGCTAAGTTCGTATTGGTAAGGGGTTTCGCGGCTCGAACTCGGCGGGCTTTTCGGCGGCTTCATCGTCAATAAAATTCGCGAAACGAGTTCCGGCGTCGACGCTTCCTCGGCGCGGATTTCGTCCCAAAGCGCAAGTCGTTGCGCGGGGCGGCTTTCGAGCAGGTAGCGTCGCGAAAGTTGACGAACGCGGTAAATCGACGCCGTCAGCTCTAAACGCTTGTCCGAAGCGACGTTGCCGACGAGCCAACCGCTCAGCGCGATCGAGAGTTTTTCGCCGTCGGTCAGCGAACCGTCGTTTTCCGCTTGCTCGAACGCGGCGAAACGCGGCAACGTGTTGACGTTTAACTCTTTAACGATTTCGACGACGAGCGGCGCGAACGTTTTTTTCAGTTCCTCGTCTTCGATTTGGTCGGCGAGCGTTTGAACGCGTTCGACGATATGAGCGCGTCGTTTGTCTTCGTCTTCGTATTCGCGGCGCATTCGGCGAATCGCTTGGATTTTTTCCGGCGAAACGCGGTCGGCTTCGAAGGATTCGAGCAACTCCTTGACTTTGCGATGTTGCCCGGCGGCGCGACGTAGTTCAAGTTCGTCGATAAGTCGTTGCGCGGCAAGTTGTTTGATTAAGCGCAACGCGACGTCGAGGCGGGCGTCGTTCGCTTCGTCGTTTTGAAAATCGTCGATAATTTCCTGCAGTTCCTCCGCCGCTTGTTCGTAAAGGGTCGCTTGGACGTAAAACTGGTAAACGCGCAGGCGGTCGTCGAGGACGGTCGGGTCGATCCGCTTTTTGACGAGGGCGCTGAGCGTTTTGCGCGGAATCGAGTGCGGCGAAAGGCGCGAGTCGACGTTGTGCGTCAGCCCTTGGACGCGAACGTAAGTCGGCGCGATTTCGGTGATTCCTTGAACGATCGTTTGCCCGGACGCGAGAATCGTGCGGCGGCCGAATTCGTCGAATTCCGACGTCGGCCGATAATAACCGAGAATCCCGATTCGCTTCGACGGGTCGTTGCAGACGCGTTGCGGAATCTTGAAGACTTCGAGCGCGGTTCCCGATTCGTCCGGCGCGACGTCGAGAATATTGCCCTTGGGGATGTAAATTCGGCGCAGTTCGTCGTCGAGAACGACGATTTTTTCCGATTTTACCGGCGCCGAATCGCGTTCCTTCTTCGTCGTGGGGATTTCGAGAACGCTTTGCGTCGGAAAAACGCCGCCGACGTAGAGTCGCCCGTCCTTCATAACGACGCGCGACTGCGCCGCTTCGAGCGACGAAGACGCGCAAACGAGTCCGAACGCCGCGACGAGCGCGCCGCAAAAGGCGAAACGAAGGCGCGTAAAGCGGGTTTTCGAGGCGTTTTGCGTTGAATTGTGTTGACTCGGCATAAGATTCTCGGTAAAATAGGGAAAGCGGGCGGACGGCGCGAGACCGTCGCGTCCAAGCGAAAACGTTCCTAATCGTCTTAACGGCTTGCGCGGCGTTCCGAGGTGAAAAAAACGGCGGACGGGCGCGTTTTTTGCGTAATTTGCCTAATTTGAAGCAAACGGCGAGAACGAGTTCCAAGAAATGCGACAAGATGCTGAAAAACGCGCCGTTTGGGCAATTTAGGATAGGATTGCGAGAGAAATAACGGAGAATTGACGTAAAATGGCGACGGTATCCTTTTTTTGTACGCGGTGTCGGCGGTTGACGACCTTTCCGGCGTCGCGACGCGGGGCGATCGTTTACTGTCCGCGTTGTCAACAAGCGTTGATTGTGCCGGATATTCCGACGTCCGGAGACGATGGGGAAGACGCGGGGAATAGCGAAGACGGGCGAGACGGCGCGTTCGCGGC
Organism: Thermoguttaceae bacterium; assembly: GCA_017937485.1. Lineage (GTDB taxonomy): Bacteria > Planctomycetota > Planctomycetia > Pirellulales > Thermoguttaceae > RUG369. Next base: position 17,916 of record JAGBDN010000069.1, read on the forward strand.
GACCGCGTTGGAAGGCGAAACGGGGCAAGACAAAGGCGCGCCGTTAAACGACGAAAGACGGGGAGAAAACGCGGAACGCGAGGAGACGCCGCGTCGAGTCGGCGCGACGATCGCGTCGCATTTGACGCCGGGAAAAGAACGACCGGAAAATTGGCGTCGCGTCGAGGCGGGAGACGCGAACGCTTGGAGCGGAACGAACGGCGAACTTGACGACGCGTCGCTCTTGACGCGAACGGAGGTCTCGGACGCCGAATTTTTGCGCCGACTTCGCGCGGACGCCGCGCCGCAACGCGTTGCGAAACCGTTGGTTGCGCCTCCCGTTTTAACGTCGCCGACGGAGACGCGAGAGAGCGCGGACGTTTGGAAAATTCCGAAATTCGTTTGGGGCGCGGTCGGCGTCGCGACGTTGGGAAGCGCGTTGGTCGTCGGCGCGTTTTGGAGCGGGAACGCAAAAAACGACGTCGCAAACGGTGTGAAACAACAAGTTGTGGGAGAAACGGTTTTTGCCGAAGGGGCGTTGACTTACCGAACGGCGAACGGGGCGAACGCTCCGGACGACGGCGCTTTCGTCTTTTTATTTCCGAACGCGGAACGCTTTGGCGCGCCGATCGCGTTGGGCGACGTGTCTCCGCAACGTCCGAATCCGCCGGGATTTGAGAACGTCGTCGCCGAATTGGAAGCGCGCGGCGCTCGGTTCGCGGTCGCGGATTTTGAAGGCCGTTTCGCGTTCGACGATCTCGAGCCGGGCGAATACCGCGTTCTGATTGTTTCGCGGCGCGTCGGCGACGATTGGAGCAAGGCTAACGTCGCGGCGTTAAAAGAGATAGAACAGTTCGTCGTCAGTCCGCGACTCCTCTTGGGGCAAAGCCGTTTCTTCTGGACGACGCGCCGTTTCGACCGCGCCGCCGCGACGTTGGAAAAATCGTTGGGGAAAGCGGGCGCGCCTTTTTCGAACGTCGAATAACGTCGTTGCGATTTGTTGTAATGTGTTGTAAAATAATTGATTCGCTAGCGTCGACAAGGCGTCGAATCAAACGGCGATCGCCGAGAAATTTTTCATTGTTTTTAATTTGCGAGTAAATAGCGAACGTTTGTAACGTTTAAAAGGAGAATAAAATGGCTTGGGATAACGGCGAAGGTCGAACGCTCGAACGGGAAAAACGTCGGTTTTTAACTTGCGCGAAAAAACGAGTTGCGTTTTTAACGGCGGTCGCGGCGTCGACGGCGACGGCGCTTGGAATGTTTTGCGGCGCGGCGTCGCAAATCTGGGCGCAAGACGCGGCGCCGACGCTCGACATTTCGCAAGACGTTGAAAGACAAACGGTTGTCGCCGCCGGAACGCCCGATCTTTACCAAGGGCATCCGTATTCCGTTTTGAATCCGGACGGTTCGATTCTGCTCGTTTGGTGCGTCAATCACGGCGGCCCGGCGGGCCCTATCGCTCGAAGTCGCGACGGCGGCAAGACTTGGGAACGCCTCGACGACCGCGCTCCGGAGGGATATAAGAAGCATATCAACTGCCCGAGTATTTACCGTCTCGTCGACAAAAACGGCAAGGCTTGGCATTGGATTTTCTCCGCGCAGCCGTTGATGCCGCGCATCGTAAGCGCCGACGGAGGCGAGAGTTGGGAGGAAAAAGAACCGCTCGGTTTTAAGAACGTGATGGCGTTTAGCTCGATCGTTCCGGCGAATCCCGGCGTCGAGGACGGGCGTTATCTCGGTTTCTTTCACCGACGGCGCGCGGCGGACGGAACGCTCCTCAACAAAGAGCCGAAAGTCGCCGGACGACTCGAGGTCGCCGTTTCTGTAACTGACGACGCGGGCTTTACTTGGAGCGAACCGCGAACGATCGCCGACGTTCCGGGGAAAGAGCTTTGCGAGCCGTTCGCGTTTTGGTCGCCGGATAAAAAGGAAATCTGTTGCCTGATGCGCGAAAACACGCATAAAGGTCGAAGTTGTATGACGTTCAGCGCCGACGGCGGCGAAACTTGGTCGACGCCGACCGACACAAGTTGGGAACTGACCGGCGACCGGCATATCGGCGCTTACGTCGACGACGAACGCCTCTTTATCTGCTTTCGCGACCAAGCGTTAGGGAGCGAGGAAAGGGGGAATTTCGTCGGTTGGGTCGGAAGTTACGACGACTTGAAGCAAGCGAAACCGGGCGATTACCGCGTCAAGTTGTTGCATTCGTTCGCGAAGCCTTGGCGCGGCGATTGCGGTTATCCGGGCGTTTCGCGGCTCGACGACGGGACGATCGTCGCGATCACTTACGTCAAATATCGGGACGACGAGAACAAGCATTCCGTTGTCGCGACGCGCTTTACGGTCGAGGAACTTGACAAAATGGCGGAGGCAATCGCGGCGGAAAAAGCCGTCGAGGAGGAAAAAACGGAAAAGTAAAAACGACGCGGCGTCGTTGTTGCGCCGTTTGCTGTTAACCGCTGAAAATCGAACGACTAACGGCGTCGTTTTTTAGCGCGAAACTCCGGAACGCGCTAAGACTCTCGTCCGGAAACGTCGGCGACGCGTCCTGGACGAGAATTATTTTGTAATTGCGGCGTAAATTAAAGGATTGTATTGGTTTTGAGGGGAAAAGCGGAGAAACGTCTTTTCGTCCCGAGACAAAAATCGCGTTTAAAAATTAGCTTAAAAGTTTGGCTTAAATTGGCGAAAGGGAATAACAATGAATTTTACCAATTTAACGTATAAAGACGTCGATATTATTCTCGGCTTCAATTTAACCTTTTGTATTGGGCCTCCCTATTGGTCGCGAAAGTCCGGTCTCTCTTCTAAAAAAAGAGCGCGAATGGATAGGACGGCGGCGTATCTAATTAAAAGGTTTATCGTACCTTTGCGGAAGTATAAATTATCGTCGCCAACGAACGCGCGGGCGTCGGCGAGCGCTTTGGATTGTACGTACAATATCTATTTATCGAAAAAGCGGATAAAACTCATTGCCGAAGTTTTACAAATTGGCGTTGAGATAAGTAAAGAAGACAATTATTACGACCTACAGGTAATTACCGGCTATGAAATTAACGAAATCAAAGAATTTTTTGAAAAGTTCAAGTCAACGATAAATAAAGGTCGTTTGTAGGGCGCGTCGAGGCGTTGCAAAATTCGCCTTGCGCAACCGTTGTAAAAGCAGCGCTTACAAAGAGGGCGTAAGAATCGCTAACGTTCTCGTCTAGGAACGCCGGCGACGCGCTCTAGAAAACGCTTCGACGAGCCCGGCCCGACGCCCGGAAAGCGTCCGATTTCGTCGATTTGCCGCAACGCCGTTTCCAGCGTCGTTTCCGCGTCCTCGAACGTCGCCGCTTTATTCGGGTAAATCTCGTAAAGTCGGCGATATTTGGTCGGCGTAATGTTCGGCATAACAACGTTTGCGCCGCGAGAAAGCGCGCTTTTGCGTCCGCCGCTTCCGTCGAGCGTCGCGACCGACGTAACGCTCGGAATGTTGGCGTCCGGGCAAAGAATCCGCGACAGCGCGATCGCTTTAAACGCGACGTCGTTCGTATTCGGAACTTGATCGCTCGACGTTGGGTAACGGAACGTAAAGCGCGACGCGTCGGCGTTTTCCGATTTGAACGGCGAAAGAGCGGAAGCGATCGGCGCCGTTTGCCAATAACCGTCGCGAATTTCGAGCGCTCCTAACGGCGTTCCCGAGTGCGGCAGGAAGGGCCCGGAGCCGATCATATCGAGGTCGAGTTCGCGAAAGAGCGCCAAGTCGCGCGCCAAGTCGTCGAACGTTTGGCCGGGAATCCCGATCATAACGCCGCTTCCGACTTCGTAACCGATTTCGCGCAAACGCTTTAAGAAATCGATTCGTTCCGTTAAACCGGAACCGTCGACGCTCGGGTGAAGCGCCGCGTAAAGCGACGGATTCGACGTTTCAAAGCGCGCCAAATACCGTCTCGCGCCCGCTTCTTGCCAACGGACGAGTTCGGAATCCGTTCGTTCGCCGAGACTTAGCGTTACTATCAAGCCGAAGTCGTCGCGAATCGCTCGAACCGTTTCGGCGACGAAGCCCGCGTCGAGCGTTCGATCTTCGCCCGCTTGCAACACGAGCGTCGCGAGGCCGTTTTTTTTCGCAAACTTCGCGCATTCGAGGATTTCCTCTTGCGTCATTCGGTAGCGTTCGACGCGTCGCTCCGCTCGAACGCCGCAATATAAACAGTGGCGAGAACAGCGGTTGGAAATTTCGACGAGTCCGCGGAGTCGAACGGCGTCGGCGACGCGTTCGTGTCGAATTTGGTCGGCGGCGTCCCAAAGCGTTTGGAGGCGCTCCGCGTTCGTTTCGCGGAGCCAAGCGGCGATTTCCGGCGTCGAGAGGTTCGAGTCGAGCATCGGTCTTTGCTAAACGTTGCTGTTAAAAGTGTTGAAGCGTTCGAGAACCGCGGCTTTCGGCCTCGATGTATTACGAGTCCCGCGTCCTTATTCCTTAATGATAACGCGTCGGCGAATTTTGGCAAGAATCGGAGCGCGTCGGACGTTGCGTTTTTGCGAAAATCTGTTAAAATAACGGAGGTTTTTACGCGACGTTTGCGACCGCCGCCGAACGTCAAACGCTCGAACGATTCCTGCGTCGCGTTAACGCCTTAAAACAAAAGAAATAAGGAGAACGATAAATGGCGGTCGAGGCGACGACGGCGCTTGCCGGCGCGATAGCGATGGGCGCGGGATTGGGCTTTTTCGGAGCGGTTTCGCCGGGCCCGCTTCAAACGATTATCGTTTCGGAAACGCTGGCGAACGGGGCGCGTTCCGCTTGGCGAGCGGCGTTCGCGCCGGTTTGCACCGACCCTTTCGCGTTGGCGTTGGCGTTGTTTGTCGTTTCGAATATTACCGACGGCGCGTTGGCCTGCGTCGCGTTCGCGGGAGCGGCGTTGCTCTTTCGCATCGCTTGGGCCGAGTTCCGAACGACGGAGGCCGATTTCGATTTTAGCCAAAAACCGCGTCGGCCCTTTTACTTGATCGTCGCGCTTAACTTCTTGAATCCCAATCTTTGGATATACTCTTTTACCGTCAACGCGCTGAACGTTTCCGCTTTTCAACGCGATAGCGGTTGGGGCGTCGCGGCGACGTATTTAATCGCTTTTTTTGTTTCGATAACGCTTTGCAATCTTGCGATCGTTTTTCTCGTCGCCGGTTTGAAGACGTTTTTTAACGCGCGTTGGTTGGTTTTCGTCAACCGCGCGTTGAGCGTTTTCTTAACGGTCGTCGCGTTGCGCTTCGTTTGGTTGGGATGCGAAAAACTCGGATTTATCGAATCGGCGGCGACCGAAACGGCGCGGTTGGCGCTCGCGCTTTGCGGCGGCTGAACGACGCGTTCTTTCCGAACGTCGTCCTTATTAATATAAGGGCAATAGGGGCTAAGGGCAATAGGGGCGAATACGCGCTAAACAAACGAAGGTTAAGGGGCGGAAATGCGCGTCGGACGAGCGCGGGACGATTGACGACGTTAAAATAAAGGAATTTTTACGATTTTACTGAAATTGCCGAAAGTTGTTAAAATTCTTAAACGGTTTTGCCGATAATTTCGATAGAAGCGCCTTTCGTATCGCGAGCTTTTTCGAGAACGCGGCGCGTCGCCGCGCGGAAGCGCGTTCATTTGATTGACAATCGTCGGCGCTATATTGTGTCGATTTTGGAAAGGAAGCTCGTCATGAAGTTCTTTAACGGTAAGCGTTTCGAAAGCGACGCGACCCGCCGAAGCGTCGGCGATTGGTCGGCTCGACTCGCGGCGGCGACGTTGGTTTGCCCGTTGATTTTTTGCTCTTGCCAGTCGACCGATTCGCAAGGCGCCGGCTCGAATCCTTACGCGCAAAACGAGAACCCTTACGCGAAATACGACCCGAAAACGCCGGAAGAAGAGGCGTATTACCGCGACGTTTATTCCGGCGAATGGCGCGAACAAACGAACGTTTTCGGAACCGGCCCGTCGGTCGCTAAAAAAATCGGCTCGACGACTCCGCCGCCGCACTGGGAAACGCGACCGGAAGGCGCGAAAGACCTCGCCGAAATTCGTTACGAAGCGGCGCGACGCAACGCCGATCAAGCGCGTCGTTTAGGCGCGACGCAAAGCCCCGCGGCCCAACCGTTTGCGAACGCTCCGTTTGTTCCGGCCGCGACGCAAGCCGCGTACGGCGCTCCGGCGCAAACGTCGAGTTTCCAAGCGGCGGACGCGTATCCGACGCCGACGCCGCCCGCGACGCAAACGCTGGTTTATCCGCAAGCGCAGGCGCCGACGACCGTTTACGTTTCGCAAGTTCCGCAAACGCCGGAAGTTGCGCCGACGACCGTCGCTCCGCAAACGCCCGCGCCGTCGAGTTACGCGCCGGCTCCGACTCAAACCGTCGCGCCGCAAACGGCGGAAACGCCGGCTCCGAGCGCCGCTCCCGCCGCGCAACCGACGCAAAGCGTTTATCCGCAAGCGCCTTATCAAGGGGCGAGCGTCGACCGTTTCGCCGGTTGGATCGTTCGCGGACAAATGCAAGACGACGAAACCGAAGGAACGGAAAACGTTGAAGCGAAAGAAGTTGCGGACGTTGAATCCGCCGCCTCGGAAGAACCGAAAAAAGCCGCCGTTCCGGAAATTAAACCGGTCGTCGAGTTGAAAGCGGAAAACGTCAAAACGACGCGCGTCGCTCCGAACGCCGTCGCTCCGGCCCCGGCTCCCTCGAATCGAATCGGCGGCCAAGTCCTGCCGTTGCAAGTGGATCCGTCGATCGCCGCGCCTTATGCGAACGTCAATCGCCCGACTTCGCGTCCGCTCGACGCCGACGCTCCGAACGCGCCGCGCTCCGAATTCGGCGAATACGTCGTTACCGGCGGCGACTCGAAGGGGCCGATGTATTCTCGCGAAGACTGGTCGGTCGAAAACCTCGACAAAGAAGACTCCGTCGCGCACTTCGACACGGTCGACGGTCGCATTTTGTCCGAGCCGACGAACCGTTTGTTCCTGTACAGCCCGCGTTTCGGCGCCGCGCGTCAAGTGGTCGGCCCGATTTCCGGCGAAAGCCGCGTGATGTTGGAAAGCGCGAATACGACGACGCAAGCCGTTCAAAAAGAAGGGGTTCAAGCGGTCGACGCTCGAACCGCCGAAACGAAACCGCTTGGCGCTTCGCAAAACGCGGGCGTCGCGAGCGCGGAATCGCTGGCGGCTCCGACGATCGGAACGTCGCGCGTTATGTTGATGGAAGCGGACGCGCAACTCCGCCTGCACGCGTTGCTTACGTCGGCGACGGTCGACGATTTGGCGACGAACGACGCTTCGCTGATGCTTCAAGGCGCGTTGGCGGCGCAAGGTTGGAGCGGCGAGCAAAAGGTCGCGGTCGCGCTCGATACGGTGAACGCGTTTTCGAATACTTATCTCGAAGGCGCGGGAACGATTTACTCGGTCAAAGACGATACGAAAACCTCGAAACTGCGGGTAATTAAGATCGCGAACAAAGACGCGGCGCGTCCGGGCGAACTGGTCGAATTCACCCTGCGTTTTGAAAATATCGGCGACGAACCGATCGGGAACGTAACGATTCTCGACAACTTGTCGGCCCGCCTCGCTTACGTCGACAACACCGCGAAATCGTCGGTTCCGGCTGAGTTCCTCGCGGAGCTGAACGAGCAAGGTTCGCTGAATTTGCGTTGGGAAATTACCGAACCGCTTGAACCGAAAGAGTTTGGCGTCGTTCGCTTCATCTGCAAAGTGCGTTGATTTTAAGCGCGCGAAAACAACTCGCGATTTAACCTTAAAGCAAGGGAGACGGCGACTTGAGACGTTGTATGGACGCCGAGAATCTGCATCGGCGAATGAAAAAAATCGTCGGGCAAACGCAAGCGATCGATCGAATGATCGACGAGAACGTTCCTTGCGAAGATGTGTTGACGCAAATCAACGCGGCGAAAGCGGCGCTGAACAAAGTGGGAATGCTGATTTTGAAGGGGCATATTCACTGTTGCGTGCGAGACGGTTTGGAACACGGCGACGCCGAAAAGACGATCGAACGATTCGCGAAAGCGGTCGAACGATTCGCAAATATGCAGTAAATCTTGAAACTGCAAAGATTAAAGATGTGCTAAAATGACGAATCGACGCCGTCGCAACGTTAAAATTGCGCCCATAATTACGAGTTTCTAAACGAAACATTGAAAGAGCGGTCGAAAGATCGCTCTTTTTTTTATCGCCCTCTTGACGTCGGTACCCGACGGGGTATACTGTATAACCATATACCGGTATGGGTACCGTTTTTCTTTTTAGGAGAGGTCGATGAAAAAAGAGAATGAGAAGAAAAAAGCGGCGACGAGTTGGAACGGCGTCAAATGGAACGCGGCGGTTGTCGCGATTTCCGGCGCCGCGCTTTTGGCGGACGTATGCGGTTGGAATCCTTGGGGTTGGAGCGGCGCTTGGGTCGCGGTTGTTTTATGCGGCGTTCCGATTCTTTGGGAAGCGGCGGTCGGTTTTTTCGGGTCGTTGAATGTGAAGACGGGGCTTTTAGTCGCGTTGGCGTTGGTCGCGTCGCTTGCTCTTGGCGAAACGTTCGCGGCGGGCGAAGTCGCTTTCATAATGAAGTTAGGTTCGCTGTTGGAGGAATGGGCGGTCGCTCGGGCGCGTTCCGGACTCGAAACGATAACGGAGCTAACGCCTTTAACGGCGCGAGTTGTCGACGAAAACGGCGTCGAGCGAAACGTTGCGGCCGAGGAAGTCGTCGTCGGGGCGCGCGTTCGAGTTTTGCCGGGCGAAACGATTCCGCTCGACGGCGAGATAATTTTCGGCGCGACTTCGGTCGATCAAAGCGTCGCGACGGGCGAGTCGACGCCGGTCGATAAAACGATTGGCGACAAGACGTTAAGCGGGACGCTAAATCTTTTCGGCGCGTTCGATATGACGGTCGAGAGAATCGCCGCGGACAGCTCGATTCAACGGACGATTCGCTGGGCGCGTTCGGTCGACGTCGGGAAAACGCGGATTGTTCGTATTGCCGACCGTTGGGCGACTTACGTCGTCTTCGGAGCGTTGGCGATCGCGCTCGGCGTTTGGGGGGCGACCGGCGACGTCGCGCGGGCGGCGACCGTTTTAATCGTTTTCTGCCCTTGCGCGTTGACTTTAGCGACTCCGACGGCGGTCGCGGCGGCCGTCGGAGCGGCGGCGCGACGCGGCGTTCTTATTCGCGAAGGAGACGTTTTCGAACGTTTGGCAACTATTTCGACCGTTTGCTGGGATAAAACGGGAACGCTAACCTTTGGGAAACCGGAGGTTGCGGGCGTCGCGGCGTTTGGCGAACGCGACGAAAAAGAAATGTTAACGGACGTCGCCGCCGTCGAGCGTTTTTCGGAACATCCGTTGGCGAAAGCGATCGTTCGATATTGTCGCGAAACCTTGGCGATTCCGTCGGTTAGCGTCGAGCGTTTCGTTGCGGAACCGGGACGCGGCGCGTTCGGCGTCGTCGACGACAAGGAGGTTTTCGTCGGTTCCGCGCGAGCGTTGGCGGAGCGGAACGTCGCGATTTTGGACGAAGCGCAAACGAAGGTTGAGCGATTTGTAAAAGACGGTTGCGCCGTCGTTTACGTCGCGATAGATGTCGCGGCGGCGGGCGCGATTTTCTTGTCGGACGTCGAACGCTCGACGAGCGCGGCGACGATAAAGCGGTTGCAACATATTGGCGTTCGGTCGGTTATGTTGACCGGCGACGGCGAGGGCGCGGCGGCGACGATCGCGAAACGCTTGGGAATCGACGAATTTGCCGCCAGCTGCTTGCCGGAAAATAAGTTGGAAGAAATCGCAAAGCGGCGAGAAGCGGGAGAACGCGTCTGTATGGTCGGCGACGGCGTCAACGACGCGCCGGCGTTGGCGAAGGCGACCGTCGGCGTCGCGTTCGGAAACAGTTGCGATTTTGCGGCGAGCGTCGCCGACGTCGCGGTTGTAAGCGGCGACATTAAAGAGGTTGCGTCGCTCTTGGCGTTGGCGCGGCGAACGGCGGCGGTCGTTCGGTTCAATTTAGCGTTTTCGTTGGCGTTGAATTTTCTCGCCGTCGCGCTGGCGGCTTGCGGTTGGCTCGGGCCGACGCTCGGAGCGCTCGCGCATAACGCCGGTTCGGTCTTGGTTATCGCAAACTCCGCGTTCTTAACAAGTTGGCGAGAGAAAGTTTAAACGGCGACGGCGCTTTCGGTCGAACGCGGCGCAAAGCGACGTTCGACCGAAAAGCGGAAAATAAACGTTTTAACGTTGAACGAAACGTTCGACGTCGAGCGCTAAAACGCGTTCAAGTTCTTGCGGTTCCGACGTTTGCGCGAACGCGATCGCGGCGAGCGGACGGCGGCGCCAGTCGATTCGGCGCAACTCGAACAACGTCGAAAACTCCCGAGCTAACGCGTCGTAATCGAAAGCGGCGTCGGCGTTTGCGGCGGCGCCGGCGAGCGCGGGCGGCGTTTCGAAAATCGCGAAATACGAAACGACGTCGTCGGTCTCGGCGTCGGCGAGAATCCGATTCCAATCGGGACGCAAACCGCGCGTCAGCGTCTCGTAAACGTCGACGCCGTAAGCGTAAAACGCCAGCTCCGTCGTGTGCCAACCGGCGAAACGACCCGGGTTGACTTCGATGGGAACGAGCGAACCGTCGGCGGCGACGCGGAACTCGGCGTGAAACGGAAACGCGACGTCGAACGGCGTATCCAACGCGTTCGCAACGGTTGCGCCGATTTGGGCGAGCGTCGTTTCGAGCGTCGGCAAAAGGCGGCGAACGAATTTTTTCGACGTCGTGTAAATTCGGTCGCGAACGTCGGTCGAGCTGGCGAACGGGTGTCGCAAGACGTCGAGGACGACCGGCGTTCCGTCGACGGCGAAATAAGCGTCGACCGCGAGTTCTTCGCCGTCGACCGTTTCTTCGATCAAATAACGGGTTAGGTCGACGACTTCGCGCGGAAAGTCGGCGGATTTGCCGTCGGCGAACGCGGCGCTTTCGCGGAGAATTTCGGCTCGGACGCGTTCCCAATCCTCCGCCGATTCGACGAAACGAACGCCGACGCTCAAAAATCCGACCGACGGCTTGACAACGAAGCGACGCGGCAAGTCTTCGTATCGCAACGTTTGCAACTCCGCTAAGTCGACTTCGCGGAAAGCGAAATTCGGGTAAAGCGGCGCGACGGCTTGTCGAAATTTTGCTTTATTCTTGAACAATTCGGCGAACCGAACGAACGGCGCGTCGGGCAAAAGACTTGCGACGCGGCTTAGCCCGTTTTCCGAATTGCAGTACAAGGGCTCCGGAATTTTGCGGTAATACTCGACGAACTCCTTCTCCGAAACCAAGTTAAGGTTGCGGTTCGCGACGTTGAATTCCTCGACGGCGGCGCCGCGAAGAACGCGCGCTTGCAGTTTTTCCAGCGAACGGAAAAAGAAATCGGACGCGAAAGGGTGTTCGACGACGAACATTTATTGGTCTCCTAACTCTGACGGTAAAAAAAGTTGCGTCGACGTTAAACGCAAAATGGTCGAACGTCGACGCGTTAAGAAAGACGCCGCGATAGTTTGTCAACGTCGCGGCGTTGAGCGTTATCTCGTTTTATTTTTGCGGTTGCGCTGGCGTCGCTTCAAGTTGTTTCGCAAGCGCGGCGGCGGCGACGCGTTTGGCGAACGGCGGTTTCGTCGCGAGCGCGGCGTTCAGAAGTTGTTTCGCGGCGGCGATTTGGCCTTTTTCGACGAGCGCGACGGCGAAGTAATACGCGGCGGCGGCGTTGATTTGACCGTCGGCGACCGACTGTTGCAGAGCTTGAATCGCGGCTTCGGTTTCGCCGGAGCGGTAAAGCGTCCAGCCGAGCGTCGCGAGATAATCGCGGTTGTTCGACTGCTTTTGAACGTTGCTCGTCGCGTATTGAACGGCGCGCTTGCGCTTCTCGGCGTCGTCTTGTTCGCAGAGCGCGAGCGCGAGCCCGGCGATCGCTTCGGCGTCGAGCGGATTTTGACGAACGGCCTCTTGGAACGCCGCCTCGGCTTGCGGATAATCGGAGCGGAAGAGCGCGACTTTGCCGTAAATCTTTAAAACGTCGGCGCTTTTGTCGTTGGAATAAAGTTGGCGAGCGCGCGTCCAAGCGGTTTCGAGATCGTTTTCCTCGAGCGCCGTCGAAATCGATAAAACGAGCGTCGGAACGGACTTCGGCGACGCTTTCAACGCGGCGTCCAAATATTTTTTCGCGTTGGCGAGGTCGCCGCGTTCGGCGTAAAGTTGCGAAAGAAGCGCGTCGGCCGGAAGCGTCGACGACGCGGCGTCGGCGGGCGTCAGTTTGTCGGCGCGAACGAACATTTCGCGGGCTTTATCCTCTTGATTTTGCTGGAATAAGACGCGACCGAGCGCGCGATCCAGCTCCGCCGTTTCGCCGTCGAGTTTGATTAGCGCGAGAATCGCCTCTTGCGCCGCCGGCCAACGTCGCCGAGCGTTCGAATACGCGAGTTGCAACGTAAGCGCTTTGCGCGTAAGGTTTTGTTTGCGCGTCGGATTGGCGGAGTATTGTTCGAGAACGCGGCGGCCTTGGAGCGTCAACAGTTCGGCGGCGGTCAGGGAACCTTCGAGGAGCGAAATTTCGGCGAGCGAAAGGAACGCTTCCGGGTCGTTCGGCGATTCCTCGGTCGCGAGTTCGAGCGACGTTCGCACCGCTTTCGGATTTTGGAGTTCGGCGAACCAACGCGCCAAGATCAAACGCGGCGGCGTCGCGGCCGGATTCGAGGCGGCGAGTTCTTGAAGCGACGCAAGGGCGCCCGCTAAGTTTTGCGAATTAAAATGTTGCAACGCCTCTTGGTATTTGGCTTCCTCGGCGGCGGACAATTTGGGCGCGTCGACGGCGGGCGCGGTTTGGGGCGCGGCGGCCTGAGCTGGACGAGCGGCGGACGGCGCTTGCGCGACTTTGACGGCGCTCTTGGAAGCGGATTTGTTCGCGGACGCGGCGGCGCGAGGTCGGGACGTTTGCGCGAACGCGGGCGACGCGTCGACGGCGAAGCCGAGCGCGAGGAGCAGAGCGAACGAGACGCGAGAAACGGAGGGGCGAAGGACGAACATGCGAAATTCCTTAACACAACGACGTAAAACGACGCCGCTTAAAGCGACGAACGATAACAAGTTGGCGCAAAACGAAGGCGAAAGCGCCGCGCGTCGCAAGTATAGCGAAAAAGCCGAACGGACGCAAGCGCAATCGACGGCGGAAGCGGGGGCGAGGCGACGGCGGCAAAGATAAGACGTTTAAAACAGCCGTTTAGACGAACGCGAAACGCCGCGTTCGAAACGTCGGCGCGGCGGCAAAGAAAAATAAAAAAGGAGCGTTTTCGGCGGCGCGTTTAGTCGACGGCGACGACGCGGAGGCGCGGGCGTTCGTCGCAAGGAACGAAAAGACGCGGAAAAACGGGAGCGGATTCGCATTCCGGCGCGGCGTCGTTGAAAACGTCGAGCGACGGCGTTTGGCGCGGTTTCGCTTGCGCGCGTCGGAAAGCGTCGAGGCGAAAGATCGTCGGTTCGGCGTCGACGGGCGTTTCGCGGGAAAAGACGGCGAGGCGCGGACGTTCGGACGTTGCGTCGGACTCGGGGTCTTGCGAACGCTCGGAACGGAACGCAAGCGAAATAAGCTCTTGCGACAACGAAAGCGCGGCGGACGCGAGATCGCCGGAGCGACGGTCGGCGGCGCGGGCGTCGGCGAAAAAACGGCGCGCGCGTTCGGCGGCGGCGTCGAGGTCGCGTTGAAAATCGTTCATAAAGGCTCCGTCGGCGAAAAGAAACGAGACGCGAACGCGGAAAACGTCGCGAAAATAAGGGGAGGGCGCAACGCGAGCCCTCGTCTTGGCGACGATAACAAATCGGCGCGTTCGGCGCAAGAGCAAATTTTGGCGCGGGCGGAAAAAAAGAAAACGCCGCCGAAAGAGAAAGCGCGATGAAAATAGAGCGAAAAAAAGCCGAATCGACGCGGCGGCCGATTCGGCGTTGAAGTTGGAAGTCGCTTAAACTCGACGGTTGCGTCGCGAAACGTCAGCCGTCGAGTTGCGTTGGAAAACGTTTATTCGTCGCGCCAAGTCGAGCCGACGAGCGCGTCGATTTGCAGGTCGTTCAACTTTTCGCCCTTCGAAACGGCGTCGCGGGCGGCTTGTTCGCGTTGACGGAAGTAACGGTAACGCTTTTCTTGGTCGACTTCGACGGCGGCGACCGGTTCGAAATCGGACGCTTCGCCGCGATCTTGCTTCGCGAGCCGCTCTTGACCGCGCTTAACGAGGGCGAGCGCTTCGGCGTATTCCGGCGAAACCGACGCGTCGGCGGCGCCCCAACGGTTCAAGCAGGGGCTCCGCTCCGGACGGTCGAACGAAATCGCGGCGCTCAACGCCAAATTCTTGAGGCCGGTCAACTCGGATAGGCGCTTCGTTTCGTCGTTCGTCAGCGGCGAACGCCCGTAGGGGTTGTCGCGATACGCCGAGCCGTAAGTCGGGTAATACGGCGCGTTAATATCGATCCAAGTCGCGACGCGGTCGACCGCCTCCGCGTCGACTTTGCGGTCGACGTAAAGACCGAGTTCTCGGCGTTTATCGTCGATTTCCGGTTTCGCGTGGCCCTTTGTCAAAACTTCGTAAAGTCGGCTTTGGCGGGCGCCCCAGAAGTTCGGCTCGAACTTGTTGTGCGGGCCGGCGCCGGGGACGCGAACGAGTTCCTTCGAGCGAATTTGCCAATACGACGCGTTGAACGCCGGGTTGCGGTCGCCCGCGAGGACGAGCTTTTCGCCCGCCGGTTTGCCGAAGTCGTGGCAAGCGACGCAGTACTTGTCGAAGACCGGCTGGACTTCTTCCAAATAGCTGAACAAACGCGGTTCGCCGCGCCAAGGTTCGAGCGGAAGCGGGTCGCCGGAGAGCGCGGCGCCGGCCAAAGCGCCGGAAGTCGGCGCGTCGAGACGGCTTTCGTGGCAACCGACGCAAGCGTTCGTTTCGCCGGGGCGCGCCATTATCCCGCTGCGCATCGACTGAATCATAACGCCTTCCGCGTCAAGGAGTTGAAAGTAAACGAAACGGTCGGCCGGAACCGCGAACGAAACGCTGCCGTCCTCCGCGACCGGAACCGTCCCGAGGATTCGTTTGTTGTTGAAGTCGTTCCAAGCCATTCCCGGCGCTTGCGTTCCGGCGCCCTGCCAGTTGGCGTGCGTCCAGAAACGTTTTTCCGGCGACTCGACGACGCGCAAGTATTTGACGGAGCCCGGCTCGACGTTTTGCATCCCGAAGCCTTCGTAAACGTTGCTAACGTGGAAGTAACCGTTCGGGTCGCTAAGGTCGACGCGGTCGGCGATCGTCGCGGGGACGTCGGTCGGGAGAATCGGGCGAGCGTCGAAACAACCGGGGCCGTCCGTCCAAACTTGCGTCGCGCCGCCGTCCGGGTCGAGAACGTAAAGCGCGGTTTCGTCGCCGTTTCCGGTTTGACCGGTCGCCAAAACGAAGCCGTCTTCGAGCGGGAACGGGTCTTCGTACTTGCGAGGCGAGCGCGTAAACGTATCGTATTTATAGACTTCGCGCAACGGATCGGCGCCGGGCGCGTCGGAGACCCAGTCGATCGTTTCCGGAGGCCAAGTTTGGAGAACCGGCGCTTTGCCGTCGAGTCCCAAGCGGCGGTCGATCAGCGCGACGGCGCCCCAAGGTCGGTCGTGGCAAGAACTTAGGACGCAAACGAACGTCGAGTCGTCGCCGGGAAGCGGGCGCGCGTCGATGACGCCGCCGGGGGACGCGGTGTTGTTGCCCCAAAAGATTTCGTGTTTCGCGCCGTCCGGGTTCGTTACCCAAACGCCCTGCGCGTCGCCGAAGTTGCGGTCGACGTACTCCCAACGGTCGTAAATCAGGCGACCGTCCGAAAGGAGCGCGGCGTGTCCTTCGAAGAGCGTGCTTTTGCCGATTTGGCGAACGTTCGTGCCGTCGCCGTTCATTTTGTGCAAATTGCCCATAATGTGGCGGTTGCACATGCAGTATTTCGGCTCGCGCGTCGACGAGAAGACGATTTCGCCGGTCGGGAGGTAAAGCGGGTCGAAGTCGCAGGCGCCGGAGACGAACGTCAGTTGGCGAAAACCGGCGGTTTGGGCAAGCTGGGCGATTTCTTCGGCGGTCGTTGCGGCGGTAATTTTGATCGGCGCGCGGTCGGCGGCGAGGTCGAGCGTCATTTCGCCGATGTGGTAGTCGTCGTCTTTAGATTTGCGGAACGAAAAGACGACTTTCGTCGCGTCGAACGACAGCTCCGGGTCGCGAACGATTCCGTCCGGGAGTTCGAGGAGCGTTTTCGACTCGTTGGTTTTCGGGTTCCAAACGACGAGCGCGGAGTCGCCGACAAAGCTGTTCTCGTTGATTTCGCCCTTTTGGAAGAGCGTCGCGGTGTTGTGATGGTCGGGGCGGTATTGAGCGCGGCGAACGTAAAGAACCGGCGCGTCGAGGGTTCGGAGAGCGTCGAGCGCGGCTTCTTTCTTTTCCGCTTCTTTGCGCTGAGCTTCGAGGCGCGCTTTTTCGAAGAAGTCGCGGCGCAGTTTCGTTCCGGCGTCGGAGATTTTACCGGGGATTTCGAACGCGTCGCAGCGGATATGCGCCCAGCCGCCGGTTTCGAGGTCGACGACCCGAATCAGCGCGAGGCGGCCTTTGTATTCCGCGACGTTCCAAGCGACCGGGTCGAGCTTTTGGTTGTTTTTCCCGACGACTTTCAAAACCGTTTCGACGTCGCCGCTTTCGGCGAGAAGAGCCAACGCGACGTAAACGTTTTGACGCTCCGCGCCCCCTCCGCCGACGAGGAATTTCAGCTCGTCGCCGACGATTTCAAAGACCGGCGACTCGATAACGCAACGAACGTCGTCGGTCGGCGCCGCCGAAGCGGTCGATTCGAGCGTCGTTAGGTAACGCTTGCCCTGTTTGACGTAAGGGACGGTTTCGTCGTGAAACTCGGCGTCGCGATCGCCGATCGGTTTCGTGTTCGCGCCTTCGACGATCGCCCAACCGGCGGACGCGAGGTCGCCGCTTTCGAAGTCGTAAACGAGCGGAGCGTCGGGCGCGGCGAAAACGGGCGCCGCCATTAATATTAATAAGGAGAAAAACGACGATAACGATGCTTTCATCGGACGGTTCCTCGCGGTTGCAAAACAACGCGTCGGACGTCGAAACGCCGGAAAATCGGCGAACTCGGCGTCGGCGCGTCGACGGAAAGTTAAGGTAATGCGAAAATGGGGGGAGCGGGGGAAACGGGGAAAACGGAGGACGGCGTCGCGACCGTTCGGCGACGCGACGGTCAAAACGCGTTTTCGGAACGCTCTTGAAGGAGCGTCGCGGCTCGTTCGACCGCCTTGGGCAAGACGTCGCCGATCGATTCGCGGAAAACGAGCGTCGCGAAACGGTCGAGCGGCGTCGGCGTTCGGTTGACGACGACAAACGGGACGTCGGCGTCGCACTCGCGCGGAAGCGCCGCCGCCGGATAGACTTGCAACGACGTGCCGAGAACGAGCAAAAGGCGCGTTTCCCACATCGCCCGTTGCGCGCCGGCCAAGGCCCGCTCGGGAAGCGCTTCGCCGAAGAAAGTAACGTCCGGCTTCAAAACGCCGCCGCATTCGGGACAGCGCGGAACCTCGCCCGCCGCGACGGTCGCGCCGAAGACGGAAGGCTCGAACGACCGCTCGCAAGCGACGCAACTCGACGTCCGCAACGTGCCGTGAATTTCCCAAACATTCGACGAACCGGCGGTCGAATGGAGCGCGTCGATGTTTTGCGTAACGATTTCGACGCGTTTGCCGAGCTTGCGTTCCAAGTCGGCGAGCGCGACGTGCCCGGCGTTCGGCGCCGACGCGACCGTTTGCGCGTAAAACGGCCCGAAAATCCGGTAAAACTCGCCCGGATTCTCGTTGAAAAAGTCGATGGAGAAGACCGCTTCCGACGTCGTTTGGTAAATTCCGGTCGACGAGCGGAAGTCGGGGATTCCGCTTTCGGTCGAAATTCCGGCGCCGGTCAGCGCGGCGATTTTCGGCGACGCGGCCAACAGTTCGGCGAATCGTTGAATTTTCGCGTCAAAATCGAGTTCGGCGGGCATTTTGGCGGCCTCTCGGCGGTTAACATAGGGAACGCGGGCAAAACGGGGAAACGGAACGGGAAGACGCGGCGCCGTCAATCGCGAGCGTCGACTTCCTCTTCGTCGATTTCTTCGAACGCGTCGTCGGTTTCCTCGTCGTCGACGCGAAGGAAGTCTTCGAGCTTTTCGTCGGCGGCGAGCCAATCGCGGCGTTGGCGTTCGACGTCGTTTTCGTCGTTCAAATTGCGGCGAATTTCTTCGTCGTCGAGCGCTTCGCGACGGCGGGTTTCCTCCGCTTCCCAACGTTGGCGCTCGTATTTTTTGCGGTAAAATTCGCGATTTTCGGCGACGCGACGCTCTTTTTCGTCGACCGGAGCGCCGAAGTCGAACTCGTCGTCGGAGTCGCCGCGATACTCGACTTCCTGCCCGGTGAGGTTCGAAACGAGCGTGTGCGTCATCGCGTCGAACACGTCGGCGCGCGAAAGATTTTCGCCGGTCAGCGCGAGGCGGTCGCAGGTTTGCCAATAAACGACGTAACCGCGATTTTCGTCTTCAAATTTCAAAACGAGCGCCGTGCTGGTCAGGTCGAGATAAAAAAAGTTGACTTCGTACCCGGTTAAAACGCGGTCGGCGACGTAACGTTTAACCTCCGCTTGATCCATTTCTTCGTATTCCGCGTCGAGCGTTCCGAGAATCTGTTTCGCGGCGGCGTCGAGGTCGACTCCTTTGGGGTAAATCGCGAGCGACCAAAAACTCCCTTCCGGGCTGTCGACGGTGATTCCGTAGGCGCCTTTGTCCCAAGTTTCCGTTTGAACGAACCAGTTGCTCGGATAAATAAAACGGACGCCTAAATCGTCGTATTCTTTGTAATCTTTCGACATCGGTAACCTCGGAATGATATTTTGACGGCGGCCCGGCGAACGAGGGGCCGTCGCGGCGGGGCGGGAAAAAGGATGGGAACGTAATTTGGGGAATTAAGGGGAATGGGGGACAAGGAGAAGCGGGGTCGCGCCTTAACGCTTGCGCCGCTTCTCTATTTTAACGTCGGAAAAGTTTCCGCGTCGGCGTCGAGCGGTTTACTTGAAGGCGCCGCCGACGATTTTCTTGACGTTTTCCGGCGTAACCGGCGAAATAACGCCGTTTTCGGTGATAATGCCGGCGATCAGCTCCGCCGGGGTAACGTCGAACGCCGGGTTATAAACGTCGATTCCGTCCGGGGCGGTTTGCTTGCCGAAGCCGCGTCGGATTTCCTCCGGGTCGCGCTCTTCGATCGGAATCCCGGCGCCGTTTTCGAGCGTCAAGTCGAACGTCGAACTCGGCGCGACGACGTAAAACGGAACGTTGTGCGCTTTAGCGCAAAGCGCGACCGAGTAGGTGCCGATTTTGTTCGCCGCGTCGCCGTTCGCCGCGATGCGGTCGGCGCCGACGAAGACCGCGTCGATTTTGCCTTCGCGCATCACCGACGCCGCCATCGAGTCGCAAATGAGCGTTACCGGGACGCCGTTTTCCTTCAGCTCCCAGGCGGTGAGGCGGGCGCCTTGCAGAAGCGGGCGGGTCTCGTCGGCGAAAACGCGAATTTTCTTGTTTTCCTCTTCGACGGCCCAATAGAAAACGGCGAGCGCGGTGCCGTAATCGCTCGTCGCAAGGCCGCCGGCGTTGCAGTGCGTGAGGTAGCCGCCGCCGTCGCGAACGAATTGCGCGCCGAACTCGCCCATTTTGCGGCAAAGGACGCGGTCTTCGTCGTGAATTTCGCGCGCTTCGTCGAGGAGCGTCGCGGCGATCTCGGCCGGCGTCGCGGTTCCGCGGAGCGATTCCGCTTTCGCCTTCATTCGGTCGAGCGCCCAAAAGAGGTTGACGGCGGTCGGTCGGCTCGACGCGAGGTAGGCGGTCGCTTCGTCGAGACGGGCGAAAAATTCCGCTTCCGACGGTTCGCGAACCGCGCCTTCCGAATCGCGAAAGACCGTTTGCAACCCGACGCAAACCCCGTAAGCGGCGGCGATTCCGATCGCGGGCGCGCCCCGAACGCGAAGCGCTTTGATTCCTTCCCAAACGCTCTCGATCGTTCGCCAATCGTCGCGGCGAAGCTCCGTCGGGAGAAGCGTTTGATCGAGCGCTTGGAGCGCGCCGTTGAGGAAAGCGTCGAAGGTCGTCGCGCTCGACGCTCCGTCCGGAACGCGCCAAGCGAGGGAATTCAGTTTGTTTTTCGGGGCCATCGGGAATAACTCGAACCGGAACAAGCCGGAGAATAGGCGGTTTAGGGGAATGGGGAAGTAAGGAACGTCGGAAACCGCGAAACGGACGCCGCGTTCCGCCGGAAAATGGGAAAGAACTGTGGACGAACGAGACGCGTTTGCGGAGCGTCGCGAACGACCGCCGTCGTCCTTTCCGGGAACGCCCTTTATTATACCGTTTTTTGCGCGAAAGAACAACGAAAAAAACGCGGAACGAAATTTTCGCCGTTTTTTTCTTAAGATTTCGACGATTTTTTCGAATCCGAAAACTTTTTGGGTTGTTTTTGACGAATAAAAAGCGCTAAAAGAAACGGGAATTTATTTTTGTTTGAAAATAGGCGGGCGAAAAACCGCCGCGTCGTTCCGAACGGTCGAGCGTTCGAGCGGCGCGGCGGCGTCGAGCAAAGAAAAAAACGGGGAACGCTCCGGCTTTTCGAAGCGTCGTCGGCGCGTCAGGACGACAGTTTCGCTTGGAACGCGGCGTCTTTGGCGGCGATTTTGTCGACGAGCTTGCGTTTGAAGTCGTCGTAAGCGGCGGCGAGCGTTTCGTCGGAGAGCGCGAGAATTTGAACGGCGAGAAGCCCGGCGTTGCGCGCGCCGCCCGAACCGGTTCCGACCGTCGCGACCGGAACGTCGCCCGGCATCTGAACGGTCGCGAGGAGGGAATCGAGCCCGCCCATCATGTCGGTTTTAACGGGAATCCCGATCACCGGCAACGGCGTGTGCGACGCGACGACGCCCGCCAAGTGCGCGGCGCCTCCCGCGGCGGCGATGATGACGCGCAGGCCCCGGTTTTTCGCCGTCGACGCGTATTCGAGAACCTTGTCCGGCGTGCGGTGCGCGCTCATCACGTGAATTTCGTACCCGACGCCGAACTCGTCGAGGGCCTTGGCGACGCCGTTGATTTTGTCCCAGTCGCTGTCGCTGCCCATCAAAATCCCGACGCGGAGAGTTTTTTCGCTCATTTTGGTTTCCTTTATTGAAAATTGGTTGATTTTGGCTTGTTCGGAAGGGGGACGGGAGGCGGAAAAGCCCGACGTCGCGTCGCTCGACCGCTTGGGGGGAAGCGCCGCGGAAGCGTTCCGTCGCTCGACCGTTTGGGGAAGCGACGCGAGGGCGGTTTTCGCCGTTTTTGTCAATATATATTAATGACCGCGTTGAAACGGTCGCCGATTGGCCGCTCGACGGGGAAATTTTTCGTTCTTTTCGCCGTTTGAGCGGGGATTTTTTCGCTTTTTTTGCGCTCGGCGAAATAATTTTCGTTTTGGGGCTTTTTTTGCGTTCGGCGGGAAATTTTCCGCTTGGGAGAACGTTTTTTTCGGTCGCTTAACGCAAGCGACCGAAAAAACGCTTGAATCGCCGGGCGCTTCGCGGTAAAATGAACCCGTTCGTCGCGTTTATTGTATAAAAAAAACGCGATTTCGCAACGAGGGCCGCAAAAATCGCCGCGAAAACGGTCGAAACGGCGAAAAAAGTGGAAAAATCGTCAAAAAACGCCGTCAAAAAACGCCGCGGGAAAACGCCGCCGAACGCGTTCCAAGCGTTCGACGTTTAAGACGTTTGACGCGGTTAAAATGGCGAAAAAAGCGAAAATAGAGAAAAAGGAGCCGAGGAAAATGACGTTGAAACGCAATTTGAAAACGCGCCGTTCGCTTCGTTGGGCGACGCTCGCCGGGGCCGCGCTCGCGGTTTCGCCGTTGATTTCGCCCCTTTCGTCGACGCTTGCCGACGAAGCGCCGGTCGAAAAGGGAACGCCGAAAACGCCCGCCTGGATTCTCAACAACGGCCCGGACGTCGCCGACGCGACCGTCGGGCAAGCGGAACTGCGCGTCGAAGCCGGTTTGACGACGATGCGCGTTCGCGGAACCGACGCGACGTTTTCGCTCCCGATCGACGAAGACGCCCGATTCGCGGCGGCGGAGCGGCCCTTTTTCGCGTTGCGGTACAAGATCGAGTCCGATAAAAAAGTCGGCGGAATTTTCTTCACAACCGACGAATTGACGGCGCTTTCCGACAAGAGCTTCTCGCAGTTCCCGGTCGTTTGCGACGGCGTTTGGCGCGATTTGATCGTCGACATGCGCTCGTTCCCGCACCAAAATTGGAAGGGCGTCGTTACGTCGTTCCGACTCGACGCGACGAACCCGAGTTCGCCCGGCTCGACGATTTCGCTCTCCCGACTCGGCTTCTTCCCGAGCGAAGAGGCGGCCCGCGCGTTCCTCGCCGAAGCGAACGACGCGTCCGATTATTCGCTCCCGTCGACCCTCGACGCGCCGCTCCAAAAGTGCGAAATTCCCGGCGGAACGCTCGCCGACGGTTGGGATCGCGCCGATTACCTCCTGCAAAACGCCGAAGACGCGCCGAAGTTAATCGCCGACGGAACGCGCCCGGAAACGCTTGTCGTCGTTCGAGTTGGAGAAGAGAATAAAGGCGCAGCGCTCCTTTCGTCGACGACGCGGCTCGGCTTTACGACGTTCCAAGCGACCGCGCCGGGGCCGTATCGCTTGACCGTTTCGAAGGAAGCCGCGTCGTTGACCGACGTCGCCGGGCGTCCGGACGAGCGGGCGATTCGGTTCGCCGTCGCTCGCGGGTTCTTCGCTGCCGCCGAGAAAAACGCCGAGAAGAACGCGTTTCGCCCCGACGCGCCGACGACCGACGCGGAGAAGGCGGCGCTTTGCGAACGCGCGGCCGGTTTCGGCGTCGACGTTTCCGGCTTGAAAGCGGCGCTCGCAACGGCGTCGACCCGGGCGCAAGCGGCGGTTTGCGTCGCGGAGGCGGTCGAACGTTCGCTCGGCGTTTGGGTCGATTCGCCCTTCGACGCCGCTTATTTCGGGCGCGAACGGCTCCGAATCGGCGCTTGGGGGAACTTTCGTCCCGGCGACTTTAACGACGAATATATGCGGACTTACGCCGATTGCGGATTCGACTTTTTGATCGCGATGCCGGGCGTTCCGACGCAAAAACTCTTGCAAACGGCGGCGCGACGCGGCGTCGAGGTTTACGTCAACGACGGCGGCTTCGAGAACCCGGAAACCGCGACGGCGGAGTACTGCGATTGGCCGAATTACGGCGGGCATTATATCGTCGACGAGCCCGGTTCCGACGCTTACGACAAGCTCGCCGCGACGTCGAAGCGGTACTCCGACGCGACCGGCAAAGTCCCGTATATCAACCTCTTGCCGATGTACGCCAACGACGCGCAGCTGAAATACGGGGCCGGCGCCGCCGCGATCGAGTATTACGACGTCGACCCGAACGTTTACCGCCGTTACTGCGAAGATTTCTGCAAAAAGTTCGACGTCGATTACATTTGCACCGACATTTACCCGCTCAACTGGGTCGGCGGCAAGAAGGTTACTTACCAAGATTACGTCGAGTCGATCAACGCGATCGCGACCGTCGCCCGCGAATACGACAAAGAATTTTGGTGCTTCATTCAAACGTTCGCTTGGACGAACGGCAAGCGCACCCCGACCGAAGCGGAGTACCGTTGGCAATGTTACTCGATGCTGTCGTTCGGCTGCAAGTGTATTCTCTGTTGGACTTACGCGGGTTATAATCCGGAGTTCCCGTCGTTGGTCGACGTCGCGAGCCGCAAATCGACCGCTTGGTACGAAGCGCGCCCGGTCTTCCAAGAGTTGCGCCGCCTCTCCGACGAATACGTCAAGTACCGCAACGTCGGCGCCTTCGCGCACAACTGCAGCGACGCGACGCCGTATTTGAAAATGAAGAACGAATACAAGGATTTTGAAACGATTCGCGAAATCCGTTGCGAAGAACAGCTTCTCGTCGGGTGTTTCGAGCGCAAAGACGGGCCCGGAACGGCGTTCACTTTGGTGAATATGGCCGACTTCGAAGCGAATCGCGGCGCGACGGTTCGACTGAAACTCGACGGAACGGCGACCGCTTGGACGCGCGGCGTCCCGACGACGGTCGAGCCGGACGCGGAAGGGTTCGCGAACTTTTACCTCGCGCCGGGCGAAGGCGTCTTCGTAACGGTCGCGCCGTAAAATCGACAAGACGGGCGGTTTGCGCGGTTTAGAAAAATGGCGCGAATCGCTTCGACGGGTGGAAATCAGCGAAACGGCGAAACGACGCGAAGTTTGGCGGCGGCGTTTCGTCGTTTTTTTGTTGGGCGACCGGGAGGGCGGCGCTTTGACGCTTCCTTGGGGGGAACGATTCGTCCGCTTAAATTGCTCGAACGTGTTCCGCTTAACGTTCTCTTGCGGTTCGACGGCGTTTCGGCGAATCGCTTTGCGCGCTTGCGATTTTCCGTCGAACGTTCTTTGATCGTTGGGTTTCGTCCGCTTAACGGCCCCTTGACGACGCCGGGAAGCGCGTCTATAATCGGGAAGATTAAACGGCGCGAACGTTGGACGCGCTTCGAAAAAACGGCTCGAAACGGAGAAAAACGAAAGACGATGAGGACGGTCGATTTGTTCGCCGGTTGCGGCGGGTTGTCGTTAGGTTTTGCGCGGCAAGGGTTTAACGTCGTCGGCGCTTTCGAGTTTTGGCCGACCGCCGCGGCGTGTTACCGGGCGAACTTCGACCATCCGGTTTCCGAAACCGATTTGTCCGACGTCGACGCGGCGGTCGCGGAGATTCGCGCTTTCGAGCCGGAGGCGATTATCGGCGGGCCGCCTTGCCAAGATTTTTCGCAAGCCGGGAAACGCGTCGAAGCGGAGCGCGCCAACTTGACCGAGTGTTTCGCTCGCGTCGTTTCGGAGATTCGTCCGCGTTGTTTCGCGATGGAAAACGTCGAGCGGGCCCGACATAGCAAGGCGTTCGCGACGGCGCGCAAACTCTTTAAGAACGCGGGTTACGGACTGACGGAAGTCGTTCTCGACGCGAGTCGTTGCGGAGCGCCGCAAAAACGGAAGCGCTTCGTTTGCTTGGGGATTCAAGGCGTCGTCGACGGGTTCGCGACCGAAATTATCGAGTCGCGCCTCTCGAAAACGCCGACGACCGTTCGCGATTATTTCGGCGATTCTCTACCGTTCGAGTATTATTATCGGCACCCGCGCAATTACAACCGTCGCGCCGTTTTTTCGGTCGACGAACCGGCCCCGACGATGCGCGGCGTCAACCGGCCCGTTCCAAAAGGGTATCCCGGTCATTCGAACGACGCTTGCTCCCTTGCCGAGCGGCCGGAAATTCGGGCGCTGACGACCGCCGAACGCGCGCAAATTCAGACGTTTCCGGCCGATTTCCGTTGGGTCGGGACGAAAACCGACGCGGAGCAGATGATCGGGAACGCCGTTCCGGTCAAGTTGGCCGAGTTCGTCGCCGAAACGCTCCGACTCGCGCTCGAAAAAACGGAGAACGCGGGAAAAACGGCGGAATAGGAACATCGCGCCAACTTTGACGGCGACAAGAAACGCGAAAACCGGCGTCGCGCTCGGTTCCGACGAAGGAACGGGCGCGGCGCCGGTTCGTTTTTCGACGTTTTTCGCGTCTTGTTAACGCCGTTTTAACGCGGTTTAACGGTTCGCGTTACTTTTTCGCGATTTTGCTCCAAGAATCGCGCAGCGACGCGGCGCGGTTGAAGACCGGTTTTTCCGGCGTCGACGCTTTGTCGAGCGCGAAGTAACCGACGCGTTCGAATTGGTAACGCTCGTCGAGCGTCGCGTCGCCGAGGGCCGGTTCCAGCTTCGCGTCCGAAATCACCGTCAACGAATCCGGGTTGAGGTAATCTTTGTAATCGCCGGTATTTTGCGGGTCGTCCGGGTTCGGGACGCTAAATAAGCGGTCGTAAAGGCGAACTTCGGCGTTCAGCGCCGTCGCCGCGTCGACCCAGTGAATCGTCCCTTGGACTTTGCGCCCGTCCGCGCTTTGGCCGCCGCGCGTTTCCGGGTCGTAATCGCAGTGAACCTCGACGACGTTCCCGTCCGCGTCCTTGACGCAGTTTTTGCACGTAACGTAATAAGCGTAACGTAAACGCACTTCCTTGCCCGGCGTCAAGCGGAAATACTTCTTCGGCGCGTCTTCCATAAAGTCGTCGCGCTCGATGTAAAGCGTTTTCGAGAACGGGACTTCGCGCGTTCCGTCCGCTTCGTTTTCCGGGTTGTTGACGGCGGTCAGCGTCTCCGTTTGGCCCTCCGGATAGTTGTCGATGATCAACTTGATCGGGTTCAACACCGCCATCCGACGGAGCGCCGACTTGTTCAGGACTTCGCGGAGGCTGTTTTCGAGGACGGTCGCTTCGATCGTGCTGTTGAACTTCGCGACGCCGATCGTTTGGCAGAAGAGACGAATCGCTTCCGGCGTGTAACCGCGGCGGCGGAGACCGCAAATCGTCGGCATGCGCGGGTCGTCCCAACCGGCGACGTAACCGCCCTTGACGAGTTCGATCAGCTTGCGCTTGCTCATGACGGCGTAAGTCAGGTTCAGGCGCGCGAACTCGATTTGTTGCGGACGATAAACGCCGAGTTCGTTCAAGAACCATTCGTAAAGCGGGCGGTGGTGTTCGAATTCGAGCGTGCAGATCGAGTGCGTGATCCCTTCGATCGAGTCTTCGAGACCGTGCGCCCAGTCGTACATCGGGTAGATGTTCCACTTCGTCCCTTGACGGTGGTGCGGCGCGCGGACGATGCGGTACATCACCGGGTCGCGCATGTTGAAGTTCGGCGACGCCATGTCGATTTTAGCGCGGAGCGTTTTCGAGCCGTCCGGGAACTCGCCGTCGCGCATCCGTTGGAAGAGGTCGAGGTTCTCTTCGACGGAACGGTCGCGCCAAGGGCTCGGTTTGCCCGGCTCGGTCGGCGTGCCGCGGGTTTCGCGGATTTGGTCGGCGGTCAGGTCGCAAACGTAAGCCTTCCCCTTCTTGATGAGTTGGACGGCGTAGTCGTACATTTGCTCGAAATAGTCGGACGCGAAGAAAAGACGGTCTTCCCAATTCGCGCCGAGCCAAGCGACGTCTTCCTTAATCGATTCGACGTACTCGACGTCTTCCTTCGCCGGGTTCGTGTCGTCGAAACGGAGGTTGAAGAGGCCGCCGTATTCCTTCGCAAGGCCGGAGTTCAAGACGATCGACTTCGCATGCCCGATGTGCAGGTAGCCGTTCGGTTCCGGGGGAAAACGGGTGTGAACGCGGTTTCCGAACTTGCCGGAGCGGTTGTCTTCTTCGATGATTTGCTCGATGAAGTGGAGCGAACGGGCCTTTTCGGGCGCGGCGTTCGGGTCGAGATTTTCCGGGTTTTGCGTCGTCATGCGATGACTCCTTCGCGCCGTCGAGCGGGGCGATTAAGGCGTTTGAGCCGGTTAAAATAGGAAGTTTCGGTTAAATGCGGGGGAAGGGGAACGCTTAAAACGTTCGAAACGCGTCGGCGATTAACGAGCGTCGAGCGCGGCGCGGACGGCGGCGATGAACGCCGGGTTCGAACCGCAGCAACCGCCGACGAAGGACGCGCCCTCGTCGAGAACGGCGAGCGCGGCGGCGGCGAAACCTTCCGGCGTTTGGTCGTAAACGGTCGCGCCGTCGACCATCTTCGGAAGGCCGGCGTTCCCCTTCATCCAAAGCGGGAGCGTCGTAACGGCTTTCATTCGCGAACAAATTTCAACGAACGTTTCGATTCCGCGACCGCAGTTCGAACCGACCGCGTCGGCGCCCGCTTCCTCCGCCGCTTGAGCGAACGATTCCGGCGTCGCGCCCATCATCGTGCGGTCTTTTTTCTTGCCGCTGTCGAAGGTGCCGGACGCGACGACGAGAAGACCGAGCGACTTGGCCGCTTTCACGGCGAGCGCCATCTCTTGCGGGTCGCTCGACGTTTCGACGACGACGCCGTCCGCGCCGCCCGCTTTTTGCGCTTCGATCTGCTCGACGAACGCGTCGTAAACCTCTTCCGGAGAAACGTCGCCGAGCGCGAGCATTACGCCGGTTGGGCCGACCGACGCGAGGACGCGAACCTTGCGCCCGGTCGCTTCCTCCGCCGCTTCTTTCGACAACTCGACGCCGCGACGGTTGATTTCCGCAACCTTATCGGCGGCGCCGTGATTCGCCAAAACGAAACGCGACGAGCCGAACGTGTTCGTCAAAATGATATCGGAACCGGCGTCGACGTAAGATTTCGCGACCGCTTTCACCGCGTCCGGGTTTTCGAGGTTCCAAAGGTCGGGATGCGCGCCGAGCGGGAGACCGCGTTTTTGGAACTCCGTGCCCCAACCGCCGTCGATCAGGAGCGGGCCGCCGGTCAACCAACTTTTCAGCGTTTCGTTTTGCATTGGATTCGCCTTTTCTTATCGCGAGCGTCGCGGTCGTTCGGCGCGTCGTCGCCTTGTCGTCAAATCAAAATTTTGTCGATATATTAATATAAGGGGAAAACGCCCCCAACCGAGCGCGGCGACCGAAGCGGCGAACGCGAAAAGCGTCGGCCTCGTCTCCCTTGCGCGTCGGAATATTCTTATTATAACGTTTTGTCAAGAAAGCAAAGGAGGGACTTCTTTTTTTGAAGAAATCCCTTCGCGCTTTCGACGGCGAGTTCGCGACGACGGGGTTGGAAACGTCGCCGCAAGTTTCGCTCAATAAACGCCGACGCTGCCGGGGGCGAAACCGCCGCTCGTCGTTTGCGGTTGGTAGTGGACGCCGGAGTAGGCGTCTTGCGTCGCCGCGGTCGGCGCGGCTTGCGGAACCGGTTCCGGGAAGTTTTGCGCGACGTAAGTCGGTTGGGTCGGAGCGACCGGAGCGTTTTGAACCGTCGGGAACGCGTTCGGGTCGACGGTCGGGAAGTCGTTTTGCGGGACGACCGGAGCGTTTTGAACCGTCGGGAACGCGTTCGGGTCGACGGTCGGGAAGTCGTTTTGCGGGGCGACCGGGGCGTTTTGAACCGTCGGGAACGCGTTCGGGTCGACGGTCGGGAAATCGTTTTGCGGGGCGACCGGGGCGCTTTGCGCGACCGGGAACGCGTTCGGGTCGACGGTCGGGAAGTCGTTTTGCGGGGCGACCGGAGCGTTTTGCGCCGTTTGCGTCGGGACGTAAGGCGCGGTCGCGGCGTATTGTTGCGCGGCGTTCGGAGCGGCGGGCGCTTGGTAAGATTGCGTCGCCGACGGGGTTTGCGCGGTTTGGGACGTTTGCGCAACTTGGAAGGCGTCGGCGCTTTGGTAATTTTGGCTGTAATCGGGCGCTTTGAAACTTTGCGTCGGTTCCGGCGGCAGATTCGCGGTCAACGCGTCGGCGACCGGAGCGCTCGACGAGGAATTTTGCGCGAGCGCGGAAGCGTCGGCCGGAGCTTGAGCGAGTTTCGGCGTTTCGTCGGCTTCGTACTTGCCCTTTTGAGCGAGCGATTTTTTGTCGTCGACTTTTTTCGGAGACGCGTCGCCGACCGTGTAATTTTCCGGCGGCGGCGTTAAATCGTCCAATTCGTCGAGTTCGCTCGGCGTGTCGACGTCGGTCGCTTTCGGAGCTTTCGAGAACGGATTTCCCATCTTCCAACCCGAACGGCAGCCGGTCGACGCGACGAGCGCGACGGCGAGCGCGGCGACGACGAAAATTCGGGCGTCGAACTTATTTTTCATCGAATTTACTTCCTTTATTGACTTCCCTGTCTTGCGATGGCGGCGCTTCCGAGAACCTTGCGCCGCGTCGTCGACCGCGCCTCCTTGCGCTTTGCGTCGACTTTAACGACTCTAAGGAACGTATCGGCTCTTTTCGCGTAAAAAAACGAAAAATTTCTAAAGTTTGTTTAAATTTTTTCGATTTTAACGTTTTTTCAGGCGCGCCGCCCTAACGGACGCGCCGAAGCGTCGGTTAAGCGGACGTCGAAAGATAACCGATTTTTGTCGGCGACGCAAGAGCTTTTTTGTATTTTTGAGCGATTATAGCGAAAGTATTGGTTGCCGAGGGAAAGACGATGAGGCGAGATAGCGAAAATAAGAAGCGCGGGCAGGGTTGGGTTGTAAGTTTTTTAGCGTTTTTTTCGAATTTGCTAACGGAAGCCGCGTTTTATGTCGATAAGACTAAGCGAAGCCCGTCGCGTCGGGACGAACGCGCAAGCCGCGATTCGCGCGAGTCGGCGAGTTTCCTTTTTTACTTATTGAGTTAATTTTGCTTGTCTTGTCCGCCTTGCCGACTTAAAAACGTCGCCGACCGTCGCGTCGCCGCCGTTAATTTTGTTAAGAAGGCGTTATATTGACGTTGTTATGCGCGAAAAATCGTTAGAATGGGAACAACCGTCGCGTTGGGAACGGTTCGTCGAGTCGACGGCGGGGATCGGTCGCGCGATCACCGGTCGCGTCGCGTTGGCGGGAAATTTGGCGGTTTTTTCCGCCGCGACGATTTTCTGGCTCGTCGTCAAGGGCGCGAAACGCGAAACGCTGACTCCGGCTTTCTTCAACGTCGGCGTTCTGAGCTTGCCGGTCGTAATGTTGACCGGAACGTTCATCGGGATGGTTCTCGCGGTGCAGTCTTACCCGCAGTTCAAGCTGGTCGGGCTCGAAACCCGCATCGGCGCGGCGATCAACCTGTCGCTGGTGAAGGAACTCGGGCCGGTTCTCGCGGCGACGATGCTCGCCGGACGGGTCGGGAGCGCGTTGGCGGCGGAGTTGGGAACGATGCGCGTTACCGAACAGATCGACGCGTTGGCGAGTATGGGCGTCAACCCGATTCATTATCTCGTCGCGCCGCGGTTCCTCGCTTGTTTGACGTTGATTCCGGGGCTGACGCTCTTCGCCGACTTGATGGGCGTCGTCGGCGGCGCGTTTTTTAGCATCAAGTTGCTCGGCGTCGACTGGAGTTATTATTGGGAATATTCGCGGAATATGGTCGGGATGTTCGACGTGTTCGCCGGAATGTTTAAGAGCGTCTTTTTCGGCGCCGCGATCGCGTTGATCTGTTGCCATCAAGGTTTCCGTTGCGGCGCGGGCGCGGAGGGCGTCGGGAAGGCGGCGACGAGTTCGTTCGTCATTTCGTTCGTCGCGATTTTGTTCCTCGACCTGCTTCTCGGCATCGGGCTCGACCAAGTGCAAACGCATTTCCTCGGCGGGCCCAAGGGAAGTATGATTTGACGCGAAACGGCGACGAACGATAAAATAGGCGGAATGTATAAAATAAAAAAAGGGAAAACGGAGAAACGGCGACAATGACCGACGAAACGAAAAAGGACGACGCGGCGACGAACGGCGAATTGAAGCCGGTTCGCGTCGAACCGAACGTCGACGCCGAAGCGCGACCGTATCCGCTTCCGAATTTAGTCGGCGAGTCGAACCCGGAACCGAGCGCGGAACGCTTGATCGAGGGCGCGATTATCGTCGAAGACGGCGTCAAAAAGGCGTTGCGTCGTCGTCCGCCGCTCCTTGAAATTCAAGATTTGAACGTCGTTTTTGGCGAAAACCAAATTTTACGCGACATTAATTTGAAAGTGCGGCGCGGCGAAACGGTCGCCGTCATCGGCGAAAGCGGGTGCGGCAAGACGGTGCTTTTGAAGAATATGATCGGTTTGGTCGCGCCGACGACCGGCCGCGTCCTCTTTAAAGGGAAAGATTTGGCGCGCGTTTCCGACAAAGCGTTAACCGAAATCCGAACGCATTACGGTTTCGTTTTTCAAATGGCGGCGCTTTTCGACAGTATGACGATCGCCGACAACGTCGCGTTTCCGTTGCGCCAACATCGGCGAAATATGCGTCGTTCCGAAATTAAGGAGCGCGTCGAAAGTTTGCTCGAAGAAGTCGGACTCAACCCGAAAATCGTCGCGAACAAGACCCCGGCCGAAATTTCCGGCGGGATGCGCAAGCGCGTCGGGTTCGCTCGCGCCCTCGCGATGGAGCCGGAGCTGATGCTGTACGACGAACCGACGACCGGGCTCGACCCGATTATGAGCGACGTCATTAACGAGCTGATGATCGAAGTGCGCGACCGGCGCCGCGTCGCGGGCGTCCTCGTCACGCACGATATGAAGTCGGCGGAGAAGGTCGCGGACAGAATTGTGATGTTGTACCCGCACGCTCGGCTCGAACCGGGCGAACCGCAAATGATTTTCGACGGAACGCCGGAGGAAATCGAACGCGCGACCGACCGCCGCGTCGCGCAGTTCATTCGCGGCGAAGCGGGCGAGCGACTCCGCGAAATGTCCGCCGGGCGTTGAAACGAACGACGCAAACGGCGCGGCATAGAAAAACGACGTAAAATTTAACGAAAAAACTTGTTTAACGTAAAACTTGTCGAAAAACGAAACGCGACGCGGTTAAAGCGCCTCGAATCGAAGGAGCGGAAGTAACGATGGCTAGTCGAAGAATGGAATTTTTCATCGGGATGATGGTGATCGGAATCGTCGCCGGCGTCTTTGTGATGACGATTTTGTTCGGCTCCGAAAAAGGATTTTTTGTCGGAGGCGGCGGCAAACGCTTGACGATCGTTTTTGAAAAAGCGGGCGGCGTTACGCAAAATTCGCTCGTCCTCAAAAACGGCATCAAAATCGGGCGCGTCTATTCGGTCGATTTGGTCGACGACCGCGACAAGGCCGAAGTGAAGGTTACCTTCGAACTGAATCCCGACGCGAAAATCTACTCGAACGAGTACGCGAAGATTAATCGAACGTTTTTGGGCGACGCGTCGATCGAGTTTGTCAAAAATCCCGAATATAAGGGAGAAATTGTCGAACTTGAGCCCACCGACTTTATCGTCGGTCAGAACGGCGGCGATATGATGAACGCCGTCAGCAACATCGAGGGCGACCTCGCGAAGGCGTTGCAAAATATCAACCAAGCGGCGCAAGGATTGACGCTCTTTATGGAGAACCTGAACTCTTTTATCGGCGACGAAGAAGAGTTGAACGCGAAAAAAACGAGGTTGCAGGCGATTTTTACCGAAGTCAACGAAACGCTGACTTCGATCAAAACCCTCGCGACGCATATGGATTCGATCGTCGCCGACGAAGAACTCAACGCCGATATTCGCCGCGCCGCGTCGGAGGTTCCGCAAATTTTGGAACGCGTCGACTCCTTGATGGAAAACGCCAACGCCTTGGCGAGCGACGCTCGTCAAACGATGGCGCGCGCCGAAACGACGTTCGATTTGGTCGACAAAAACTTGGACAACGTCAACCGTTTTACGACGTCCCTTTCGGAACAGGGCCCGGAGATTATGACGTCGCTGAACGAAGGCGCGGCGGAGGTCAAGTCGATGACGCTTAACATCGCGTCGCTGGCGAGCGAGTTGGAAGCGCAATTTAAAGACCCGACGACGCCGCTCGGAATGTTGGCCGATCAAGAAACCGCCGATTCGTTGCGTCGCATTGTTCGCAACGCCGAGGATTTGACGGAAAAAGTTTACCCGATTTTGGACGACGCCCGCGTCTTCTCGAACAAAATCGCGCACCGTCCGAGTTCGTTGATTTGGGACAAAAACACGTTCAAGGGCGCGCCGTCGAACGGACGTTACGGGATGCAAGCGAATTCGCCGAGCGGCGGTCTTTCGTCGCCGCTGTACCGTCCGACGCCGTCCGGGCAAAAAATTCGCGCTCGCGCCGAATATTATCCGGCCGCCGACGTCGAAACGATGGACGCCGAAACGCGCTTTGCTTACGAAGCCGCCTATCCGGAGACGGCGAAGCGCGGACGCTGGTCGCCGACGGCCCTTTGGAACAAAATTTGCGCGAAAAACGCCGATTCCGAAGGCGGCTCGTTTTGGACGTTCGGACGTTCGAAGTCGAAAATGCGCCCGGCTTGGGAAACGCGTTCGGTCGGATACGTCGTTCCGTCCGGAACGTTCGCGCCGGTGGAAACCGCCGTTTACTCCGGGAGCGAAAGCGCGCCGATCGAAACGAACGTCGGGGAAAGTTGGGGCGATTCCGGCGAATCGGTCGAGCCGAACGGCGTTCCGACCGCCGCCGCGCCGCGGTTCGCTCCGAAAACGATTTCGACCGAAGAATCGACGACGCCGAGCGTTTCGCGCTCCGCGTTTCCGACGGCGACCGTCGACGCGAAACCGCTCGGGCCTTACGCGGAAGCGGGGCCGGGCGCGCTCGAACTCGATTTCGGCTTGGCCGACGATTCCGCCGAAGCGGGCGCCGTCGAGGAGTTGCCGACCTCGATCAATCGAATCGCGGAACCGTCGTTGTTGGACGCGCCGAAACCGATTCCGAACGGCTCGAACCGCGGCGCGGTCGCCGAACCGCTCTTCGAGGACGACGGGTTGCCGTTGCAATTCGCGCCGCCGACGCGCCGTTAAGCGAAAGCGGGCGGTTTGCGGAGCCTGGTTAAGCGGCGCGGAGTTTAGCGGTCGCAAAAAAAGACGTCGTCGTTTCCGATTGGAGCGGCGGCGTTTTTTATTTCTGAAAAAAAGAAAGCGAATCGACGAAAATTGGCTTGACGCCGCGCTCTTTATGACGGATAACTTAACAATTAATAAAACGACGGCGCGGCGAACAGGGCGCGGCGCGAAAAACCAAGCGAACGGCGAGAAGAAAAAATGAGCGAAAACGCGATTTCCGAAGCGGACAAAAAGATTGAAAACGTCGTCGTGATCGGAAGCGGCCCGGCGGCTTGGTCGGCGGCGATTTACGCGGCGCGAGCGGCGCTGGAGCCGGTCGTTTTCGAAGGCGCGTTTTCGGCGGAGAATCAGGAGGCCGGAACGCTCCCGATGGGGCAGCTTTCGACGACGACGGAAGTCGAAAATTACCCGGGGTTTCCGGCGGGCGACTTGGCGACGTATCTGACGAGCGCGCTCGGCGACGGGCGTTCGGCGTATTTGCCTCCGGAGACGCTCGAACCGGGCGTCCGTCGCGCGATTTTCGGCCCGGCGTTGGTCGAGTTGACGCGTCGGCAAGCGGAGAATTTCGGCGCGCGAATCGTTTCGGAGGACGTCGTTTCGGTCGATTTTTCGCGGCGCCCGTTCCGACTGACCGGCTCGGACGGCGAAACCGTTTGGGCGCGGTCGGTAATCGTCGCGACCGGGGCGTCGGCGCGCTGGTTGGGCCTTCCGTCGGAGACGCGCTTTAGAAATAAGGGCGTCGGCTCTTGCGCCGTTTGCGACGGAGCGCTTCCGCGTTTCCGCAACCGCCCGATCGTCGTCGTCGGCGGGGGCGACTCCGCGGTCGAGGACGCCGAATATTTGGCGAAGTTCGCGAGCAAAGTTTACCTCGTTCACCGGCGCGACGCGTTGCGAGCGTCGAGAATTTTGGCGCGTCGAGCGGAGGCGAACCCGAAAATCGAGTTCCTTTGGAATCGCGTGCCGGAGGAGATTTTGGGAACGGACGAAGCGGGCGTTACCGGCATCCGCTTGGCGAGCGTCGTCGGCGAACCGACGCTCGAACTGGAGGCGACCGGCGTTTTCGTCGCGATCGGGCATAGGCCGAACGTCGCGTTTTTGGGCGGTCAACTCGAACTGACGGAAAACGGTTTCATTAAGCGAACCGTTCCGTTCCGAACCGATACGAGCGTCGAGGGCGTTTTCGCCGCCGGGGACGTCGCCGACGAGCGGTACCGTCAAGCGGTCGTCGCCGCCGCGTCCGGGGCCTGCGCCGCGCTCGACGCCGAGCGTTTTTTGCTCGCGACCGAAGAATAGACGGTCGAAAAACGGGCGTTTTTCGAAAACCGCGCTAATATCGAGTGAAAAATGATAAACGGAACGAAAAAGAGCGGCGAAGACCGTTGACAAACGCAAGCAAACGAGTAAAATTTATCGAAAGGTCGACAAAAACGCGTCTGGCAAGGAGACGCGATAGTTCAATTTTAGATTGATAACATCGGCGGAATTATCGGAATGCGCAAATATTATTATGTCTGCCCTCGTTGCGGACGGTGTTACAAACGCTATATTTCGCGACGAAAAATGAAATGCGGTTTCTGTTCGACCGTATGGAAGACGCGCAAAGCGAAGGGAACGCGTTCGGCGTTTTCTTGGACGGCGACCTTGGCGACGATTATCGCGTTGGCCGCGATCGCTTTCTTCGTTGGGCGCGAGTTGGGCGTTTTTTCGAAATCGTCCGAGCCAATCGAAGCGCATTCGTGGGGAAACGCGCTTGAAACTTCGACGGAAAGCGTCGAAGAAGGCGAACCGACGAGCGACGCGGAAAGCGGCGAAGCGTCGGAGAACGTTGAAAATTTTGAACCGGCGACCGTCGAAGAAGACGCGGCGACCGTCGACGAAACGTTGGAAACGGCGAACGAAGCCGAGGACGCGACGGCGGAATGAACGGCCGCGTTCGATTTTTTCGCGCGATTTTAGCGGCGGGGTGCGTCGCGGCGGCGACCGTCGGTTCGGCGAAGTCGGGTCTTGGCGCGACGGCGGACGAGTCTTGCCTTTGGGGCGCGCCGGGCGCTCGAACGACGTATCTGCCTCCTTACGATCCGAGCGACGCGCCGACGATTCCGCTGTTGAAGCGACCGGAAACCGCGACCGGCGTCGGAACCGGCGGCGATAAAAAGAACGGCGAAACGAGCGTCGGGCCCCGCGTCGGCGACTCCGGAACGTTCGTCGGCGCCGACGGAAAGACGTATTTTTATCGCTTCGTCGAGGGCGTTCGACGGCGCGCGGTCGTCGAAACGCGACCGGACGTTTCGTCGCCGAGCGGTTGGCGCAAGGTTCTGCGATACGTCGACGAACCGCGGTTGATTAAGCAAATTTGGCCGGCGGAGGTTTTGGCGGCGACGCCGGAGCCTTGCCGCCCGGTTGAAAACGTTTCCGAAACGCCGGAAAACACCGGAGCGAACGAAACGTCCGAAGCGTCGGCGGCCGCGTCCCAAACCGAGCCGACGATTATTTATCGAGCGACCGTTCGCGCGGTCGCCCGTTGACGAACGCGAAACGAAAACCGTCGAAAGACGGTTTTTTTTATTGGGCGTCGATTTGCCGCCCTTTTTTGGAGGGCGTCGCGTTAATTGGCGTCCGTTGCGATAACGGGCGATTCGTTGCGGCGAGTCGCGCGATTTTCTTGCGATTCTTTTTAAAAATTTCGTTCTTTTCTTAAAAAAATTACTCGATTAAGCCGATAAAAGTAGTATCGAGGTTTGGAACGATTTTGAAATTTAAATCGTTTGCAACGCCGCGTCGGAACGAATCGCGTTGAAGGATAAACGCTTTGCCGACAAGGGGTTGACGGTTTGAAAAGTCGTTTCGCTCGGAACGCGATTCTTTCAAAAACAAAGCGCGTCGAACGCAAGACGTTGGACGAGCGCGGAGAAGAAACGCGATTTTAACGTTCGTTCCGGCAAAGACAAGGAAGTCGGGAAAGCGATTGGGATAAGCGCGCGTCAAACGGTTTAACGAGACGCGCCCAACGCTTGGGACGAACGGTCGACGACAAAACGCCCAAACGCTTGCGGCGTCGCGTCCGACAAAATGGAGTAAGAACACGTCTCGCGCTGTTTTTTTACGGCTTGTTTCGTTAAAATAGGAGTTTTAGCGAAGACGGGGAATGTTTTCTTGCGTCGTTTTGCCGTCGCGACGGTCGGCGGCGGCGCGCAACGGGAACGACGCTTTTCGAAGAACGTCGCAAGGACGCGGAGTTTCTTCGAACGGCGAACGTTAACGTCGGGGCGGCGCGTCGACTTCAACGCGGAGAAATCGGCGTCGCTGGGAAAGCGCGGCTCGCGGTCGCGTCCGGTCGGCGTTCTTTTTCCAATGAAAAACGGCTCGATTTGGCGGTTTTGAACCGAAAAGTCGCGTCGAGTTGAAAAAAACGACGAAACGACGCTTCGTTGAATAACGAACGAATCGGCGACGTTTCAACGCGTTAACTTTTGCTTGTTGTTGGTTGGACTGGAAAAATCAGGGAGGATTTTATGGTCGCGACGCAGTCTCTTGCCGAAGACGTCGCCCGTTTGTGGCAAAACTTTATCGAAGATCGTTCGAATCAAACGCTTCGCAACGCGTTGATCGAACAGTATTTGCCGCTCGTGCGTTATCACGGCGAACGCGTTTGGTCTCGCCTCCCGGACGAGGTCGACCTAGACGACTTGGTTTCGTCCGGTATTTTCGGGCTGATGGACGCCATCGACGCGTTCGACCCGGCGCGCGGCGTTAAGTTCGAGACGTATTGCGTTCCGCGCATCCGCGGCGCGATGCTCGACGAACTCCGCAATATGGACTGGGTGCCCCGACTCGTGCGTTCCCGAGCGCGCAAGTTGTCCGAAGCGAACAAGGAACTCTCCGACCGCTTGGGCCGCCTCCCGACGCAAGAAGAGTTGGCGAAACATCTTAAGATGAGCAAAGCGGAACTCGACCGCGTCCTCAACGACGCGAACGCCGTCAACCTCGTCAGCTTGAACAAGAAATGGTTCGAAACGGACGGCTCGAAAGACGTCAGCGAAATCGACTTGGTCGAAGACGCTCGCGGCGAAGACCCGACGAGTCGGATTCAAAAGTCGGACGTGATGCGCCTCGTTACGAAGGGGCTCAGCCGCAACGAACGTATGATCATCATTCTCTATTATTACGAGGAAATGACGATGAAGGAAGTCGGCGCGACGCTCGATTTGAGCGAAAGTCGCGTCAGTCAAATGCACAGCGCCATCGTCAACCGTCTGCAACAACAATTGAGCGACCGTCGACCCGAGTTCGTTTGACGCGAACCTTGCCGTCCGCCGCGTCGGGCGAACCGTCGAAAAGAGAAAGCGCCGCGTTCTTGGCGGCGCGTCGAGGAAAAAAACGATGAAACGCGGACGTTCTCGTTATTCTAGCGGTAAAAATAGCGACGCCGATTCGTTATTCGACGAAAGCGCGGCGTCTTCTTGGGGAAAAAACTTCGACGAAGAAGAAATCGACGAAACGGAAGACGACGCGTCGGCGGAAGTCGGCGCGTTGAGCGGACGTTGCGATTTCACGTTCTTGGCTAAAGACGATAAACCGGGCGCTTTAGACGACGAGGAGAAAATCGGCGTTTTAAGCGATTTGGGAGTTTTGGAGAAATCGGCGAACGTCGGCGAATCGGAGGATTTCGCGAAATCGGAGCGTTCGAGCGCTTTGGGGAAAATGGACGAAACGGGAACGGAAAGCGTTTCCGAAGTCGCGGTAAAATCGACCGAATTGGCAAATAGAATCGAAACGGTAAACGAGATAAGAACGGCGAACGAGGCGGAGTCGACGGTTGCGAAGGAAAACTCGGACGATTTTGCGGACGACGCGTCGGAAGAACCGGCGCGGATTTGGACGCCGAACGAACTTGTCGACGATATTCTTCTTTCGACCGTCGACGGCGTCGGCCCGTTGACCGCGGAGCGATTGCTCGCTTACTTTGGGTCGGCTAGCGAAGTTTTGCGGGCGTCGCGGCGCGATTTGGAACGGGTCGAAAAGGTCGGGCCGACGTTGGCGCGAAAAATTTCGCAAGCGCGGGAGGCCTGCGACGTCGAGGCGTTGATTCGATTCTGCGAAGAAAACGGGATTGAAATCGTCGCGTTTCGGGACGCTCGATACCCGGCGCGACTGCGGGAAATCGACAATCCGCCGCGTTTGCTTTACGTTCGCGGCTCGTTCGCGCCGGAAGATCGAGCGGCGATCGCGATCGTCGGAACGCGGGGCGCGACGCGGTACGGGCTCGACCAAGCGCGGCGGTTGGGGCGCGAACTCGCCGAAGCGGGCTTTACCGTCGTCAGCGGCTTGGCGCTCGGAATCGACGGAGCGGCGCATCGGGGCGCGCTCGAAGTCGGCGGGCGAACGCTGGCCGCGCTCGGAGGCGGCGTCGCGAAGGTGTATCCGCGCGAACACGAGGATTTGGCGCGACTCGTCGCGAATTCGGGCGCCGTGTTTAGCGAGTATCATCCGCTGACGTCGCCGTTGGCCGGGAATTTTCCGGCGCGCAACCGCATTGTGAGCGGGCTTTCGCTCGGCGTGTTGGTCGTCGAATCGCCGTTGCGGAGCGGTTCGTTGATCACCGCGCGACTGGCGGCGGAGCAAAATCGCGAAGTGTTCGCGCTTCCGGGCCCGGTCGACCGAGAAACGTCGCGCGGCTGTCATCAACTTTTGCGCGAAGGCGCGGCGCTCGTCGAGTCGGTCGAGGACGTGTTGGCGGCGCTTCCCGCCTTTGCGCGGCCTAAAAAGGAAACGAAAAACGATCGTCGGCGCGAAAACGGTCGGACGGTCGCGCTAACCGGCAAACGCGTTCTCAACGCCGGGTCGACGAGCGATTTCGAACGCGTCAGCCGGGCGCGTCGCGACGCCGCGAAAGGAGCCGCGCCGGTAAAACGGGAAACGTCGAGGAATTTTGACGGCGGTTTTCGCGCTGCAGCGGCGGGCAAGCGGGAAACGTCGACGGCGATTTCGTCCGAAACGCTCGCCGGGTTGAGCGCGGACGAGCAAAAAATCGTCGATTTGGTCGGCGCCGATCCGGTTCCGATCGACCGCGTCGTCCGCGAATCGGGACTTGGCGCGGCGAAAATCGTCGGATTGATCGCGGCGTTGGAGTTCAAAAAGATTCTTTGCCGCCGCGAAGGGAACGCCGTTTCGCGTCGCTGACGGGAAACGACGTTTAATCGGAGCGGAAAACGCTTGTTTGTTATAAGGTAAAAATGTTAAAACGCGCGTTTTGTAAAATTTGACGAAAATGAGAAAAAAGGACGGAATAACGCGAATGGAGAAAAGCCCCGCTTCTTTTTTTTAATAAATAAGCTAAAATATAACGGTTGAGCCGATAGGGCGGCGGCGATTTTGCGGAAAAAGTCGCTTGAATCGTCGGGGTTTTGTCAAAAGTGAGACGCGTTTCTTAACGACGCGTTGCGTTAATGGATTATCGAGCAGTTTTTGTTTTTTTAAGCGCGGTCGCTTGTTTTCTCGGCGGCGGGATGCTCTTTTGCGTTCCTTGGGGATGCGAGGCGTTGGGGGGCGATTGGCGTTGGGAAGCGCGCGGCGTCGAAGGGCTCCTGATGGGCGCGGCGACTTCCTTCGTCGTCGCGTTTGCGTTTTATTGGTTCGGACGCGGCGCCAACTCGACGCGACTTTTTCGCAAAGACGCGATCGCGATCGTTGCGTTTAGTTGGATTTTAGCGATTTTTTTGGGCGCGACCCCCTATTTGTACGGCGGCGCCGAATTGCGACCGGGCGTTCCGGCGACGTTGGCCGACGCGATTTTTGAGTCGGCGTCCGGTTTGACGACGACCGGCGCGACCGTTTTCGGCGAGCTTGAGAATCCCGCGTCGTTGCCGCGAACTTTGCTTTTTTGGCGCTTTGCGACCCATTTTCTCGGCGGGTTGGGGGTGATGTGCTTTTTCGTCGCGTTAATCGGCCAAGGCGCGAACGGCAAGGCGATTATGAAGCTCGAACGCGGCGCTTCCGGGAATATGCCCGTCGCGAAAATGCGGGAACTGGCTTTCGCGCTCTTTAAGATTTACGTTTTTTTAAACGTCGCGTGCGCGGCGGCGTTTTTGTGTTGCGGCGCGTCCTTTTTGGACGCGATCGCGCACGCGTTTTCGACCGTCGCGACGGGCGGTTTCAGTTCGCGAAACGCAAGCGTCGCTTATTTCGCGACCGATCCTAACGTCGATAGCGCCGCTTTTGAGTTGACGGCGTTGTTTTTTATGATCGTCGCGTCGACGAACTACGGGCTTCTCTATTGGGTCGCGCTGAGGAAGCCGGGAAAACTGTTTCGCGACGCCGAATGGCGAACGTATTTGGCCGTTTTAATCTTGGCGACCGTCGCGACGTTCGGTTTCGGTTGCGCCAAAGGGGATTTTAAGAAGTCGGCGGAAGCGCGGGTCGAAGAAAAGACGACGGCGCCGCAAAACGCGACGTTGCAAGGCGAAGCGAAAGTCGCCGAGCGCGACGTCGTTTGGGCGACGGAGACCTTCCCGCGGATTTCCGGCTCGCTCGGCGGAGAAAACGAGAGTTCGGCGAAGAGCGGCGAGAACGCGCAAAATAACTCGAATAGCGAAAATAAAACGTTGGGGCGAGTCGGCGAACTTGCGGCGAATAGCGAGACAAGC
Organism: Thermoguttaceae bacterium; assembly: GCA_017937485.1. Lineage (GTDB taxonomy): Bacteria > Planctomycetota > Planctomycetia > Pirellulales > Thermoguttaceae > RUG369. The sequence goes on from JAGBDN010000069.1 coordinate 60,019, forward strand.
GAAACGGACGCGTCGGCGTCTTGGCTCGATTCGTTGCGGATTTCCGCTTTCACCGTCGTTTCGTTGGCCTCCGGAACGGGATTCGCCGCGACGCGGTACGAACTTTGGAACGCGACGACGCTTCTTATATTAGCGTTTGTTATGTTTTGCGGCGGATGCGCGGCAAGCACGGCCGGCGGCGCGAAAATTTATCGCGTCGTTCTTCTCGGAAAAGCGATTTTGTTGGGCGTCGAACGGACGCACAGCCCGAACGTGGTGCGCGCGACGAGATACAACGGCGAAAATCTAGAGCGCGATATGTTGAATTCCGTCGTCGTTCATTTAATAACGTTGAGCGTTTTGATTTTGACGTTAACGGCGGCGACCCTTTGTTGGGAATCGGACGCGCCTTGGGCGGACGCGCCGTCGCCGCAAATTGAAAAATTAGTCGATATGTCGGGCGCCGCGCTCTCGATGTTTTCCAACGTCGGCCCCGCGTTTGGTAAAATGGGCGCTTTGGAGAATTACGGATTCCTTTCCGCGCCGACGAAATTGCTGTATAGCGGCGCGATGTTGATCGGACGTTTAGAAATTTGGATCGTATTGGCGATTTTGACGCCGGGATTTTGGCGAAGAAGCTAACGAGTCGACGCGTCGGAAGGGCGCGCCGACTCTAGTGCAAACGGCTTGGGTCGGCAAACGCCGCGATTAGAATTTAACGCGTTCGGCTTTCAGCGCTTGCTCGACGAGGCGAGCCGTTTCTTGCGGAATCGCCGGATTCGTTTTCGCGAATTTCAGGGCGACGGCGTCGATTTCGCGCAAAATCTTCGTTCGGACGCGCCAAAGTCCGTAAACGAGCGCGACCAACCCGTATCCGAGAAGCGTCGTCGCGAGCGTCGCCGACATAATCCCGAACGCCAAAATGCTGAACGCTCCCCAAAACGCGATGTTTTCGGCGGCGTGCAGAGCGCGAACGCGGCTCGGTTTTTCCGGCGAACGACGTTCGGCGACCGCTTGCGCTCCGGCGCGCAACGCCAACGCGACCGAAGCGACGTCGCGCCGTCCGAGCGTGTCCGGGCTCAAAAGAATCTTGTTTTGGGCGGCGACGTATTCGTTCTGCATATAATTTTCGCTCTTAACGACTTCGACGTCGGTCAAGTCGACCTCTTTCAAGAAAGCGGCGAGCGCGACGTCGGAAGCGACGCCGGCGTCGACGTCGGTCAGTCGGCGGACGCAGCGGTCGGCGCGGATTTGCGAGAGCCAACCGGCGCAAAAAATCGGGAGAGCGGGAAGGGAGTAAACGACGGCGAGCGCGTTCGCGCTAAGATTTTCAAGACCCATCTTGTTCTTTCTAGCGAATATTCTCTTATAAGCGTCGCGAAAACGGCGTTTCGCGGCTAATTGTTGTTTATTGGATTTTGGATTGAATTTTGCACGGTTATAAAGCCGCGTCGGCGACCAATAAACGTCAATTGCGAAGAGAACGCAACGTTAGAAAGAGGGGGCGCGAAGCCGATTGACAGGCCCAAAAAGAACGAAAAACCGCCGACGAAAGACCGAGCGCGGAGAACGAAAAGGCGCGAACGGACGACGATTTCGCCGAGCCGCCGAGGGACGAAAAGTCGTCGCCGATTCGCCGCCGCGTCGAGTCTTGAACGCGTCGAGGGACGCCGCGCAAAGACGCTTCAAACAATTCCGACGTCGGTTCGGAAAGGTCGCGAAGAGGGGCGGCGCTTTCCGAGTCGAGCGTTTGAGCGAACGAGTCGAGCGGCGAGGAAGAATTTTCGACGGTCGAACGGCTCGCGACGGCGGGCGCGCTCGACGGCGACGCGTCGAAATTAACCGTCGCGACGTTCCAAAAGGACGCGACGATTAAGACGAAAAACGTCCAACCGAAAGAATTCTTGGGCTCAAAACGGCGCATTGAAACGAAATTGAACGGCGTTTAATAAGCGAGGTTAAGGGGTAAAAGGAGGTCGACGAGAAAATTTTACCGTCGACGTTAAAACGGGGGAAATAGGCGGGAAATAACGTTAAGCGCGGCGCCAATTTTTGACCGTTTCGACGAGGCAAATAACGTTCTCGACCGGCGTTTCCTTCAAAATCCCGTGTCCGAGGTTGAAAATGAAGCCGGGGCGGTCGCCGACGTGGTCGAGAATCCGCGTCGCTTCGGCGCGAATCGTCTCTTGCGGGCCGAGCAAAACGACCGGGTCGAGGTTTCCTTGAACGGCGCGGTCGGGCCCGATTTGCGCCCAAGCGTCGTCGATCGGAATCCGCCAATCGACGCCGACGCAATCGGTTCCGACCTCCGCGAAGGACGGCAAAAGCGCCGGATTTCCGGTTCCAAAATAGATTACCGGGACGCCGGGCTTCAACTCGCGACGCAATTCTTGTAGCGACGGCAAGACGAAACGACGGAAATCGTCGACGCCGAGGCAGCCGACCCAGCTGTCGAAAATTTGAACGCAGTCGGCGCCCGCGTCGATTTGCGCGTTCAGGTACCGGGCCGCCGAGCGCGCCAAACGTCCGAGGAGTTCGCGCCAAACGTCGGGTTGGGAATACATTAACGCCTTCGTTCGCAAAAATTGCCGACTCGTCCCCCCTTCGATCGCGTATCCGGCGAGAGTGAACGGGGCGCCCGCGAACCCGATCACCGGGAGCGGCGCGACGGCGCGGCGCGTCTCGGCGACCGTCTCGAAGACGTAATCGAGCGGCGAAACGTCGACCAGTTCGCGAACGCGGGCCAAGTCGTCGGCGTCGCGGAACGGATTCCCGATTTTCGGGCCGTCTCCGGCGACGAACGAGAGGTCGAAGCCCATCGGCTCGAGAATCGGGAGCAAGTCGGAGAAGATGATCGCCGCGTCGACGCCGATACGCTCGACCGCCGTTTGCATCGCTTCGGCGCAAAGTTTCGGGTTTTTGCAGAGTTCGAGGAACGTTCGGCCCTCGCGAACGGCGCGATACTCCGTCATATAGCGTCCGGCTTGACGCATTAACCATATAGGCGGGCGGTCGACCGGTTCGCGACGGAGCGCTTTCATCAGGAGCGAATCGTTGGCGGAGGCGATTTCTTGCGGCGATTTTGTCATTAATACTATAGGGCGAAAAAAGGCGTCCAAAATTTACGGCGTCGCGGGCGTCGGCGTCGCGACGTTTTCGGCGGGCGTTTCGGGCGTCGGAGCGTTTTCGGCGTCGACGGTCGTTTGCGTCGCGTTCGGTTCGTTCGGCGGCGCGACTCGGCGGGCGTTCGTCGCCAAGAAGAGGTAATACATTCCGGCGAAGAGCGCGATTCCGATCAGCGTTCGTTTGACGACGCGGGCCGTTTCGCGTTGAACTCGGCGTCGGGCGGCGCGATACTCTTCCGGCGTCGGACGGCGCGTCGCGTCGGTTTCGTTTTCGGTTCTTTTCATTGTTTTCTTGCGCTTTTTTGACGCGGTTCTTCCCGGCGTTCGATCGGCGCCGACGGAAGCCCGACGTTTCTTTAATGATAACGTTTTCTTAAAATTTTTCAACGGGCGCGGCGAAATTGTCGCGAAATTGCTTGAAAATCGCGTTCCGTTCCGTTATACTTTAGTCGGCGCGTCGACGCAAAGGCGTTCGAACGCGTTTTTTACTTTTGCAATTTTGCCTGTTTTGCTTATTTTGCGTTGAACGCAACGAAAGGGGGCCGCCGTGTCCGACCGTCAATCTTCGATGAATCGCCGTTCTTTTGTCCGACGAAGCGCCGCGACGTCGCTCGCTTTCGGCTTGGCCGCGCTGCAGACGCCGACGTCGAAAGCCGAAATTCTCGGCGCCAACGATAAAATCCGACTCGCGTTCCTCGGCGTCGCCAACCGCGGTTCGCAACTCTTGCAAGCGTTCAAAAAGTCGAGCGATATGAAGATCGCGGCCCTTTGCGACGTCGACTCGAAGACGCTGGCCAACGCGGCGGAGAAGTTCGGCGACGGTTCGCAAACGCTCGAAACCGACTTCCGCAAGATTTACGAACGCTCCGACGTCGACGCGGTCGTTTTGGCGACGCCCGACCATTGGCACGCGTATCAAACGGTCGAGGCGTGCAAGGCCGGGTTCGACGTTTACTGCGAAAAACCGCTCGCGACGTCGGTCGTCGAAGGGCGAACTATGGTCGAAGCGGCGCGAAAATACAAGCGCGTCGTTCAGGTCGGGATTCACCGGCGTTCGTCGCCGCTTTATCGCAAGGTCGCGGAAATCGGGCTCGAAAACAAAATCGGGCGGGCGACGGTCGCGCGGACTTGCCATTGTTCGAATATGTACCCGAACGGAATGGGGAAGGCGAAACCGACCGCGCCGCCGGAAAACCTCGATTGGGAACTTTGGATCGGGCCCCGCGCCGAACGGGCGTATCAGGAAAACATTACGCCGTATAAATTCCGTTGGTGGGACGAATATTGCTCGCAAGTCGCGAACCAGGGCGTTCACTTTTTCGATATGATTCGCTGGTTCTTGAACGAAAAAGCGCCGGCGTCGATTTGCGCGATGGGCGGGAAGTTCGTCGTCGACGACGACCGCACCATTCCGGACACGATGGCGGTTTGCTTCGAGTTCGCGTCGGGCCGCTTGGCGACCTTCAACCACTTCGAAGGGAACGGGAACCCGATTATGGCGACCGACGAAAATTTCCGCGCGCTCGGATACGTCGAGTTCCGCGGAACGCAAAGCACCGGCTATATTTACGACAATCGCCTCCTGATCAAACCGGAGAAACCGGGGCAGTTCCAAACGAAGGAGCCGCGCGCGGCGGAGGAAACGATCGCGATCGAAGGCGCCGCGCAAATGAATCTCGACGCGACGGCGTTGCACGCGCAAAATTTCCTCGACTGCATGCGGTCGCGCAAAACGCCGAATACCGACGTCGAGGAGGCGCACCTCAGCACGACGATGAGCCATTTGGCGAATATTTCGCTGAAAACGCGGTTGCGGCTCGAGTGGGACGCCGAAAACGAACGGATTACCAACGACGAAGCGGCGAACGAACTCCTCGGCGTTCCGTACCGCGAACCTTGGAAGTTGACGCTCTAATCGAAAAAGCGGCGTAAAATCGAACGCCGTTTGAAAAAACGAAACGACGTCGAACGTCGACTCGCGAGCGCGGGGCGGCGGGCGGCGTCGTTTTGGCGTTTCGGGGGAACGCTTTCGCACTTGCGTTCGGAGAGAGATTTTTCGACGAGTCGGAGTTGAAAGGGGGGGGAGGTCTTAGATAAGGCTGGGGAGCGTTTTTGACATTTTCGGCGCGATTTTTCGCCGTCGCGGCAAAATAGCGAAAGACGGAGCCCGGTTTTATCGATAATATTAAAAATAATAAAACTAATAAAAAATCAATATAAGCCAGTATGGGGAGGCGTCGCGGAACGTTTGGCGGCGACTCCGGGGAATTGCGCAAAAGAAGGAAAACGGGCGATATGAACGCGTTGTATCGAAAAATCGTCGACGGCGAGGAAAAGATTTCGCTGATCGGGCTCGGATACGTCGGGACGCCGATCGCGGTCGCGTTCGCGAAAAAGGCCAAGGTCGTCGGGTTCGATATTAACGCGAAGAAAATCGCGCTTTACCGCTCCGGAATCGACCCGACGAACGAAGTCGGCGCCGACGCGTTGAAAGCGACGACCGTCGAGTTTACGTCCGACGAAACGAAGTTGCGGGAAGCGAAGTTTCACGTCGTCGCCGTTCCGACGCCGGTGCGCGACGATCATACGCCCGATTTGTCGCCGGTCGAGGGGGCGAGCCGGATTTTGGGGCGCAACCTAACGCCCGGAAGCGTCGTCGTTTACGAGTCGACCGTTTATCCCGGCGTTACCGAGGACGTTTGCGTTCCGATTTTGGAGCGGGAATCCGGTTTGCGTTGCGGCGTCGATTTTAAGGTCGGGTATTCTCCAGAGCGCATCAACCCGGGCGACAAGGAGCGGCGGCTCGAAACGATCGTCAAAATCGTTTCCGGAATGGACGCGGAGACGCTCGACGTCGTCGCGAAGGTTTACGAACTCGTCGTCGAGGCGGGCGTTTACCGGGCGCCGTCGATCAAGGTCGCGGAGGCGGCGAAGGTGATCGAGAACTGCCAGCGCGATATTAACATCGCCTTTATGAACGAGTTGTCGATCATCTTCAACAAACTCGGCGTCGACACAAAGTCGGTCTTGGAGGCCGCCGGGACGAAGTGGAACTTTTTGAAGTTCGCTCCCGGGCTCGTCGGCGGGCATTGCATCGGCGTCGACCCTTATTATTTGACGTACAAGGCGGAGCAGGTTGGGTACCGGAGCCAAATTATTTTGGCGGGACGGCGCATTAACGACGATATGGGGCGTTACGTCGCGGAAAATCTCGTCAAAAATTTGATTAAAGCGGACAAAACGGTTAAGGGCGCCCGCGTCGCGATTCTCGGGTTCACCTTCAAGGAGAATTGCCCGGACACGCGGAACACGAAGGTTTTCGACGTCGTTAAGGAGTTGCGCGAATATGGCGTCGAGCCGGTCGTCGCCGACCCGATCGCCGACGCGGAAGAGGCGCGGGCGCTTTACGGCGTCGAATTCGTCGACTTGGCCGACGTTCGGGAAATGGACGCGGTCGTTTTGGCGGTCGCGCATCGGGAGTTCGCGGCGCTGACCGAAACGGAGATCGCGGGCTTTTTCGGAAGCGGCGTCAAAACGCTCCTCGACCTGAAAGGCCTCTTCGACCGCGACGAATACGAACGCGCCGGGTATCTTTACTGGCGACTCTAAACGCGGCAAAAACGGGAAATTCGTTAAAATTAGGCAAGAAATAGCGAAACGACGGCGCGTCCAAACGGGCGACCGTCGTTTTTGCGTTGGGGAAACGCCGACTTGAACGCGGGTACGGCGTTAAAATCGGCGGTTTGCGCAATTTAGGGGGACGGCGTTACTTCAAGCGCGGAAGGCCGTCGGCGTCGAACTCGACCGGGCGATAGTAAACGGCGCGGTTCCAACCGGGCGAACGGTCGAGCTTCGCGTGATAGAAGTAAAGCGTTCGACCGTTCGCGTCGCGGACGAACGAACCGTGCCCGACGCCGAAAAGGTTTTCGTCGCTCTGCAGGAACGGCTTGTCGAGCTTGCGCCAAGAGGCCGGGTCGAGCGGGTTGTCGCCGACGAACTCGAGGAGCGCGACTTTGTACGTCGGGAGCCAACTCGCGCCGCAGGAATACGAAACGAACGTCCGACCGTTCGGCGCGACGACGAGTTCCGGGCCCTCGTTGAGACCGCGCGTTCCGAGGCGTTCCTCGACCCGTTCCCAAAGGAAGTCGACGTTGTCGCAAAGTTTGACGCGCGGCCCGGCGGTTTCCGTCGGCGACTTCATCGGGGCGGCGTAAAGGTACTGAATATCGCGGTCGTCTTCCCAACCGGACCAAATCAGGTAACGCTTGCCCTTATGTTCGAAAAGCGTCGAGTCGATCGCCCAACGGTTGTTCGTTTTCCCTTCGAAGTCGTCGCCGGTGTAAAGCGGCCCTTCGAGGCGGTATTCCGAGAACGGATCGTCGTTTTCCGAGACGAGAACGTAAGTTAGGTGGTTCTTATTGTCGCCGTCGTCCGCCGCGAAGTAAATATAAAAACGACCGTCGATAAAGTGAATTTCCGGCGCCCAAAGTTCGCGGGAGTACGGGCCCTTTTCCGGCGCGGTCCAAACGGCGCGCGGGCGGCTCGGCTTGTCCGGAGAGTCGCCGACGGAGAGAACGATTTGGCGTTTCGCGTTGTTCGATTCGCTCCAAATATACTTGCCGTTGTGTTCGAGAATCCAAGGGTCGGCGCCGCGACGGATGAAAACCGGCTTCGACGAAGCGGCTTGCGCGGTTTCGGCGGTTTGCGCGTCTTGGGCGAAAAGTTTCGGCCCGACGGCGAACGTTCCGACAAGCGCGGCGCTTAACCGTTTCGCGAACTGACGGCGGGAGGGCGAAAACTCGGAGTCAAGGGGAAAACGTCGCATAAGAGCGCTCCTTAAACGTTGAGATTATCGAAATTAAGGGGGACGAAAGTTTGGCGGCGGGTCAAACGCCGTTGGCTTCTTCGAGGAGGAATCCTTTTTGCAGGAGTTCGGCGAGGAACGCGTCGACGTCCCGTTCGAGCGTCGCGTCGTCGGGGCAAACGGCGAACGTCGCTTTCAACGCGGCGACGAGACCGGCTCTGTCCGCGCCCGCTTCGAGCGCCTTCCAAAGAGCGATTCCGGCGCCGTTGAGCGCGCAAGTTTGAGGAACGTAAAGAACGCCGACTTCGGGTTCGTCTTGGCGAAAAACAACGTTGGGATTCAATTTCATTGAGCGATCCTTAAAAAAGCGGAGAAGCGAACGACCCGCGCGTGAATTTTGAATAACGAAGCGATAATCGGCGCGGATTTCCGTCGGTGAGACGATTGTAACCTTTTCCGCAAAATTTTCAAGGAGCGGCGGCGCTTTTCCGCGAATCGGCGCGAACGGACGAACGGCTTGCGAATTTAACGTTAACGAAAAGGTAAAAACGGCGCGATTATCGGGATTCGTCGCGGATTTTCGCCCAATCGAGGCCGAGTTTGCGCATTCGAGCGCGGAGCGTGTGCGGATTGATCGCCAACAACGCGGCGGCGCCGGACGGGCCCTCGACGATTCCGCCGGTCAAGCGGAGCGCGGCGACGACGTGCGCTTTGGCGGCCGCGTCGAGCGTCGGGAAATTTTCCTTCGTTAGCGGCGTTTCGTCGGTTTCGTTTCGACGATTCGGCGTTAAATCTTGCGCTTTTTGCCCGACTTGCCGATTTTCGACGGTTTCAACGTCCGGCGGAGACGCGGCGGAGGCGGGAAGCGTTCGCGGGAGGGCGCCTTGAAGCGTCGCGAGTTCGCAATAACGGCGCAGATCGCGGAGATTTTGGCGAAAATCGAGTTTGGCGGCGATTTCGAGTTCGCGTTCGGTTGGAACCAAGGGCAAAACGCCGAGTCGGTTCGCCGCGTCGCGCAAAAAAGGCGAAAGGAGCGTCGGCAATTCGGCGCGTCGAGCGGAAAGCGACGGTAGAAAAATTGGAAAAGCCGTTAAAATCGTTTCGAGTTCCGGGACAAACGCGCCGTCGCGAGCCGCGTCGACGAACGGGCGCGACGAGCCGAGAATCGACCGAAACGGCGCGGCGTTTTCCGCGAGGAGCGTCGCCAAACGCCGTTGAGCGCGAGCCGGGAGCGCGTCGACTTCCGCCCAATAAAGAACGCCGTCGCCGACCGCTTCCGCCCAAGCGTCGTTCAGCGAAACCGGCGCGTTCTTTGCGTCGTTTGCCGAAACTGCGTAAAACGCCGAGTTTGCCGCGTCTTCCAAACGAACGGTCAAGAGCGAGGCGGCTTGACGGGGCGAAAGACGGTCGCAACGGATTTTGACGAACGGCGCTCGCGAGCGTTCCGACGAAGCGGCGATCAGGCGGGCGAGCGTTTCCTTGCCGACGCCGGGAGCGCCCGAAATGAAAACGGGAAGCTCCGACGAGGCGGCGATTTCCGCTCGTTCGAGGGCCGGCGTCGGGAAAACGTCGGGGAGAAAAAACGGACGGTTCGCGGAAAAATACGCGTCGGACGGGGAAAAAACGGACGGCATAAACGGACGAAATCAACGGGAATAAGGCGCGATGCGGGAAAAACGGAGCGCGACGGCGGCGACCGTCGGCGTTATTTTAACGTTTTCGGTCGTTTTTGCCAACGGGAATTTTGAGCCCGCGTTCGACGCCGTCGCGAGAAGTTAGGCGAAAGAATAAAAAAGGAAGGCGGGCCGACAAAGTAACGATTATTTTGCCTGGTTTTCCTACTTTTTCCTGTTTAACGCGACTTGCGGCGGATTTTCCCTTGTCAAACGGGGCGGTTTGCGGTATACTGAAGAAAGTTTAGCGATTGCGCGGACGCGGTAAAATCGGCGTCCGCGCGCTGTTTTCCCCTTTTTCCCTTTGAACGGTCTTCCAATGCCCCGAACAAAAAAAGACGAGGATTTGTTCAACCAGTCGTCGATGTCCTTTTTGGAACATTTGGACGAACTGCGCGTTTGTATGATCGGCGCGATTCTTTGCGTCGTCGGCGGGCTCCTGATTTCGGTGATTCCGCTCGGTTTCGCTCCGTCGATGGCGACGATGGCGGTCGATTACGTGCAACGCCCGTTGAAAAAATCGCTCGAAAATTATCATATTTTGCAATCGCAAAAGCAGCTGGAAAAGAAGCGTCGAGAGCTTTTGGAGTTGGGTTACTCCGAAGAAGTCGCGGCGCTCCCGAGCAAGCTCCGAATGACCGCGAAGACTTTTTACATCTTCCCGCAAGACTTGGAGACGTTGCGCGGTTCGGGCGTTTCGGCGACGACGACTTTTTCGCGTCCGGAATATGAAACGAAACGCCTTGCGAAATTAGAGGAAGTCGACAATTTCGCGCGTTTTAAGAACGTCTTGCCGACGCAAACGTCGTTGAGCGGCGTCGATCCGAACGAGCCGATTTCCGTCATCCTTTGGGAAAAAATCGCCGACGACCCGCGAACGAAAGCGCGTTCGTTGTCGGTGCAAGAATCGTTCTTGATCTTCCTGAAGACGGCGCTTTTCCTGGGCGTCGTTTTGGGAAGTCCCGGCGTCTTTTACTATTTTTGGCGTTTCGTCGGCGCCGGTCTTTACCCGAGCGAGAAGAAATATGTGTACCGTTTTCTGCCGCTTAGCGTCGTTCTCTTTTTAGCGGGTTTTTCGCTGGCGTTTTTCGTCGTGTTCGAGTTCGTGTTGTCGTTCCTCTTCCGCTTTAACGCCGGAATGAACATCGAGCCGGACGCGCGGATTAGCGAATGGTTGAACTTCGCGCTCCTGATTCCGGTCGCTTTCGGCGCGGCGTTCCAACTTCCGTTGGCGATGTTCGTTCTCGAACGACTGCAAATTTTCACGGTGCAGGTTTATATGGAGAAATGGCGCGTCGCGATCTTTAGCGTCGCCTGCTTCGCGATGTTGATCACGCCGCCCGACCCGTGGAGCATGCTCTTTATGCTGGCGTGTTTGATCGTGCTATACTTCGGCGGGATCGGACTTTGCAAGCTCTTCCCGGCGCCGAAAAATCGGTTCGACGATTACGAAGAGAACGCGCTGTAAGTTCTCGTCGCCGAACATACGACGAAAAACGCCGCTTCGAAGCGATTCGAGGCGGCGTTTTTGTTATTAACACTATAGACGTTTTCTTAAACGGCGGCGATTAATGAGCGTGCGGGCAACAACCGCCGGCGCAGCAGGAGCGCGGCGCGCCGCAGTCGGAGCCGCACGGGGTCGACGGCGCGTCGGAGCGGGGCGAAGCGGGCGCGCTCATTAAACGGGAAATTTCTTCCGTTCCGCATTCCGGACAAGTCGGTTTCGTCGACGAGAAAACGAGCGCTTCGAAAACCGCGTCGCAACGTTGGCATTGGTATTCGTAAATCGGCATTGGAGGTTCCTTAACGTGAAGGCGAACGCGTTCGAACGACGAGCGCGAGCGTTTCGAGGAAAACGGGCGACAAAAAACGTCGGCTCGAACGTTCCGTTGCGGGAAGTCCGAGCCGACGTTCGTCAAAGTCGGGGTTCGACGGGAACGAAGGCGATTAAGCGTTCGTTCGACCGGTCAAACTACTTGCGGTACGACGACGGTTGACGGAAGAGCGGCGAGAACGGGCCTTTTTGCGAGCCGTCGTTGAAGTCGAGCCACCAGTAGCCGTCGTGCCATTCCATCGTAACCTTGCGCCAACCCATCGGGACTTGCGGGTACGGATAGAACGGGCCGATGTACGGGAACGCGTTCGCGGCGTATTGTTTCGGATACGCGACTTGCGAGTAGTTCGGGTAGTCGGCGTAGCTCGGCCAAGCGTAGTTCGGGAGGTTCGGTTGACCGTTTTGCGCGGCGACCGTGGCGGCGCCTTGCGGAGCGAAGAAGTCGCTCGGCGAACGAACCGCGCCCGGAGCGCCGACGACCGTCGCTTCGGCCGGAACGCCGATCGGAGCGCCCGCGTATTCGTATTCAACCGGAGCGGCCGGAGCGGCGGCCGGAGCGACCGGGGAAGCCGGAAGGGCCGGAGCCGGGGCGGCGGCCGGAGCCGGAGTCGCCGGGGTCAGCGCTTGGACGGAGCGAATGCCGGTCGCCGGTTCGGCGTATTGGATCGCCGGAGCGGCTTCGACGTAAGCGGCGCCCGCCGAAACGGTCATCGTTTCGGAGACGGAGCGAACTTTCGGAATGCGACGAACGAAGTTCGCGATTTCCGCTTTGTCGGCTTCCGAACCGACTTCGCCGCGAAGGCGAACTTTGCCTTCTTGGTAAGCGACTTCGATGTTATATTGCGGGTATTGTTGCGTTAAACGTTGCGCGATTTTGTTGGCTTCTTCTTGGTTGCCGGCTTGAGCGCTCGAAACGCCGAGAGCGATAACAAAGCCGAAAAACACCGGTACGAACAAACGTCGCATGCCTTTTCCTCCTGCCAAGATCTTGTGTCGATCGTTTGGAACGCTTGTTCTCCAACCGACGTTCGTCGTTCGTTGCGACCGGGGCGAGCGTCGAGGCGTTCGTCGCGCGTCCTGCGGCGAACGAACGACTTGAAACGACGCGACGGGCTCGATCGCCGTTCGATCGAACAATACGTTTGCGTGATCTCGGATTTTCGTATGGTTGCGGTTAATGAAACTTTTTTTGTCGCCGACGTTCGACGGTTTTCGCTCGCGGACGCTCTCGAAGAGCGGCTCGACGACGGGGCGTTGAGCGAAAAAGCGTTGAAAATCGTCGGTATCTCGTCGTTGCGCGACGCGTCGGCAAACCGACGTTTCGCGTTTTTTCCTCGACTCGACGTTCGCCTCGAAAACGAGCGCTCGAAACGAAAAATCGGCGAAGGAAACGGAAAACGCCGCCGACTCGACCGTCGACGCGACGACGACTCGGCTTCCGCTCGTCAAGCGGGGAATCGTCGCGCCGTCGTGAAGCAAAGTCCCGACGTCGGCGCTGAAAGGTTTATCGTAAATTTGCGGAAAAGGGTTCAGTAATTTTTGCAAAAATGCGAAAATTTTGCCTTGGCGCGCAATTTACGGACGACCGAACCGCGTTTCCAAACGACGCGGCTCTTTTTTCTTTACCTTTTTCGGCTATTTGTCGGCGTCGAGCGCTCTTTTTTTGCCCGCGTTTGGAAGTTTTTGGGAAATTTTTTTAGCGAGACGGCGTTTTTTTTGGCGCGTTCCGGATTTTCGACGTCGTCGGCGTTCGCGAAAAAAGGCGGACAATCGTTTTAACCGTTGAATCCGCGGATGGGCGCGAAATTTGAGCAAAGTTTCCGAGAAGTTTAAGGGAAGTTTAAGGGAAAGGCGCGACGATAAAAAAACGCCGCTTCCGGAGAAACGGCGTTTAAGTAGACGCTAACTTTCAAGCGAAATTAACGACGGCGGTTGACGCGACGGCTCATATTGAAGCGAACGACGTGCGAAATCGCGTCGCTCCAACTCGGCAAAACGCGTTCCGGCGCTTCGACGCGGCGTTCGTCGTTCGCGTCGACGGTTTCGAACGTTTCGGCGTCGGCTTCGCGTTCGCGACGCGGACGACGTTCGCGACGGCGGCGCTCGCGGGGCGCGCGTTCCGCTTCGAAAGTTTCCGTTTCTTCGGCGACTTCCGGTTCGGCTTCGACCGGTTCCGCGTCGAACGTCGGCGTTTCGGCTTCGTCTTCGAAGGAACGACGACCGTTGCGACGGCGGCGACGTTTCCGCTTCGAGCGCGTTTCGTCGTCTTCGTCGGCGTCGAACGCGTCGACGCAAACCGCGGGACGTTCGGACTCTTCGACCGGGCGCGCTTTTTCAACGCGTTCGGTTTTTTCTTCTTGCGCGACTTTTTCCGCTTTTTTCGACTCGCGACGCGGTGCGAAACCGACGCCTTCGTCTTCGACGTCGGTCGCGAAAAACGCTTCAAGGTCGTTCAAGTCGACGTCGGTTTTAACGTCGTCGAACGCGTCGGCGACGCTCGCTTCTTCGCGGGGCGCGCGATCGTCGCGGCGACGGCGACGGCGTTCGCGGCGACGCGGAGCGGTTTCTTCGACGGCGGTTTCGACCGGCGCGTCGTCGGTTGCTTCGGCGACCGGTTCCGCTTCCGGTTCGGCGACGACGTCTTCAACGACCGCTTCCGGTTCGTCGACGCGCGGACGGCCCCAAGAAATTTCAAGTTCTTCGACGTTCGAATCGGCGAAGAAGTCGGCGGCGAAGAAATCGCTCGATTCGACGTTCGTTTCCGACGCGTCGACCGCGACCGGTTCCGACGTTTCGACGACGGATTCGACTTCTTGCGTTTCGACCGGTTCCGAAACCGCGTCCGCGACCGGTTCGTCTTGCGCGACGCGTTCGATTTGCGACAGCAAACCGACGAACGGATTCGCTTCGGCGGCTTTGGCGCGCGCTCGTTTTTTCGCTTTCGTTTCGCTTTCGAGTTTCAGAACGTTTTTCACCAATTCGGTTTCGTCTTGTTCGACTTTTTTCGTCGCGCGACGACGTTTTTTCGGCGCTTTTTCCGTTTCGGCGACCGTCAAGTCGACCGTTTCGGCGTCTTGCGACGCGTCGGCGACCGGAGCCGCGAGCGCGGCGTCGATTTTGTCCGTTTTCGGAGCCGGTTTTTTGCGAGCTTTGGTCGCTTTCGCTTTTTTATCGCCGCAAACGCGTTTCGTTTTCGCGGCGGGCGTTTTCGCGACGCTTTGTTCGGCTTCGGCTTCGACGGCGGGCGCGGTCGAAGAATCGTCGGCGCTCCAATCGTCGACGTTTTGCGTCGCGTCGACGTCTTGCGACAGCATCTCTTGCAGATTTTCCCAGTCGCTCTTTTTCTTATCTTTACCCATTTTAATTTTATTTCAATATTGTCTTAAGATATAACGTCGTTCGTTCGCGTTTTGACGGCGGCGCCGCGGATAAGCGAGGCGTCGTCGACGGCGCGACGAAAAAATAACGGCGAACGGCGCTCGACCGACGGCGGCGCGCTCCCAAAGGCGGCGCAAACGCGCGAAGTCGACGGCGTTCAATTTTTTATATTCTTTGCAAAAGACGCGCTTCCTCGGACGAGGGAACGCGACCGGCGCTCAATTTCTCCAATTTAACTCGTTCATTATAGCGTCGCCGCTTGGTTCTGTCAAGTTGGGGGCGCGGCGCCGACCCTGTCGCCGCGTTTGTTTTTTCGATTTTTGCCGATTTTTTTACCGACGTTCGGAGTCGTCGTCTTGGGCGGGCGGCGCTTCGGCGGCGTCGGAGCGACGGGCGACGAAAAGCGATTCGGTCGTTTCGATTTCGAGCGGCGCGTCCGAAGCGGGCGCCGGAGGCGGCGCGGCGGTTTCGACCGTTCGACGGAGGAGCGCGTCGCGGCGACGCGTCGTTTCGAGGAGCGGAGGAAGGAGCGCGAGGAGAAGAACGAACGCGAGTCCGAGCGCGCGCCAACCGAGAACGAGGAACGCGAGCGCGGCGCAACCGACGAGGAAAAGGAATAAAACGCGTTGGAAACGGGACGCGTTCGGCGACGGACGGAGCAAACGAAGCGCGATCGCGGTCGCCGCGAGAACGAAAAGAGCCGAAGCGAAGCGCGACGCGACGAAGTCGAAACGTTCGACGGGCGCGACGACGACGATTCGGTCGAGGTTCGCGTTCGTCCAACCGGCGAGGACGCGGGCGTTCAGCGTTTGGTCGACCGCCCAAAGAATTTCGGGCGCGACGTTCGGCGCGTCTTCCGAAACGTCGGGGAAGCGGTACGCGCCTTCGAGTTTCTCTTTTTGCTCGACAATTTCGCGATAGCGGGCGTTCGACCAAGTTTCGAGCGGCGAATTTTCGGGCGCGTTGGGGGCGTCGAGCGGCGCTTCGGCGCGAACGGCGAGGAAAGCGTCGCGTTGCGTCGGGGAGAGCGAGTCGACGGCGCGGTCGGGCGCGACGAAGCGGGCGATTTCGCGTTCGTTGCGGCGCCAAGCGCGCGCCCAGCGGACGCGGCGGCGTTCGAATTCGTCGGCGCGAGCGTTGGCGAAGAGCGCGGCGTCGCGTTCGAGTTCGGCGAGGAGCGCGTTCGCGTCGTCGACGCAAAGACGGAAAAGGAGTTCGTTCGCGTCGGAGTAACGAACCGGCGCGAGGCGCGTTTCGGGGCGTTCCGGAGCGTCGCCGGCGTCCGATTCCGCGACGTCGTATTGGCGGACGCGCCAACGGGGCCCGGCGGCGTCGAACGATTCGAAGGCGCAGAACCAAGTCGTTTCGTCGGGCGCGGCGCCTTCGAGACGCGGCGCGACGAGTTCGCAAGTCGTCGAGCGCGCGCCGAAAAGAGTGCGTTCGGAACGCGGCGGGTCGGAGGGCGGGAATTGGACGGCGACTTCGAGGCGTTTGCCGACGCGCGTCGCGTCGAGGTCGATCGTCCAGCGTCCTCCGCCGAGATTTTCGACGCGGCGACGAGAACCGTTGACCGTCGCTTCGAGGACGCGGGCCGATTCCGGAACGAGTAAAACGCATTCGAGCGGCGCGTTGGGACGCAACGAAAAGGTCGACGAAACGAAGACGTCGCCGCGAGCGTCGACGTAAAACGACGAACGGGCGCGCGAAATTTGGAGGCGGTCGTTTTCGGACGCGAGCCAAGCGTCGGCGTCGGCGGTTTGCGTTTCGAGGATGGAGAAGTCGACGGCGTCGACGTTCGACATCCCGGACTCGATCGTGAGGATCGCCGGAGGAACGAGGAAAGTCGGCGAATCGCTCGACGCGCCGCCGGCGACGAGCGCGGCGGTTCCTCGCGTCAGTTCGCGGGACGCGTCGCCGAGCGTCGTCGGGTAATCTTCGCGAGCGACGGGGCGGAGGTTTTCCGTTTCCCAACGAATCGGCGTCGCGTTGAAACGTTGCGGGAGGAACGCGAACCGACGAACGCCGGAAACGTCTTCGCGCGCCGACGCCGGAAGGAGGCGGAAGCGGGGAAGGCGAACGTTTTCGTTTTTATTTTTCATCGTCGCGACGAAAACGAACTCCGCCGGGCCGACGAACGGCGTTTTTTTCGGTTGGAAGAGGTAGGCGCGTTCGCCGGTTTCGAGCGTCGTTTCGGTCGCGACGAAGTTGGAGGCGGGGTCGAGCGGCTCGAGCGCGTAAGCGTCGTCCGCGGCGACGCAAAATCGATCGACGCGGCCGTTTTGAACGTCGACGCGGAAGTCGACCGCCGTTTTCCAAGATTCGCCGGTTTTGCGATAAAGGAAGACGCGTTGAACGCCTTCGAGACGCGGAGCGTTGACGCGGACGACGACGTCGCTCGGGCGGATCGGGGTCGGACGCGGCGTCGGTTCGGTTTCCGACGAGGCGTTCGGGACGACGGCGTCGAACGCCCCGACGAGGTAAACGTCGTCGGACGGAGCGGGGTCGAGCGTTTCGACGTCGGCGAGACGCGGCGCGTCGAGCGGCGTCCAAGCGGCGGGCGCCGTCCAATCGAGGTAAGCGTTCGCCGCGCGGTAGAGTCGAACGCGGCTTTCCGCGCGGTCGACGTTTTGCAACGCGAGAAGCGGGAAGGGGCGGGCGGCGTCGAGCGTCGTTTTCGCGCGGCCGACGATTCGGAGCGAATAACGGCCTTTGAGCGGCGCGCGGAAAAGGAGAGAAAGCGTTCCGGGGTCGAGGAAAAATTCGGGCGTTTCGACGGCGACGTTTTGCTCGTCGAAGAGCGCGATTTCGTCGACCGCGAAGGGCGTCGGCGTTTCGAGGTCGAGGCGGAAAAGCTCGGTCGGCGCGTCGAGCGTCGCGACGAGACGCGTTTCGACCTGCGTCGGGCGGAAAACGAGCGTCGTCGTTTCGGACGCGAGCGGACGGACGGACTTTAAGCGCGTCGAGATCGCGGCTCCGCGCGGCGTTTTATCGAGATTGTAAACGGCGACCGGCGATTCTTTAAGGGGCGAGCCCCAAGCGTTTTGGAACGCGGCGATCGTTTCGGACGCCGGGGGGAGGTCGGCGCATTCGACGTCGCTGCCGGGAACGAGCGCGAGCCAATTTTTGATAACGCGAGCGTCGCGAACGGCGAGCGACGGAAGGCGCGCGCGGCCGACGCCGGAAAAATTGCGGGCGACAAAGTCCGCGTCGAGCGAAAAGGCTCTGGAAATCGGCGTTTTAAAGGCGACGCGCGACGAACCGTCGGCGAGCGTTTCGACCGATTCGATTTCCGCTTTGTCGCATTGGCAGTACCCGGAAAACGAGTAAAGCGGGTCGCCGACGAGAACGAGCGAGTCGACTTTGCCGCCGACGACTTGACAACGGAAGGACGCGCGAACGTCCGCTTGGGTCGAGCGAGCGCGCATCAGAAAGAGTTGTTCGACGTCGACGTTTGTTTTGCCCGATTTGACGTTCGGCTCCGTTTTCGCGACGACGAGACGGTCGATCGCGCCGAGTTCGACGACGACGCGACCGGGCGAGCGCGTCGTTTTGCCGAGCGCGTTCGGGAAGTCGAGCGTCGGCGCGTCCGGCGGGACGGTCAGCTCGAGCCGAGCCGAAGGGACGCGGGGAATCGGAAAGGAAATTTCGGCGTTCGCTTCCGAAAATTGCGGCGGCGCGATCGTCAGTTCGAGGACGTGTTCGCCCGGCTCCGCGTCGACGATTTCGAAAAAGATTTCGCGACCGTCTTCGCCGAACGTCGGCGCGATCGCGATGTCGTCGAATTTAACGTCGAAATCGGGCGCGAGGCGCGTCGCCGGGAGCGCGATCGTCGCGTTCGGCTCGTCGAGAACGACGGTGTAAACCGCCGTTAAATTGAAGAGCGAAGTCGCGTCGGCGAACGCGTTGTGATTGACGACGCCTTCGTAAAGCGCGTCGACGACGCGCCAAGAGCGTTCCGGCGAGCGTTCGGCGAGCGTCGAGCGGATTTCTTCGTAAAAGTCGGCGGGAACCCAATAATAAGGGCCGACCGGGCGGCGTTCGTCGTCGATCGGAACGAAGACGCGGCGCGGTTCGCGCCAAGTCGGCGCGTCGGCGGTCGACGTTCCGGCGCTCGGTTCTTCGGAGACGGCGGCGGGCGTTTCGGACGCGAGAGCGGCGTCGACTTCGGCGCGAGGGGGCGCGGCGACGCCGAGCGCGGAAACGCCGAGAAGAAGCGCGAAGGAAAGGGCCGCGAGCGCCGTCGTCGTTTGCATTGAGGTCGATCCTTGTCGGGAAGAGGGGGGAACGGGGCGATTTTCCGGACGCGATTCGGGCGACGCGTCGTCGATTTCGGGGGCGCGCCGCGTCGCGTCGAGCGGAGCGTCGGACGGCCCTTCGAGTCGGCGGCGCGTTTCGGGGGGAAGTTTCGAAAGGTCGACGAAACCTTGCGTCGATTCCTCCGGCGGGGTCGCTTTTTCGCGGCGACGTTCGCGGGCGTCGACCGTCGCGGGAACGGACGCGTCGCGGACGACGACGTCGAGTTTGTCGCGGGCGTCGCCGGAAACCGCCGAATCGTCCGAATCGGCGGGACGACGGGCGAGGCGGGAAAGACGCGAAACGTCGCCGTCCGCGTCGCGACGTTCGGCGACCGAGCGCGGCGCTAAGAAGCGAACGCTGTAAAAACCGAAAGCGCAAAGGACGCCGGTCGCGAGTCCGCGAGCGCCGAGCGCGACTTCGAGCGGAGCCGCGCATTGAACGGCGATCGAAACGCCGAGAACCGCGACGAAAAAACGCGGCGTCGCGAAACGTCGGCGCCAAGTCGCGACGACGACGGCGACGAGGCAAAACCATTCGAGCGCCGCGAGCCAATAACGTTCGACGACCCAAACGCCGTCGGCGGTCGCGCGGTCGAGAGGCGACGTCGCGCGAATCCAACCGGCGGCGCTTTCTTCGCCGGAGCGGACGCGCCAAACGGGCTCGGCGTCGCGAACTTGCGGCCAAGCGGTCGAAAGGACGAAACGCGGAGACGTTTCGGCGAGGAGCGAAGCGCGAAAACGCCGCGCCGCGCCGGAGTTTTTGATTTTTCGAACGGAAATCGCGTCGCCGGTCGTTTCGAGGTCTTGCGGCGCGAAGTCGGCGAGAACGTCGTCGGAGGTCAAAACGGCGAGGTCGTCGTCGACGAAAACGAGAACGACGCGGGCGTTTTCCAACGTTTGAAGCGCGACGCGGCGGACGCGAAGCGCGTCGGCGCGACCGGTCGCGCCGGAGGCGGAGGGCGCGGACGCGAAGGAAAGGGGCGTCGTCGGCGTTAGGCGAACTTGCGCCAGCGCGAATCGGTCGACGTAAAGGCGGAACGGGGCGCGCGTCGCGTCGAGCGGCCCGAAGGGGAAAGCGTCGTCGGACGTTTCGGCGGTCGGCGCGTCGGCGGACGCTTTCGCGGCGGGAGCGAAAAGTTGCGCGACGAGCGTCGGAGCGCCGAAAACGTTTCCCCAAGTCGGCGACGCGGCGGAGGCTTCCGCGCCGACGTTTTCGGAGGACGGCGCGGATTCGCCCGCGTTCGCGAGGGCGCGTCGAAGCGCGTTTTCGTCGCCGAAACGACTCAAAAAGCGATCGGCGACCCTTTCGACGTCGCGAGTCCGAGCGTCGAAAAGGAACGAGAGGAACGAACGAGACGCGGCGTCGCGTTCGTCGCCGAAAAAGGCGGCGCGTTCGCAAATTTGAAATTCGGGCGGAATCCAAGCGCGCCAAACGCCGCCGAGCGCCGGAACGTCGCAGCGGAAGACCGTCGGTTTTAAGCGTCGCCGTCCGACGAGAGGCGCGCCGTCGACGACGTACTCGAGTTCGACGCAAACGAAGCGTCGGCGCGGCGGGAGAGGAACGCGAATCCCGACGCCGCCGTCCGAAAACGTTTCGAGCGTCCAAGAGGTTCGGTTCGCGTCGACCCAAACGGCGTTCGTCGTCGCGGGGTCGAAGCCTTCGGGAGCGCGGAGCGTCAGCGCGTCGCGACCGCGATTTTCGAGATAAAAGACGGCGCGATGGCGAACGTTTCCGTTCGTTTCGTAAAACGCGTCGTATTTTTCGAACCAACGCCAAACGAGCGCGGCGCTTTCTTCGAGCGCGTCGAGCGAGCCGGAATCGGAGCGCGCCGCTAGTTCGAGCGCGAGTCGCGGCGCTTCGACGCCGGGCGTCGGGACGGGCGCGTATTGGAACGCTTCTTGCAACGATTCGAATTCGTCGTTCGGCGCGGGGGGCGCGAGGGTCGCGTCGAGTCCTTGGGCGCGCGTTCGGAAGGGGCGCCCGGTCGGGGACGTAACGACGAAATCGGCGACGTCGGCGACCGCTTCGGGAAGAAAGACGAGCGGCGCTTCGATCGCGTCGGTCGTCGGCAAGTTTTTGAGGAGGCGCAGTTCGAAGGGAACGCTGCGCGACGTCGCGAGACGAATTTCGAACGCGGCGACGCCGGGCGGAAGGTCGAGGGCTCGCGCTTCGACGTCGGAGAGGGGCGCGGCGGGGAAAACGCGTTCCGGTTCGGTCGCGAGCGTCCAAGACCAAGGGGATTCTTCGGCGACCGTTCGTTCGTCTTCGCGGGAAACGAAAAAGAGAACGCGGTCGACGCGCGAACCGGGCGTCGGGACGCAACGGAGGCGCCAAACGGTCGAAAAACGGGTCGCGTCGAGTTCGCCGACGCCGGAGAGTTCGGCGGAGTAGTTGAGGCGTTGACGGCGCAGCGTCGCGACGGCGTCGGCGGTTTGATCGCCGAGATAGAGGCGCGTTCCCCCGGCGTTCGCGGCGAGCGCGTCGCGCAAGAGCGTTTCGTTGAAAACGAATTTCGGAGTCGTTTTGACCGGAACGAACGGCCGACCGGCGCGGGTCGTCAACTCGATTTGCGCCGACGATTCGGAGCGGATCGCAAGCGCGTGCGCGCCGTCGAGAACGTTGGAAAGTTCGAGCGGCGCGAGGCGGTCGACGGCGATCGTTCGGTCGAACGGATCCGAAAATCGAGCGGCGAGCGAAACGCGAATCGGGGCGTCGAGCGACGGCGCGATCGGGAAGGAGAGGACGAGGAAATCGCGACCGTCGCGTTTTTCGCGAGTCCAAGCGACGCGTTCGTCGCCGGTCGTTTGAACGGCGTCGATTTCCCAACCGGGGGTCAGCGGGACGGAAAAGCGCGTCGCGTCTTGTCGGTCGCACTTGACGAAGAGGACGGTTTTCGCGGAGATTTCGTCGTTGGCGACGAGGCAGTCGGTCGCGCTGTCGAAGGTCGGCGGCGTTTGGCGCGTTCGCAGGTCGACGGCGATTCCGGCGTCGGGTTTGAAAAATTTGAAGGCGAAAACGTCCTGTCCGTTTTGGCGGGCGCGGCGCGGGTCGCTCGCTTGAACGGCGTCGAAGAGCGTCGTCGACGCGACCGAGAGCGGACGAACGACCGTTAAACGGCAAAGGGTTTCCTTCCAAAAGAGCGCGTCCGACTCGAGACGGACGGACGGGAGCCGCCAAGAGGCGTTTTTCAACTCGATCGGGCAAAAGGCGACGACCGTTAGTTCGCCGAGCGTTTCCGCGTCGCGCCGAACCGGAGCGCGCAAGCGCAGACGCGTCGTTCGACCGTCGTTCGTTCGAGAAAGAGACGCGACGTCGATTTTCTCGCCGTTCCAATCGAGCGAAACGGGAACGAGCGGCGCGTCGAGGACGAGCGTCGCGTCGTCGAGCGGGAGCGCGGAGCGGTCGAACGTGAAGCGCGAAACGGACTCGGCGCCTTCGAGCGAGAGGGAACGCGAGGTTTCTTGGCGGTATCCGATTTGGCGGCGCGCGTCGAGCGTCGACGAACGAGCGATCGTCAGCCGGGCTTGCGATTCGCCCCCTAAAAAGACGCGCCAAGTTCGCGTCGTCGCGGCGGTTTCCGGCGTTTCGGTAAGGCGCGTAACGGTTTCGGCGTCGGCGAGACCGAGGAAAACGTTCGAGTCGTCCGGTTCGGAGGGCGCGGGCGCCGCAGGCGCCGCGGGCGTTTCGAGCGGTTCGACGACGCCGTTGGAAATCGAAACGAACGCGTCGGACGGCGTTTCCAACCGCATTTCCGTTCGAGGCGACGGCGGCAAAATAAGGTCGAACGAGACGGCGCCGGACGAGTCGACCGAGCCGCGTCGCGACCAACGGAACGAATACGCGCCGTTTTCCGGTTGCGCTAAGTAAAGTCGCGAATCGGGATAAAGACCGACGAACGCTTGAGCGTCGGACGGCGAGGGCGTTTGACCGTCGGAAAGCGCGGACGCGTCGTCCGGAAGTTTGACGAACGAGGACGCCGCCGCGGCGAACGGAGGGAGCGGAGCGGCGGAAAGGTCGGACGCCGCGTCGCCGACGAACGCGAGTTCGAACCTTCCGGTTCCGTCGAGCGCGGCGCCGTCGAATTTCGCGTCGAGAAAAAGAGACGAAACGACGCTCGACGGAGAAACGTCGGCGGCCGCCGCGTCCGTTTCGGAGGTCGCGCGGAGCCAATCGTCGAACGTTTCGACGCGAATCGGATAATATTTTTCGTCTCCCCAAGGCCAAGCGTCGATTTTATCGGCCGGCGCCATCCAGAAACGGAAAGCGGAGTCGGGCGTTTCGGACTTCGAGCGCGAAGGCGAATCGGTCGCGGCGGACGCGTCGGCGGACGAAGGCGCGTCGGCGTTCGCGAAAAGAGCGAAAACCGACGACGAGAGAAACGCGACGACGAACGCCGAGAAAAACGAAACGCCGAGCGAGCGGCGAAAGCGCGGTCGCGTCGCGAAAAAAGAGCGGAGAAGCGTCATATCGGGCGTCCGTTCGTCGGTTAAGCGGGAGGGGAAACGGGGGAAGGGCGTCGGCGGCGTTTTGGTTGTTTCGCGTTTTTTTGCGCGATACTTGAACGTTTCGCGCGCCGCGCTCGATATTTGGTTTTTAACGGTTTTGATTGCGTCGACGGCGCCTCGTCGGAAGCGCGGCGGGCGGTTAACGGTCGCCTCCGACGACGCGGGACGAATCGGCGCGACGCGGGGAATCGCCGCGTCCGAAGAACCGGCGGCGCGTCGTTTCGCGAGCGGCCGAGCGAGCGACGCCCGCGACGATCTTTTGCGTTTTCGCCTCTTTGCGTCCGAAAAATTTCGCGAGGAGCGCGGCCGCGAGCGTCAGTACGACGCCGAAAACGGTCGTCTGCAGGAAGAGGAACGCAAGGTAAGGACGCAACGCGACGAGCGCCGTCGTCGTCAACGCGAAAAGGAACAACGCGGAGCGCGAACGGAGGAACGGGAAGTAAAGGAGCCCGAGACCCGTCGCCAACGCGGCGCCGCCGCCGAGTAAAATCAACAGCGCGCGGTCGAGAACGAGGAGACGCGAACTCTCCGGTTGACCGAATCCGCTAAAGAGATAGGAGTTGACTTCGAGCGGAATCGGTTCGCGTTCCGCGACGCCGATCCAGTCGCAAAGCTCCGTTTGCGACGTCGACGCGACGCGACGATAGGAGCCGAGGAAACCGTCGCGACGCAGAACGTATTCCGGCGTCCAATCGGACGGGTCGACGACGATATGACGGTTGAACGGCGTTAAAATTTGCCAATAGGCGCGCCGCACCCAAACCGAATCGTCGGTCAAATCGCGCGAAGCCGCGTCGCCGCTCGGCCCGTCTTGCGCGTCGACGTTCGGCAGGCGAACGAAACGAGGGAATCGGGCTTCCAATCGGTTGGCGTTCGGTTTGCTCGAGAACGCGTTCGAAGAGGTCGCGTCGGTTGCGCTCGCTTGAACGACGTAAGAAATTTCTAAAACGTATTCGCGGGCGCGGGCGGATTCGGCGATCGGAACGACGAGCGTTTTCGCGTCCGCGAAGAGTCCGTTTTTCGCGTCGGCGACGTTCGCAAAAGGAACGCCGTCGAGCGAAACGGCGACGCGGTCTTGACGAACGCCGTCCGGAAGGCGAATCGCCAAACGGTCGCGGCGACCGGAGAGGCGATAAGCGACGCGGTCGACGCGGGCGTCGTCGGAGAGCCAAGTTTGCAGCCAAGCGCGGTCGACGATCACCGAGCCGAAATTGTCTTTAGCGTTGAGGAAACCGCCGAACGTCGCGCCGAATTCCTGCGTCGCCGACGAGAAGCGTTGGAACGTCGACCGACCGTCGGCGGAGCGTCCGCTTTCTTCGAGCCGCCAAAAACGTTTCGGATTTTCGACGTATTCGAGAACGACGCTCGGAGGCGCGTAAAGGGTCAGCTCGTTCGAAAGGAGCGCGCCGTCCTCCGGTTGCGCCAAGTTGACGGTAACGCGTCGCGTCGAATCCGCGTCGAACTCGAGCGTTTCGCCTTCGTATTGGAGCGAAACGACGCAAGAGCCGATTTTCGGCGCGTCGGCCAACGAAACGCGACGGCGCGTTTGCGTTTCGTCGACGCTTTCCACCGTCAAATTTTGCGGCGGAACCGCTTTGCCGTCGACCAAAATTTTGAGGTTGGGCGCCGCTTTGCCGCCGAGCGCGTGCGACACGAGCGAGATCGAGTCGAGCGGTTCTCTTTCGACGCGGTAGACAAAGCGTTGCTCGACGCGTTGCGCGCCGTTTTCGTCGATAAAAACGTCGGTTTTCGATTCGATTTCGATTTTTTGTTCTTGTTTTTTGGCGCGAGCCGCGAAGAGCGGGGGCGCGTCGTTCGCCGCGTCGGCGCGTCGACGGGTTTGGTAAACGAGCGGCGCTTGCTGAAGTTGCGGCAGTTCAAGCGACGGCGCGAGCGCGCGAAGCGGTTTCGGCGTTAAGTCGACGCAACTTTCGAGCGTCGGCGTCAATTCGACGGCGTCGACGGGCGCGACGACGACGGTCGACGGTTCGATCCAAGAGGCGCTCGGCGTCGGGAACGAAAAGGCGAACGCGCCGTCTTCCGCCGCGTCGAGTTCGCGTCCGGCGTTCAATTCAAATTCGACGACGCCGTCGGTCGGGGTGATCAGCGGGAAGGTCGTTTCGCCGGTCGTTTCGTTAAATTCGATATTTAAAACGTCGACGAGACCGTCCGACGCGAGGCCGGCGAACTCCCAATCGCGCAAGTTTACTTTGAATTCCGAGATTTTCGCGCCGTAAATCGAATATTGAAATTTCGCTCGCAGCGTCGCGTCTTTTTCGTCGACGACGACCTGATACTCCGGTTTGACGTTGACGACGACGCGGCGAACGAACGGTTGGGCGTTCAGCGCGAACGGTTGAGCGGAAAAGAGATAAATCTCTTCGTTTTCTTCGAGCGTCGCGGCGTTCTCGACGTCGACGCGAGCCCCGAAGAGCGGCGCGACGTTGAAGTCGAGCCCCTCCGTTTTCGTGATTTTGACGCGTCCGCGTTGTTTTTGCGCGCCTTCGAGTTCAAAACCGGAGATTTCGCGAACGCCGGTTTCGACGTTCGCCGAGCCGCCGTCGACGCCGGGCGCGCTTTCCGGCGTCGGAGTTCGCGTTTTGATTTTGAGGATCGCGGAGTTAGTTTTTTGCGCGAGCTTGATTTCGAGCGTTTGCGGGCGTTCGTCGACGGCGCTTGCGTCGGTCGCGGCGTCGGGGGAATCGACGTTCGTCGGCGCGGGCGCGTCGGACGTCGAGGCGTCGCCGGTCAAGACGAGATCGCGGATTTCGAACGCGGCGCCGTCGGCGTCGGTCGCGAAGACCTCGTCTTTGACGAGCGAAGCGCCGACCGGAAGCCGAACCTTGAACGCGTCCGTTTCGCCGCCGAAAACGCGAACGGGGAGCGTCGCTTCGCAGACGGTTTCGCGGGCGTCGAGGCGAACGTCGATCGTCGCGTCTTCGACTTGATAAACGACGACGTTTTGCTCCGCCGTCGACTTGCTTTTGCGCCAAACGACGTCGGTCGTTTCGGCGCCGCGTCCGAGACCGTGCAGCGTTAGGTTGGTCGTCGACTCGTCCATCGGCGTCGCCGCGCCTTGAATCGCGCCTTTAACGCTTTTAAATTTCGCGTCTTGAAGCGGGGCGGCGAGGAGCAGTTGCGAGTTGACGGAGGCGGGGAACGTCGCGACGAGGCGTTGTTCGTCGAGTCCGAGCGTTTCGACGGCGAAACAGAGTTGAAGTTTCAGCTCGTATTGGCGGGCTCGACGGCGCGACGCGGAATCGTCGTTCCGTCGTCGGGCGTTCGGTTCGTCGTCGGGCGCGGCGGTTCGTTCTTCCCGCGGCGGGCGAACGAGCGCGACGTAAGCGCCGGTTTCGCCGTCGACGTCGAGTTCGCATTGGGAGCCTTCGGGCCCTTCGAACGCGAAACCGTCTTTAAGCCGGGAGGACGCGGAGCCGTCGTCGTTCGAAGCCGGGATGTAAACGCCTTCTTGCAAGCCGAGCGGAACGCGGACGAGTTCGTCGCCGAAAACTTGAACGGTAAAGACGACGTCGAGGCGCGCGACGCCTTCTTTAACGTCGCCGAACGCGTTAATTTTTTGAATCGAATACGGCGTTTGTTCGACGCGTTCGTCGTCGCCGTCGATCGTCCGCATCACTTCTTCGAGCGACCAGTTGGGGAGCGGGACGCGCCAAGAGCCGTTTTCTTCGGAGAGCCAAAAAGTCGGTTTTTCGCGAAGATTCGTCGTTCGACGGACGAACGGCGCCGCGGCGTTCGCGTCGGGGGCGGGAGACGGCGAAGCGTCGGCGACGGGTTCGTCGGTCGGCGTTTCCGGCGAAGAAGGCGCGGGAACGTCGGCGGGCGCGTCGGGCGTCGACGGAGTCTGCGCCGTCGTCGAAGCGACGAGGCAAACGAAAAAAAGCGCAAACTCCGTCGCGATTCGGGCGAATCGCGAACGACGGAGAACCGATTGCGTCGGAAGGGCGAGCGTTCGTTTAATCACTGGGGGCCTCGGCGGAAACGACGGACGGCGTCGCGTTTGTTCGGGCGTCCGAACGGCGACGCGTTAAAAAACGGCGGGTTTAGGGAAAATAAAACGACTCCGCGGCGTTAATAAACGGGGAAAATAGGCGAATCTTGACGGAACGCGCGACGACGACCGCGTCGTAAAGTTGACGCCTCTTCTCTATTTTAACCGAAAGACGGCGAAAAGGGAATAAAAAAAAGGTCGCGAACGCCGATTTTTTGTCGGAGAGTAAGAAGAAAAAATGGAAATAAACGATTATAGCGAAAGCGCGGGACGCGACGCTTGCGGGAAAAAGAGACTCGAAGGCGCGAGCGGACGCCCAAGAGCCGAAAATAAGAGAAAACGCGGAAAGAAAAGAACGAGGAAAGGCGACCGAAAGCGAAAATAACGCGACGCCGAGAGAACGGAACGTCGCGTTTTGCGTCGAACGAGCGTGCGAACGGCAAGAAGCGTTAAGCGACGACTTCGACGCCGGTTTCGGCGAGCGAACGTCGCGCGCGGACGGTCGAAACTTCGAGTTCGTTTTGAATTTCTTCGACGCCTTCGACCGAACGGAGCGACTCTTGCGCCATCTGCTTAAGGAAATACGACGGAACGGCTCCGGAAAGAACGACGCGACCGGAACAAACGTCCAAGCGCAGCGGCGAATTGCGGATATAAGAACAACGCCCCAACGCGGCGGCGATTTTGCGATTTAACAACGCGTCCATAAGACGGCTCCTTTTTTCGTCGAAAGGAATTCGACGACGAACGATAAATGTTTTGGCGAGTGAAAAACGACGAAAGAGCCAAACGGGCCCGCTCGAACGAACGGCGCGGCGCGGGGAAACGCGCTTCCCGTTTTTCCTTTCTTCGCTAGTTTAACTCAAGAAAACAGGCGCGGCGGCGTCGAGCGTCGATTTTTCCTAATTTTACCGACGAGCGCGAAAAGAACGGGAATTTTTTAACGTCGAAAAAGGGCGAACCGAAAAAACGACGCGGCGTCCCGGCTAATGGAAAAGGGAAAAGCGGAGCGAGAAGCGTCGGCGGCGCCCGACGCGGATTTTTTGCGAATAAGCGGCGTCCCGGCTTCGCGTCGCGAGAGAAATGAAAAGGGGGAAAGCGGAGGCGAGAAGCGTCGGCGGCGCCCGACGCGGATTTTTTGCGAATAAGCAAAAAAACGGCGCGACGAGCGAAAAAGTCGGGCGTTCGCCAATTTTTCGCTCGTCGCGCCGTTTCGATTGGGAAACGCGACGCGGATTAAGACCGTCGACTAATCGCCGTTAACGTCCGCCTTTGAAGAAGTTCTTCAGGAGGTTGGCGGCGGCGTCGCTGGTGTTCGGCATGCCGCCGGACGCGGGTTTCTTTTCCGGTTCCGGAGCCGCGGCTTCGTTTTCGGACTCTTTAGGCGTGTAAGGCAGGTCGAGGAAAGAGTCGGCCGCCGTTTGGAGCGTTTGCGTTTCTTCCGGAATATCGTCGTCGTCCCCGAGGAGCCAATCGGCGACGTCGCCGTCGGTTTCGGAATCGTCGGCGGTGGGAACGGACGGAAGCGGAGTCGACGGTTTTGGCGCCGGGGCCGGAGCGGGCGTCGGAGCCGGAGCGGGCGCCGGAGCCGGAGCGGGGGCGGGAGTCGGGGCCGGGGCGGACGCGAGCGGTTGCGCTTGGCGTTGCGTCGCGACGTTGATCGCGTTTTGTTCGACCGTGCGCGAAACGACTTCGGAGATCGACGAGATTTTCGGTTTCGTTTCCCCTTTGAGCGCGACCGTCAAAACGACCTCGAATTCGAGCGGCCCGATAGCGAGTTGGTCGCCGTTTTTCAATTCTTGCTCGATCGAAACGCGTTGACCGTTGACGTAAACGCCGTTTTTGCTCCCGAGGTCGCGAACGGCGACGTATCCGTCGTCCGTAAGAATCGCGCAGTGGTAGCGGCTGATCAATTCGCTGCGCGGTTTTAAGTGGCAGTCGTCCGCGCGACCGATCATAAATTGGGGGATCGAAATTGGAACCGTTTGGCCGGTTCTAGTTCCTCCGACGACTTTAAGCGCTACTTTCATTGCAATTTTTCCTAAAATAAGTTGACGTTTGGTTTCGTTCGGCGTCTTGGCGACAAGACCGCGCAAGTCGCGCGTCGCTTAAAATAAACGACGCGGTCGGCGGCGCTCGACGCGAGCGAGGGCGCGTCGAGCGGCGAAACGATAAAAATCGCGACGCCGAGCGAAAAACGCCCGAATAAATAAATAAGGAATAGCGGGGGAAACGCTCGCGACGTCGCGCAAGGCGACGGGTCGCGTCGAAACAAACGCGCTTTCATAATAACCGACGGATTCGCGTTTACGACAAAATGTCGATTAAAACGCGGCGACGCCCCGAGTCGACGCTTGGGACGCAACGTCTATTGTAAGAAATTTTGCCGCGTTTCTCAAAGCCTTTTTGACTTTTTTTTCAAATTTTTTTAAAATTTTTATCGTTTTGACGCCGTTTTTGCCGTTTTTAGCATTATTTAACAGCGCTGTGTTTCAAAACGATGCAGTTAAAACGCGACAAATGTTAATTTAGGGTATTTGTTTGTTCGCTTTTTCGAGGCGCGATAGAAACGTCGTTTCGTTGAGAAAACGACAAGACGAGAGAAAATGGGGAAAATGAATAAACGAGAGAAAAAGCGGTTCGGATAAAACGGCGCGTTCGCAAGACGTCGGGCGCGGATATCGAGCGCAAAAAACGTTTTTTTTGAGAAAAAAGGTAAAAAAGCGTTTGCAATTTGACGTTCTTTCAGGTAGAATGTGAAAAAGGTCGAGAAACGAACGACGAGTCCGTTTCTCGCTCGACAAAATAACCTAAGAATATTATTGGCAATTATTCGAGGAGCGATTATGGCCCGACCGATTACGATCTTCACCGCTCAATACGGCGACCTTCCGTCCGAAGAACTTTTTAAAATGATGTCCGAGATCGGTTACGAAGGTCTCGAACTCGCGTGCGGCGCTTGCGAAAGCGACTCCGACCCGCTTCAAGGCCACTTCGACGTTCACAAAGCGCTCGACGATCCGGGCTATTGCGACGCGAAAAAAGCGCAACTCGCGAAATACGGGCTCAAATGCTGGGCCGTTTCGAACCACTGCGTCGGCCAAGGCGTTCTCGACAATATCGATTCCCGCAACTTGACGGTTATCCCGCCGTATTTGCACGGCGACGGAACCGTCGAAAGCGTTCGCGCTCTTTGCGCTCAAGAAATGATGGACACCGCTCGCGCCGCCGCGAAATTCGGCGTTAAAGTCGTCAACGGTTTCACCGGTTCGAGCATTTGGCAATACCTGTACTCCTTCCCGCCGGTTCCGGAAAGCTGGATCGAAGACGGTTTCAAACTCTTGAAAGAACGTTGGACGCCGATTTTGGACGTCTTCCAAGAAGTCGGCGTTAAGTTCGCGCTTGAAGTTCACCCGACCGAAATCGCGTTCGACCTCCACTCGGCGCAACTCGCGTTGGAAGCGCTCGACTACCACCCGGCGTTCGGCTTCAACTTCGACCCGTCGCACTTGCTGTGGCAAGGCGTCGACCCGGTCAAATTCATCCGCCGCTTCCCGGATCGCATTTTCCACGTCCATATGAAGGACGTCGCGCTCCAACTCGACGGCGAAAACGGCATTCTCGGCAGCCACATTAAGTTCGGCGATTACCGTCGCGGTTGGGAATTCCGCAGCCTCGGCCACGGGCACGTCAAATTCGACGAAATCATTCGCGCGCTCAACGACATTAAATACGAAGGGCCGCTCAGCGTCGAATGGGAAGACCAACGTATGGATCGCGTTTTCGGCGCCACCGAAGCGTACGATTTCGTCAAGAAATGCGATTTCCCGCCGAGCGACATCGATTTCGACGGTCAATTCGACAAATAGTCGACAAAGCGGCGCTTAATCGCGTTTGACGCTTTAACGTCGAGGTTTTTCGTCCGAACGATCGTTTGCCGGTCGTTCGGACGAAAACGCTTGCGACGCGAGTTTATCGGTCGGCGAGTGTGAAAAGCTCGAGCGATAAACTTAACGCGTCGGGATTTTTGCGTAAACGCGCGCTCCTCTTAATTTTGCGGCGATAATTGCGACGGCGGTTTTAAAAAATCGTTCGGACGCTCTTTTTTCTTGACTCTGCGTTACAGTTCTGCTATAATCGTTCTTATTGTTTGCGAAGCGGCGCGGCGAAACTTTTATTTTTTATCGTTTTGCGTTGCTTTTATTAAAAATGCGCGTCTATATTATTATTTGTCGCAAGGAGTTCGAGTAATGAAAGAATTTTATCGCGATTTTATGGAACCCCGTCTGCAAGGTTGGAATCCGCCGCTCATTTCGATTATTACGGGCCAATTCGGCGATATTCCGTCCGAAAAGCTCTTCAAAATTATGTCCGAAATCGGCTACGCCGGCCTCGAACTCGCGTGCGGCGCTTGCGAAAGCGCGGACGACCCGCTCCAATGCCACTTCGACGTGCAGCTTGCGTTGAAAGACGAAGGTTATTGCGCCGCCAAACGCGCTCAACTCGAAAAATACGGCCTCGACTGCTACGCCGTTTCGAACCACTGCGTCGGTCAAGGCGTTTTGGACCAAATCGACTCCCGCAACTTAACGGTTATCCCGCCGCGTCTGCACGGCGACGGTTCGCCGGAAACCGTTTGGAAAAACTGCGCGCAAGAGATGATCGACACGGCTTGGGCCGCCGCGAAATTCGGCGCCAAAGTCGTTACCGGCTTCACCGGCTCGCCGATTTGGCCGTATCTGTACAGTTTTCCGCCGGTTCCGCAAAGCTGGATCGACGACGGTTTCAAACTCCTCGCCGAACGATGGATTCCGATCCTTGACGAGTACCAAAAGGCGGGCGTCAAGTTCGCGCTCGAAGTGCACCCGACCGAGATCGCGTTCGATATTCATTCGGCCCGTATGGCGTTGGAAGCGGTCGACTACCACCCGGCGTTCGGCTTTAACTTCGACCCCTCTCACCTCGTTTGGCAGTCCGTCGATCCGATCGAGTTCATTAATGAATTTTCGGAACGAATTTATCATACGCATATGAAAGACGTCGTCGTGAAAACGGCGAGCGGGCGCAACGGCATTTTGGGCGGGCACCTCCCGTTCGCGGCGCGCGGTCGCGGTTGGGACTTCGTCTCGGTCGGTCGCGGCGACGTCGACTTCTACGGAATTCGCCGCGCGCTGGAAGAAGCGAAAACCGAATGGTTCAAAGACGTTTACAAAGCGTTCGCCAACGTCGGCAAAGACGCGCAAGGTTACGACGCCGTTCGCGCCGCGCTCGACAAACTCGCCGATTTCCACTGGGAAAAAGGCTACCGTTCGATTAAAGATTCCCGCGCGAACACGCCGGCGACCTTCTGGGAAGGCGTCCAACAAGCGATCGCGAATCACGAAGCGAACCCGGGAAACTCCGCCGCTCGCGCCGCCGTTTCCGACGCGTTGTTCGCTCTCAAACACTCCTTCGAACTTCCGCTTTCGGTCGAATGGGAAGACTCGACGATGTTCCGAATGGTCGGGGCCGCCGAATCGTTCTCGTTTATCGAAGCGTTGGTCGCGCCGCCGTCCGACGTCGACTTCGACGGTCAATTCAGCAAGGAGTGAGCGCGAAAACGCCGGGTCGACCTCCGCGTAGAGACCGTTTCGCCGCTTCGGGTTGATTCCGGCAACATTTAAACGAGCGTTAAGTCGCGGCGATTTTTTTCGAGTCGTCGCGGCGACGCCAATCGTCGAGCGGGCGTTCGAACTTTTGAGTTCGGGCGTCCGTTTTTCGTTTGAAAAGCGTCGACGCTAAAGTTACTTAAAACTCCTGTTTTGTCCAAGTTTACAAATAGCGCTTGACGGCGTTTGGAGCGAATGGATAAAATGGGAAAAACGCGCGTTTTGCGGCGGCGGCGAACGGCGTTTTTTTGAAGAAAGTTTGGGAAAAAAGGGCGAAAGTCGGCGTTTGGTCGCTTCCCAAAAATTTTAAAAGGGGTACGATAGATAATAGTATATAAGGAGGTCGCGCCGAACGGTCGACCCGCCCGCTCTCCAGCGGACGTTTCCAGCGCGACGGAGCGACCGAGCGTTTTCGCTTGGCCGCGTTCGACGCGAACGCGCCGTTTTTCCGCCGCAAGTTTGTCATTATAGAAAGGGCTCTCTAGTGTTGTCGCAAGAACGTTTCGCCAATATCGACCGTATGTTCAATCCGAAGTCCGTCGCCGTCGTCGGCGCTTCGGCGAAAAAAGGCGTCGTCGGTAACGACGTCCTCCTCAACCTGATCAAAGACTTCAAAGGCGCCATTTACCCGGTCAACCCGAAGGGCGGCGAAATCGAAGGTTTGACGGCGTATACCTCGCTCGCGGAAGTTCCGGGCGAAGTCGATTTGGTCGTCGTTCTCGTCAACGCGAAATTCGTCCCGGGCGTCGTCGACGACGCGATCGCCAAAAAAGCGAAGGCGATGGTCATTATTTCGGCCGGTTTCAAAGAAACGAGCCACGAAGGCGCCGAAATCGAAAAAGCGATGGCCGCCAAAGCGCGCGAAGCCGGGATTCCGCTCGTCGGCCCGAACTGCCTCGGCGTCATCAACGCGGAATGCGGCTTGAACGCCAGCTTCGCGTCGAAAATTTGCAACGAAGGCTCGCTCGCGTTCATTTCGCAATCGGGCGCGCTCTGCACCTCCGTTCTCGACTTCGCCGAAGCTCGCCAAATGGGTTTCAGCAAGTTTGTGTCGTTCGGCAACAAGTCGGACGTCAACGAAACGGAACTCCTCGAATACCTCGCCGACGACCCGAAAACGAAGGCGATCGCGATGTATCTCGAAGATATCGCGGACGGCGAAGGCTTCATTAAAATCGCGTCGAAAATCTTCTGGGAAAAGGGCAAAGTTATCCTTTGCTTGAAATCCGGGCGCAGCGCCGAAGGCGCGAAAGCGGTCAGCAGCCACACCGGTTCGCTCGCCGGTTCGGACGCCGTTTACGACGCCATTTTCACGCAATCGGGCGTCCAACGCGTCGACACGATCTCCGAACTTTTCGACCGCGCCGCGCTCTACACGACGCAACCGGCGCCGCAAGGCAAACGCCTCGCCATCATCACGAACGCCGGCGGCCCCGGCATTATGGCGACCGACGCCGCCGTTAAAAACGGTCTGAAACTCGCCGAAATTTCGGAAGAAACGAAAGCGAAACTCCGCGAAGTCATGCCGGCCGCCGCGTCGCTGCGCAACCCGGTCGACGTCCTCGGCGACGCGCACAGCGACCGTTACGAAATCGCGACGAAACTCGTGATGGCCGACCCGAACGTCGACATCGGGCTCGTCGTCTTGACGCCGCAATCGATGACCGACACCGACGTCATCGGCGCGCAAATTCCGGAAGCGGTCAAAGACTGCGGCAAACCGGTCGTCTGCGCGTTTATGGGCGCCGCCGACGTCAAAGAAGGCGTCGATATTCTCGTTTCGAAGGGCGTTCCGAACTACTCCTTCCCGGAAGACGCCGTCGCCGCGCTCGGCGCTTACGTCCGTTTGACCGAGTTCCGCGCGCTCGAAGGCCGCGAATACCTCTCGTCCGCCGACTGCGACCTCGAAAAAGCGAAAGCCATCGTCGCCGATTACCTTAAAGACGCCGACGAAAAATACCTGACGCAAGCCGACTGCCGCGACCTCTTCGCTTGCTACAACCTCCCGCTTCTCGCGAGCGGAATCGCGACGAGCGCCGACGAAGCCGCCGAAATCGTTTCGAAGATCGGCGCGAAAGTCGTTATGAAGGTGATGTCCGCCGACGTCAAACACAAGTTCGACGCGGGCGGGGTCATCCTGAACGTCGACGGCCCGGAAGCCGCTCGCGCCGCTTACGCTCAAATTTACGCGAACGTCGAAAAGAACGTTCCGGGCGCGAAAATCGACGCGATTTTGATCGAACAAATGGCCGAAAAGGGCGTCGAAGTCATTTTGGGTTGCAACCGCGACGCGAAATTCGGCCCGCTCGTCATGATCGGGCACGGCGGCACCTACGCCGAACTTTGGAAGGACGTCGCGTTCCGTCTCGCGCCGATGCAAAAGGTTTCGGCCGAACGTATGGTTCGCCAAATCAAGACGTTCAAGATGCTCGACGGTTTCCGCGGCGCTCCGAAGTGCGACGTCGCCGCGTTGGAAGAAACGCTCCTGCGCTTCTCGACGATGCTCGTCAACCACCCGGAAATCGCCGAATGCGATATCAACCCGTTGATCGTTCACGTCGACGGCAAAGGTTGCTCGGTCGCCGACAGCCGCATTATGCTGCGTCGCGTTAAATAGTTCGCCGAGAACCGTTTGACGACGAAACGTCAAGAGCGCGAACGGCCTCGCTCGACGAAAAGTCGAGCGCGGCGCGTTGGCGTTCCGAGGGCGTTTTGCGTCGTCGAACCGAAGGAACGTCGCGGAAACGCGGCGTTTCTTTTTCTTCCTCCGGCGTTAGGGCGGCGGCGTTTCGGAAAGAACGGCGCGTCGCGCAAAATTTTAACGGACGCGGAAGCGGTTGCGTCGCAACGGTTGGCGCGCCGAAACGAACGGAGGAACGCCGAAAATTTTCGGAGAATCTTTTCGATTCTCGATTTTTGCGTATAATAGGTGAAACGAGCGACGTATATTAATCAAGCGGCGAGCGCGGCGCGTCGAACGGCCTTGGCGTCGAGGGCGGGCGAATCGCTCGGAGGAATTTTTTCGCTCTTTTCCCACATTCAGCAACGATTAGGACGACAATGTCTTACGAACAACGTTTTCACTTCGCGGAGCCGATGGCGGCCGGGTATCAAGATTATCAGCGTCAACGCAATATGACGCTCGGCGACCTCTTGCTGGACAATCGCGTCGTTTTTTTGCAGGGCGAAATCACGAACGCGAGCGCCAACGAGCTGGTGATGAAGCTGCTTTATCTGCAGAGCGCGAATCGTCGCAAAGACATTAACTTTTATATCAACTCGCCCGGCGGAAGCGTTTCCGCGACGTTGGCGATTTTGGACACGATGAATATTTTGTCTTGCCCGGTCGCGACGTACTGCGTCGGTTTGGCGGCCAGCGGCGGCGCGATTTTGCTCGCCGGCGGGACGAAAGGAAAACGTTACGCGCTTCCGCACTCGAAGGTGATGATTCACCAACCTTGGGGCGGCGTCGGCGGACAAGTTTCCGACATCGAAATCCAAGCGAAGGAAATTCTCAAAGATCGCGAAACGCTGAATAAGATTTTGGCCGACTGCACCGGCAAACCGATCGAGCAAATCGCGAAAGACGTCGACCGCGACTTCTACCTCGACGCCGAAGAAGCGAAGGAATACGGCCTCGTCGACAATATTTTGACGAAAACGGAAGTTCCGAGCGACAAATAAAAGGCGCGCGGCGAAACTTTTCGACGCGAAAAACGAATATTGGCGCGTTGGCGCTTTGAAATATAAGGAACGTTAAATTGACATTAATCCCTTACGTCGTTGAGAAAAACGGTCGCGAAGAGCGGGCGATGGACGTTTACAGCCGTCTGCTGAAAGACCGCATCGTCTTTTTGGGCTCGCAAGTGAACGACGCGGTCGCGAATTCGATCGTCGCGCAACTCCTTTTCTTGCAATCGGAAGACCCGGAAGCGGATATTCATTTGTACATTAATTCGCCGGGCGGCAGCGTTACCGCCGGGCTCGCGATTTACGACACGATGCAATATATTAGTTGCGACGTCGCGACTTACTGCATCGGCCAATGCGCGTCGATGGGCGCCGTCCTGTTGACCGCGGGCGCCGCCGGGAAACGGTTCGCGCTCCCGAATTCCCGCGTGATGATTCACCAACCGTTGGCCGGAATGGAAGGCACCGCCGAGGAAATACTCATTCACGCGAAAGAATTCCGCTTGATTAAAGAGAAATTGAACGGGATTCTCTGCAAACACGCCGGACGTTCGCTCGACGAAATCGAACGCGACACCGATCGCGACAACTTTATGTCGGCGGAAGAAGCGAAAAAATACGGCCTTATCGACGAAGTTGTCGAAAGTATGACGCCGAAAAAGCAATAACGTCGCGAAAATTAAATAACGGCGTTTGAAAAAACGGCGCGTCTTCTGGACGCGTCGTTTTTTCGTTTCTTGCGCGGCGCGGCGGAGAAGACAAGCGCGTCGACGGCGTAAAACGGCGATATTGCGCAAAATAGTGAAAATAAAACGCGAAAAGAAGGAGGCGAAACGGAATTTTTTAACGAAATTGTCGTTGAAACAAACGCGGAAATTTGTTAAACTCCGCCCAAATTGTCGGAGCGCGTCGCGTTCCGTCGGCGTTTGCGTCGAACGGAGCCGAGCGGCGGGCGAAAACGACGGAATTTTGGGAAGGAATATCGAACGATGAAGTTCTTTTTTTGCGCGGGAACACAAACGCCGTCGCGTTTTAACGGCGAGTCGAAGCGCTTGCGTTGGCAAGGCGCGTTGAGCGTCGCGTTGGCGGCGCTTTGCGTCGTCGGTTGCGTCGGGCGCAAGCAGTACGCGATCAACGAAGCGATTCTTATTAGCGAACGGCGGCAGTTGGAAGACGAGATTTATCGGCTTCAGTTTGAACTCCGCGACGCGCTCGAAGAGAACGAGCGTTTGCGTCGAGAGTTGGGCGGCGACGCGTCCGGCGCGAACTCGCCGGCCTCCCGAACGCGAGCGCGGGCGAACGCGAACGACGCGTTTTTCCCGGGGCTCGACGCGACGCAAACGCGACGGCGACCGACCGGCGGCGTTCAAAAAATTCAAACGACTTCGGCGACCGCCGCGCAACCCGCCGCGCCGACGAGCGTTCCGCAAAGAGCCGAATCCGCGCCCGCGACCGGCGAAGCGGTCGAAACGCTCCCCGATTACGTGCCGATTCCGGTTACGTCGACGCGTTCCGCTCAAATGACGAACGGCGTTCAAACCGCGCAAAACGTCGGAAAAACCTTCGGCGTTCGCCGCGTCGCGCCTGTCGCCGCCTCGACCGCTCCGAAAGCGAACGCCGGCAACGTCGTTTCTTCCGTTTTTGTCGAAACGCCGTCGAACAAGGAAAAAACGCAAGACGCCGCTTGGTCGCCGACGGCGCGATAACGTCGCGTTGGAAGCGTTCGCTAAAACTCTTAAATTGCCTAAATTCTCTTAAGCGACTTGTTTTCGTCTTTTACGTCCGCCTTGGCGGGCGTTTTTTTTTGCGTTAGGACGACGTTCTTTAGATTTGCCAAGTTGCGTATCTTGCCGAAAAACTCGCTTTGCGCGTTGAAAATGCTTTAGAAACGCTTTATTTTATTAAATAGGGAGAGCGCGTCGGTTGCGTTGATTGGCGAAGATCGAAGGACGGGGAAAAGCGCGAAAGAGAATAGAGTCGCGTTGATAAAAACGGTTGCGCAAGTTGGGTAGAATAAAGAGTTGGCGTTGTCGCGGTTGAAGAAGTTTTTCCGTTTTTTTTGACGAGAATACGAGGAAAAACGGGCGTTTTCTCTTGCCTCGAAGGGCGAAGCCGGGTATGATTCGTTTGTTTCGCGTACTTTGGAAAAGCCGCAAAGCGCGGAAAATCGACGTATTCGGCGCTCTTGCCGACGCGACTTGGGAAAACCTTGCCGTCGACGCGTTCGGCCCGCTTTTGTTTTTTTAAAAAAGACTTAAAATAAAAAGAAAACCGATTGATTTCGCGACGGTTGGCAAACGTCGCGGAGTCCTCGACGTTTCGACGCAAACGGTTCGACGCTTGGAAATAGCCTCGTTTAGGCTCGGCGTCAAAGCCGCGAACGCGACGCGACGTCGGAATGGGCGCGACCGACGGTCGGAAGCGCCGACGCCCTACTAGGAACGTAATATCGATGAAAAAAGATTTTTTTAAAGAATACGGTTTTCGGATCGTGTTTGTCGTCGTTTTCCTCCTGTCTTTTGTTTGGATGGGAACGAAACAGACGCTATTGAGCAACTCGAACTCGGTCGAAGAATGGCTCCCTCCGGGCTATAACGAAACGCGGGACTATCAATGGTATTTGAATCTCTTCCCGTTCGAAAGTTACGTCGTCGTTAGTTGGGAAGGTTGCGAAATCGGGGACGACCGCATCGAACTTTTCGCGCAAAAGTTGGTGCCGGCGCAAACGATCGACAACTTCTCGCTCGCGCCGCCGACCGCCGATTTTAAGGCCGACCTTGAAGTCGCGGAAACGCCCGACGAAGCGAAGGAAGCGTTGCGCGAACTCGTCGGAGGCGAAAAGAACGTTTCGACCGAAGCGCTCGTCGACGCGTCCGGCGCCGATCTGCCGGAAACGACGGAAGAAAAAGTCGTCGCAAACGAGAATTATTTTAAGTCGGTGATGACCGGCCCGCGTTTGGCGCGTCTTTTGCGAGACACTTATCTGAAAATGCCGCAATATTCTCGCGTCGCGAACGACCCGGAAGCGTTGGCGCAACTCGACGCGCAAATCTGCGACCGGCTGAAAGGGACGCTCGTCGGCCCGGACGGCAAAAGCGCCGCGATGATTATCACTTTGAATAAAGGGCGACGCGACGGTAAAAGTTTGAAAGTCGTTCTTGAAAAGATTCGGCGGCTTTCGGTCGAATCGGGCCTGCCGGACACGACCGAAGTCAAATCCGGCTCCGTCGCGCGTCAAATGGTCAAAAACTTTGTCGGGGTGGTCGACGAAATGATTCACGGGCGCACGGTGCGGATGGACGGCGCGATTTTGGGCGGCCCGCCGGTCGACAACGTCGCGCTCGACGTCGAAGGTTCGCGCACCTTGATTCGTTTGGCCGGGATTTGCGCGATCGTCGGCGTTTCGATCGCGTTCGCGTGCTTGCGCAGCATTCGGTTGACGATGTTCGTCTTTTGGATTTCGGCGTTGTCGGCGGGCGTCGCGTTGGCGCTCGTTTCGTTGACCGGCGGCACGTGCGACTCGATTTTGTTGAGTATGCCCGCGCTCGTGTACGTCTTGGGGATGTCCGGCGCCGTTCACTTGATCAACTATTATCACGACGCGATTCGCGAAGGCGGACTCGACGGCGCGACGGAGCGGGCGGTGCGACACGCGTTCACGCCGTGCTTTTTCGCGCAGTTGACGACCGCGCTCGGGTTGGGCTCGCTCTTTGCGGGGCGTCTCGTGCCGATCACGAAGTTCGGGTTTTACTCGGCGGTCGGCGTTTTGCTGACGCTGGTGCTTTTGTTCCTTTACTTGCCGGCGTTGCTTTATTTTTATCCGTCGAAGAAATTCGCGGCGCAACACGGCGGGAAGGGCGTCAAAATCGGCGACTCGTTCTTCCGCAAGTTTTGGGACGCGATCGGCGGTTTTATCGTTCGCAACAACTGGCTCGTCATCGGCGCCTGCGCGGCGTTGATGATTTTCCTCGGGAGCCATTTGCCGCATATTAAAACGTCTGTCAAGATGATGAGTTTCTTCTCGGACGACGCGGAGATTATCAAGCATTACGAATGGCTCGAAGAAAAACTCGGCCCGTTGGTGCCGATGGAAGTAACGATTTGTTTCGATAACGAAAAAATGAATCGTTATTCGTTCGGGACGGCGGAACGGCTTTCGCTGATCGACTCGTTGAGCGAAAAGTTGAAGACGGAGCTTAAAGACGACGTCGGCGGAACGCTCTCGGTCGCGCTCTTTGCGCCGAAGGTCGACGCGTCGCGCGGCGGGGTCGTCGGGCGAACGACGTCGGCGGTCGTCGGAAAAGCGATCGACGACGCTCGCGACGAACTGCGCGACTATCTTGCGATCGAAGGAAATCCGACGCTCGACGAGTTGACCGCCTTCCTCGAAGAACGGGCGACCGCCGAACAAAAAGCGTTCGCCGAACGCGCGACCGAGTTCGAAACGACGTTGCGCGAAACAGCAGGCGACGACGCGACGTTGGACGACGCGTTGGCGGCGTTGGAAACGGCGAACGAAAACGACGCCGAAATCGAGGAACGCTTCGCGCCGTTTGTCGCGCGGTTGCAAGGTTGGGCCGCCGAGCGGCGCGCGAACGAAACGCTCGTCGCCGAACTCGACGCGTTGAAGAATTGGCGCGAGTATTTGGAAGAGCAAGGCGTCGTCGATTTGCAAACGCTCTTGACGGCGACCGGAGCCGACCGCTCCTTGCGAAAAATGACGCCGGAGGAACAAACCGCGTTGCGCGACGGCGCGAAGCGTTGGCAAAACGAACGCGGCGTCGAAGTTTGGCGTATCAGCGTGCGCGTTTGGTCGCTGAAAAAAGACATCGACTATTCGGCGTTCATCGACAACGTGAAGAGCGTCGTCGAGCCGACGTTGGCGGAAACGTCGTTGACGTTGACCGAAGGAGAAAACGCCGAAGCGAAAATCGAGGCGGCCCGCGCTTACGTCGCCGCGAATTTGCCCGAGGGCGAACCGGAACGCGTTAAGGACGACGAAGTCGCCCGCGACGCGAAGTTTTTGACGCGCGAGTTCGTCTTGCAAGACCTCTCCGACGAGGAAAAAGCCGACTTGCAAACGTCGATGGGCGCCGATCACGACGCCGACTGGATTTATCCGGCCGGTTTCGCGGCGAAGTACACCGGGATGGTGCCGCTCGTTTACAAAACGCAACACGAGCTGATCGCCGGGTTGACGTCGAGTTTGGTGATGGCGTTCTTCCTGATCGCGTTCGTTTTCGTCGTTATTTTGCGCAGCGTGCCGGCCGCTTTGATCGCGATGCTTCCGAACGTTTTCCCGGTCGTCGTCGTGTTTGGGTTTATGGCGTGGGCCGGGATTTTGGTCGACGTCGGGACGATGATGACGGCGTCGGTCGCGCTTGGCGTCGCGGTCGACGACACGATGCACTATTTGACGTGGTTCTCCGAGGGCGTCGCGGCCGGAATGAAACCGAAAGAAGCGGCGCTGAACGCGTACCGACGGTGCGCGCCGGCGATGACGCAGTCGACGCTGATCGCCGGGCTCGGGCTCTTCTGCTTTGCGGCCAGCACGTTCGTGCCGACGCAGCGTTTCGGGATTTTGATGCTCGCGATTCTGTCGACCGCGTTGGTAGGCGACTTGATCTTCCTCCCGGCGCTCTTGACGTGCAAACCGTTCGGGCGATTTTTCGCGCGCCGCCGCATCGGCGTTCGTCGCGATTTGGACGCGCCGCAAAAGTCGGAAGCGACCGACGGAACGGCGAGCGAACCGGAGGCGGCGACCAACTAACGCCGTCGAACCGTCGACTCGTTAACGCGAAAAGCCTCTTCGTTGAAAGACGGAGAGGCTTCGGCGTTTCTTGGCGGCGCGAAGGTTTCGACGCGAGAAAAGCCCGCGAACGGCGTCAAGGTTGCGTCGGCTTAACGGGCGTCTGTTGTCTGTTGTCTGTTGTTTGTTGTCTGTTGTCGGTTGAGTTGGAGAAGCTGGAAGGGCGCGAGAAAGACGCGAAAAAGCCCTTTCGCGACGAACGAAAGGGCTTTTTCAAGGGAAACGAGCGTCGAGCGCGACGTTAATCAGCCGACGTAACGCTTAACGTAAATCGCGGACGCTTGACCGACGTTTTGCGCGCAAATTTTGACGAACGAGTCGCCGGTCGGGCCGCCGAATTCGCGAACCGCCGAAACCGGGCAAGCCGGGTCTTGCTCTTCGAGGTTCGCGACCGGAACGAGCGCGTCGTTGCGGAGCGAAAGAATCGCGGCGACCGTTTGAATCGCGCCGGAACCGCAACCGGGGTTCCCGAGGAGTCCGGCCAGCGCCGTCGTCGGGGTCGAGTCGAGCGCGTCGCCGAAAACTTCGCGAAGCGCCGCCGCTTCCGCCGCGTCGAGTCGAACGTCGCCGCGAGCGTTCGCGTCGACGAAACCGACGTCGCTCGGGGAAATCTTGCATTTGCGGAAAAGCGCGCGGAGCGCCAAGGCGATCGAATCGCGGGCGTCCTCGAACGTTTGCGCGATTTGGCAGTCGTTCGACGTCCAGCCGTCGACGTCGCGAGCGTGTCGGAACGAACCGCGGCAGACGCCGCCGCCGATTTCGGCGTAAATCGTCGCGCCCCGTTTTTTCGCCGATTCGAGGTCTTCGATAAAGAGCGCGGCGGAGCCTTCGCCCGGAATCGCGCCGTCGCGGCGTTTGTCGAACGGGCGCGAAACGCTTTCGGTCGAGCGGTCGAGAAGAGAGGCGCTCAATTCGCCTTCGTTCAAAAACGCGGCGAGGCGAATCGATTCGAGGCGCGAACCGGTCGCGCCGACGAGCATCGCGTCCGTTTTGCCCGCTTTGATTCGTTCGACCGCTTCGCCGAGCGCGGCGCCGAACGCCGCTTCGCGGTTGGTAACGTCGTGCGCCGACGCGTGAAGCTCGTTGTAAATGGTGATGTGGCTCGCCGGCATATTGGTGAGATATTTCAGCTGCCAAAGGGGCGTCATTTTCGGCAACCCGTCTTGCGGCCAACGCGGCGCGTCGAGCGACCCGTCGGCGGCGCGGCAAGCGAGGATTCCGTCGGTCAACTCTTTCGACGTCGTATAAATGTAGTCGGACGAGAACGAAACGCCGACGCGCCGCGGCGGCAAGAGACCGGCTTCGCGCGCTTCGTCCAAACGAGCGTCGGCGAGCGCTTTTTGCGCCGCGGCGACGCCGAGTTGAATTTCGCGCGCCATCAACTTAATCCCTTTGCGAATCGCCTTCTTTTTCGCGTCGGGGAGTTCGCCGAAATCTTGGATTTTGCCGGTGAAATTGTCGACGGGCGCGACGTGCGAAACCGGATACGGCTCGTCGGCTTTCGTCGGACGAACGCCGGAGCGCCCGGAGCGGCAGCCGGTCCAAAGTTCTTCGAGCGTCGTTCCCAACGAACTGACGACGCCCATACCGGTAACGACGACGCGTCGCGGCGAATTTTGTTCAGTCATATCGATGCGCGTTTTAATTGAGAAAATTAAGACGGTGAAGCGCCGAGCGTCCGAGAACGTTCGCGTCGGTCGACGGCGCCGGATTTTCTCAAAGTATAGCGCTCTTTTCCGTTCGCGTAAAGGAGCGCTAAAAATTGTTTCGGCATATTGGCCCGCGTCCGCGTTCGATATTGTCGATTTTACGTCTTATCGGGGCGCTTTCGCGTCGTTCGAAGGAGCGGTTTGCGGCGCGATAATTTCGAGCGAACGTCGAACGACGCCGACGGGAGCGCCGGTCGACGCGTCGAGCGTTTCAAATTTGAGCTCGACGACGCCGGGCTTTTCGGCGACAAGATCGACGTTAAGCTCAAATTCGGAGCGCGGCGTCAAGCGTTTGCCGAGTCGGAAGACGGCGCGGCGTTTCGACTCGACGTTCGCGTCGTCGGTCGCGAACGCGAGTTCCGGCGGCAGGTTGAGCGCGACGTCGAGTTCGTTCGGCTCGATCGCGAATTCTTCAAAGTTGCGAACGACCGCTCGATAAACGAACGGAACGCCGACGCGCGCTTTTTCGGT
The DNA here is from genome assembly GCA_017937485.1 of Thermoguttaceae bacterium. Lineage (GTDB taxonomy): Bacteria > Planctomycetota > Planctomycetia > Pirellulales > Thermoguttaceae > RUG369. The sequence continues at coordinate 104,949 of JAGBDN010000069.1, forward strand.
CGCTTCGCCGACGGAACCGTCCGGACGGCGTTCGGCGACCGGAAGTTTTTGCGGAAAAACGCTCGCGCTCTCCTCCGAAAGTCGCGACGACGCGGCGGCGGAATCGTTGGGCGCGACCGTTATCGGGAGAACGTCGGTCGTTAAAAGGTCGCCGTTTTCTCGAAACGCGTAAAAGGCGAGCGTTTTCGGGCCCGGCGCGTCGGCGACGAGACGAACTTTATAAACGACGTCCGCGAGTTCGGCGAGCGGCGCGGCGGGATAAGCGACGTCGCCGCGCCGCGTTCCGTCCGGCAAGAGAAGGTCGAGACCGGGGCGAGCGACGAGTTTGACGACGATTTTTTCCTCGTTCGGCGTTTGGGCTTGCGCCGTCGCGCCGCGGTTGGGAACCGTCAACGCGAAGCGCGCTTCGAACGGCGTTTCGGCTTCCGGAATCGCGGGAACGAGCGGAGAAGCGTCGGCGTTTTCGTTCTTTTCCGCGTCGAGGTTGGCGGAAACTTCGCGGAAGCGGGGCGTTTTTGCGTCGTTTTCGGAAGGCGGGAACCGGAACGCGACCGTTTCGAGCGTCGGCGCGGACGCGTCGGCGATTTCGACGAGGGCGCCGTCGAGGCCGTTCGAGGTCGGGAAATCGAGCGAAGCGGCGGGGGCGAGCGTCGGCTGTTGCGAGGCGGGGTCGTCGGGCGTCGGCGAGACGACCGGCGGCTTTCCGTCGGCGGGGAGCGGCGCGTCGGGCGTCGGCGAAACGACCGGCGGCGTCGCGCCGAGCGGGTCGGGCGCGGGAACGGACGTTCCGCTTCCTTGCGTCGGCGTCGCGTTGGAATTTGAAGATTGCGCCAACATTTGAATTTCGCCTTCCGCGACCAACGTTTCCGCCGTTTCGCGAACCAAGTAAAAACCGAGCGTCCGCGACGAACCGGGCGCGAGATCGGTCAACTTCCAAACGACGCGGCCGTCTTCGATCTTTTCCGGGGGAATTTCGCCGCGAACAAAGGTCGTATTCGACGGAAGGATAAGGATAAAGTTGACGGAATTGACGAAATCGGATTTGTTGGAGATCGTCGCCGTTCCTTTAAATTCGGAGCCGACCGCGACGTTCGGCGGCAAATTGAGTTCCGCGATCACCGGCGCCGAGTGCGTCCAAGAGAGCGCGAAGGTCTTTTTTTCGACCGGAATCGATTTTTGATCGCCGTCGGCCGGGCGCAAAACGGTCGCGGAAACGCGAGCGACGCCGGAAGTCGCGTTCTTTTGCCGGACTTCGACGTAAGCGTTCCCGTCGGCGTCGGTCGACGCGTCGAAGACGCGAGCGTTGTTCGGGCCGAGGAGAACGTCGCCGGAGACCGCCTCGTATCGAACGATCCAACCGGGGCGCGGGTCGAGGTTGGTGCGGCGGCGAACGGTCGTCGCGAGCGTCGCGTCCGAACCGATGGGGAGCGCTTGCGATTTCGGGAAGCGGAACGCCGCGTCGATCCAATGAATCTCGGCGGAGGCTTTGCGGCGATCCCAATTGTCGATTTCGTCGGAGAAGACGAAAACGGAGGAGGTTCCTTCTTCCTGCGATTGAACGCTCGCCCAGGTTTGCCCGCGGAGGATGGTAACGTCGTCGAGCGGCGTTTCGGTGCCGCGGTGAATCCGCCAAAGTTTGTCGGTCGTTTCGGTCGTAAGATAGCGGTCGTCGACGCGTTTTTCCGTTTTGCCGCTTAGGTCGAAGCAGCAGGAGCGGTCGTCCGGATTGGCCGCTAAAAACGTTCCGACGCCGTTAAGGCTCCATTCGATTTTTTCGCCGACGCGCATATACGTCGAATCTTCGCCGACGAAGCTGGCGACCAAAACGATTTCGGTTCCGAGCGGCGCCGCGATCGTACTCGGTTCGAGAACGACGACCGGGCCCGGCCCCGGGAGTTTTTTCGGGAAAAGAACGCCGCCGTTCGGACGTTGCGTCGCCCAAACGTAATCCTTCAAGTCGACGCCGTCGGCCCGCGCTTGGGCGAGTTCGCCGTCGGTCGATTCCCAAGGGCTTTTGCGTTCGCTCGACGCGAGCGCCGCTCGATTGACGACTTCCCGTTCCGCGCTCGACGAAAGGCGCTTGACGTTCGACTTGTCTTTCGAGGAGAAGAGGCAAGAGCCGTTCAAGCAAGAATCCGCGAAAAGACCGTCGGAGCTTGCGCAACCGAGCGTCGAGACGGCGCAAAGGAGCGTCGCGCCGAAAATCGACGCGAACGAACGAACGGCGTCGCGCGGGACGCGTTGAAAGATGAAAGGCGTCGGCATTGTTACGTCGGGGGGAATAAAGGGAATAGGGGACGCGGAAAAAATGAAACGGTCGAAACGACGCGGCGTGAAAAACGGGACGCGGCGCGGAGGACGTCGGCGACCGGAAAAACGGAACGGACGGTTTGACCGGAACGCGCGCTAAAACCGTTTTACTTTATTATTTTACCCGCTTTTTCTAAATTGACAAATTTTTTCTCCGTTTTTTCTCAAGTTTTAACGATTTTTTGTCGACCGGCGGCGTTGCAACCGTTAACGTCGGCGGGAAAGCGGGGTAAAAAAAGTTGAAAACGGCGTCGAAAAATATTAGTTGTTTTGGGAATGTAAAAGCGTTTGATTTTGACGCCGTTGCGAGTCGTTAGCTTTTACGCGTTTTGCTTAAATTGCCTTTTCTTTACGCGCCTTTCGACGACGGCGGCGGCGACGGACGCGGCGCGACAAAATTTCGACGCGGGCCTTTTTTTTTCGCCGAACTCGCTTATATTAATAAGGAGAAAATCGACGCCGCCGACGGTCGAAACGCCGGGCGGTTTTTCCCGCGAACGTCCTTTGAACGAACGAAACGAAAATGCCGACGAAAGAAAACGCCGCCGAAAATTTAATTCCCGTCGAAACGCCGAGCGCCGAATCGGCAAATAATCCCGCCGTCGAGGGCGCGCCCGGCGCTTGCGCGTCTCCATCGACCGTCGAAGTCGGCGAAATTTGCCCGATGGAAGCGACCGAGAAACCGGCGTCCGTCGTCGCGGTCGAAAAGTTGGTCGCCGAGATCGCCGCTCGTCCGGACGCGCCGACGCCCGGTTGGACCTTTTCGGTCGCGTCGCTCGGCTGTCCGAAAAACTTGGTCGACGCGGAGACGATGGTCGGGCGCTTGGCCGCGTTGGGGGGCGAAATGACGGCGGACGCGGAGAGCGTCGACGTTTTCCTCTTGAACACCTGCGGTTTCTTGCGCTCCGCTCGCGACGAAGCGGCGGAGTTTATCGCCGAAGCGGTCGAAGAGAAGGCGGCGGGGGGCGTTCGCTTCCTGCTGGTTTCCGGTTGCGCGGTCGTTTCGGACGGCGAAGAGTTGGCGGCGCGCTTCCCGGAAGTCGACGCTTGGTTGAGTCCGTTCGACGAAGCGAAAATCGTCGACGTCGTTTGCGAACTCTTCGCGCAAGACGGCGAAACGCGGGCGCATTCCGTCGAACCGGAAACCGACGAAGCGGCGGAAGTCGCGCAAACCGGGGAAACGGAAACGGCCGAAACGCCGGTCGTCGTCGCGCCGTCGCGCTTTCTTTATACGCCGTCGCGGAACTTGGCGCTCGACGATTCGCTCCGAACGCCGTTGACGGCGCCGAACGTCGCTTATCTGAAGATCGCGGACGGTTGCGACCGGTTCTGTACTTACTGCGCGATTCCGAAGATTCGCGGACGGTTCGTCAGCAAGCCGCTCGAAACGATCGTCGACGAAGCGGAGCGGTTGGCGGTCGCGGGCGTTCGCGAACTCGTTTTGATCGCGCAAGAGACGACGTTCTGGGGGAGCGACCTCTTCGGCGAACCGCGTTTGGCGCAGCTCTTGGCGACGCTCAAGGAGAAAAACTGGTTCGACTGGATTCGCGTCCTTTATACTTACCCGCAACATTGGGGGAGCGATTTGACGTCGCTTTACCGCTTGGAAGCGCCGGGAACGACGTCGATTTTGCCTTACGTCGACGTTCCGTTGCAACACTGCAATTCGGAGCTGCTCAAAAAGATGAACCGCCGCGTCGACAAGGCGCAAACGGAGGACTTGCTGGCGAAGCTCCGCGAGGAGATTCCGGGGCTCGTCTTGCGAACGTCGTTGATCGTCGGTTTCCCGGGCGAAACGGACGCGGCGTATCAAGAGTTAGTCGATTTCGTCGAAAAGTGGAAGTTCGAGCGCGCCGGCGTCTTTGAGTTCTCCGCCGAACCGGGAACGCCGGCCGCCGCGATGGACGGTCAAGTTCCGGACGAGATCAAGCGCCGTCGACTCGAACGGATTTGCGCGAAACAAGAGCGGATTTCGCGCCGCTTCGCTCGGAGCTTTATCGGTCAAACGGTCGACGTTATGCTCGACTCGCGCGGCGTTTCGGACGGCGGAACGACGATGCGCAACGTTTGCGTCGGGCGGACTTACGCGGAGGCGCCGGACGTCGACCCGTTGGTTTACGTTACCGGTCGCGACTTGGAAGTCGGAAGTATCGTTCGTTGCGAAATCGTCGACGCGCAGGGGCTCGACCTGATCGCGGTGCCGGTCGACCCGGAGAAGATTTTCGTTTCGAAGGACGAGCGCCGAATCGCCGCCGAACGCGAAGAAGCGGCGCGCTTCCGCGAACTTGGGCTCGAACCGCCGAAAAAGCAAGCGCCGAAAAAGACGTCGAACGGCGCTAAAGGCGGTAAAAACGGCGGCAAGGGCGGCGCTAAGAGCGGGAAGTCCGGCGGTTGGAAAAAGGGCGGCGGCAAAAGCGGCAAACCCGGCGGCTGGAAAAAAGGCGGCGGAAACGGCAAAAGCGGCAAACCGTCCGGGAACGCCGACTGACGCTTGAACGGCGCGGCTTCCGTTTGGAAAACGCCGACTGACCTTTAGAGGTCGGAACCAAACGGAACCGACGAACCGCTCGACGACGACTTTCTCGCGTCGCCGGGAACGAACCGCCGTCGAGGTTAACCGTTGGGGACGCGTCGCTCGACCGAACGGCGCAAAACAACGGCGCGACGTTAACTCCGTCGCGCCGTTGTTTTTTCTTGCCGAGTCGGTCGGTTTCGCCGAGTTTTTAAACGGCGTTCGCGTCTTGCGTCGCGGGAACGCCGTTCGTCTTAATCGTTTCGACCGACGCGAGCAAGTCGTCGCGCCGTTTGTTCGCCGCCGGGTCGAAATCGTCGCGGAAGCTCGCCGCGTAAAGATCCGCCGCCGAAAGCAAAATGCGGAACAAAATCGTCGCGAGGCCGTAAACAAACGCCGCAAACGCGACGACGAGCGACGCGCCGATCAATGCAAGGAGCGTTCCGCCGAGAAAACGGAAAATCGGAAAGGGAACATTGTCGTATTCTTTTTTGAGTTTTCGCGCTTGCTTTACGTCTTTTCGGAACTCTTTAAAGAAACTTTGCAATTCTTTTTGCTGTTGCGAAAGTTTTTTCGGGAATTTCTTTTCCAATTCGACCGACTTTTTTTCGGCGATTTCTAAAATCTCAAATTGTTCGGTAAAACTTTTGGATCGGAAATTATATTCCGCGCGTTCTGTCAAAAAGTTATATTTCTTAAGTTCAAGTTCGATTTTTTGTTCTTGCGTAAAAAGGTGTTCAATCCAAGCGTATTGCGTTTCTTCGAGCCGGCTAAACGGCGCGTCGCTGGTTCCTAAATTTTCTAACGCGTCGTTCAAGCGGTAATAGATTTTTGAGCGGTTTTCTTCTTGGCGCGCTTCGGCGCGATCGTATTGTACTTTACCGGCGTTTACCGTCAAGATAAGGAGATAAACAACGGCCGCGACGACAAACAAAACGTCGAAAACGCGGAGGAACCCGCGTCCCCAAGCGACCCAGTGCGCGAGTTCGGCGCTGCGAAGCGCTTTCAAACTGCCGACGTAAAAACCCTTGTTCGACTTCCGAAAACGTTTCGGAAGCGGAATCGGCGAGCGCGCGTCGAAATAAAACGGCGAGTTCGAGTCGGCGGCGGAAGAGGCGGCGTCGTCCGACGGCGCGTCTTCCGGGCTCGGCGTTTCCGTTGCGAACGCGTTCGGGGCGGCGGAGTCTTCGAGACCGTAAACGTCGTCGAACGACGGCGCGGGTTGCGGCGTTTCGAACGTTGAAAAATCGGGGAACGTCGACGGCGCGTCGAACTGCGGCGGTTCGGGCGGCGTCGAAATCGGCGAAAAAACGGGCGGTTCCGGGGGCGTCGGGTTAGACGGGAAAACGGGCGGTTCCGGGGGCGTCGGCGACGTCGGGAACGTCGACGGTTCCGGCGCTTCCGCTTGCGCGGCGACGAGTTCGGCGAAAATCGGTTTCAGCGCGGGAACGTTTTTCGCTTTGCCGCGTTGACCGCCGGTTTCGAGGAGCGTCGACGGTTGCACGACGCCTTGTCGAACGAGTTCTTTCAATTCGTCGAGGTCGACCGTTCGCGTTCCGGAGGGGAGTAAGACGTTGATTTGCATCGGTTAAGTCCTTGCGTTTTGGGGAAGACGATTCGATGGAGTTCGCGCGTTTTCGAGCGGGCGCCGCGACGTCGGCGGAAATTCTCCGCTTTTCCGCGCTTGAACGACGAACAAACGACGGCGCGAACGAAAACGGGCGGCGTCGCCAGCGTTCGCGACTTATCTTCAAGAATAACGCCGACAAACGGCGCGTCAAGTCGACCTTGCCCACCGGGCGTCCCGCCTTAGACGAAAAAAGCGAAATTTTTTGAATTTTTTCAAAAAAACAGCGAAAGACGCGAAAGAGGCGACGGCAAAAACGGCAAACCGTCCGAATGAGCCGTTCGACGTTTAGGCGCCGGAACCAAACGGACGAACCGCTCGACGGCGACTTTCTCGCGTCGCCGAGAATGAAAGCGTCGTCGGCGGAACCGCTCGGCGTTCGGCGGGAGCGGGGGCGTTCGAGCGACCGAAGCGAAACCAAACGGCGCGACGTTAATTCCGACGCGCCGTCGTTTTTTCTTGCGGAATCCCTTGACGAACGACGTTCGCGTTTCTCGTCTAAAAATAACGCCGGGTAAACGTCGCGTCGAGACGCGGAACGCTTGTCCCGGCGGAAAAAACGCGGCGCGTTGCGAAAACCGGTCGCGTTGAAGTAGAAAGAAGAACGGAAACCGCGCTTCGGCCGCTACTCGGCGATCGGTCGCGTCGCTTTTTCCAAGTCGGCGAAGAAGTTCGGGTAAGTTTTCGCGACGCAGCCCGGGTCTTCGATTTCGACGCCGTCGATTCGCAAGCCCGCCAACGCGAAACTCATCGCCATTCGGTGGTCGTCGTAAGTCGCGATTTTTGCGCCGGTTAACTCGACGTCCGGCCCGGCCCAAATTTGGAGGCCGTCTTCGAACTCGTCGACGCGGACGCCGAACTTGCGCAGCTCCGTCGCGACCGCCGACACCCGGTCGGTCTCCTTGCGCCGCATATGAGCGACGTTGCGAATCCGCGTCGGCGAATCGGCGAAGAGCGCGACGACCGAAAGCGTTTGCGCGACGTCGCTAATTTCGTTCATATCGACGTCGATTCCGGTTAGCGGCGCTAAAGTCCCGTCGGAAAGCGTTTTGCGTTCGACGGTGATCGCGTCGTCGCCCCAACGAACGTCGCAACCCATTTGCGCCAAACAGTCGACGAAACCGACGTCGCCCTGCAGCGAACGCCGCGAAAGGCCGCGAATCGTCGTTGAGCCGCCCAAAATCGCCGGGAGCGCGAAGAAATAGCTCGCCGCCGACGCGTCCGGTTCGATCGCGTAAACGCGGCCCCGGTAAGCGCCGGAGTCGAAGCCGGAAAAACGTCGGAACGTCGCGTCCGATTCGACCGCGACGCCGAACGCCCGCATCGTTTCGAGCGTCATCGCGACGTAAGGCCGCGACGAGAGGTCGCCGTCGATATTGACGACGACGCCGCGTTTCGCAAGGGGCGCCGCCATTAGAAGACCGCTCAAAAATTGGCTCGACACGTTCGCCGCGATTCCGATTTCGCCGCCGACGTCGCGTTTTCCCCGGATAACAAGCGGCGGGCAGTCGTTCCCGGCTTCCGCGACGACGTCGCAACCGAGCGCGCTAAGCGCCGTCAGGAGGTCGCCGATCGGACGTTCGCGCATTCGCGGTTTGCCGTCGATTCGATATTCGCCGCCGTCGGCGAACGCGAGCGCCGCGGTCAGAAAGCGGGCGGTCGTTCCGCTGTTGCCGACGTAAAGTTCCGCCGATTTGACCGGGAAGTCGCCGCCTCGCCCCTTGACGACGGCGCGGCAAGCGTCGGCGTCGAAGTCGATTTCGATTCCGAGCGCTTGGAGAGATTCGAGCATCAGCCGGGCGTCCTCGGAGTCTAAAACGCCGGTCAGTTCGGACGTTCCGTCGGCCAACGCGGCGAGCAGGAGGGCGCGGTTCGTCAGCGACTTCGAGCCGGGAACGGTCGCTTCGGAGGCGGCGAGTCGGGAAACGGAAACGCGGTAGGGTTCGGACATCGGCGAAACCTTTCGGGAAAAAGGGCGAAAAACGACAAAAAACGGAGAAAACGCCCCATTATACCGCGTTCCGGCGCATTAATAAAGGGGGCCGTCGCGACGCGACGTTTCCGTGATGAACGCAACGAGAAGAGAAAGATAAATGACGCGTTCGATTTTGATTTACCGTTCCGCCGACGAAATGGCGCGGCGAAGGACGCCGTTAGTTCCGCCTCGCCGCGGACGACGACGGAACGCTATGGCTTGCAAGGAATTTTAGTTCTGGTATAATGAGGGCGCCGGGACGCGAAAAGCCCTCAAAAGCTATGGCTTGCAAGGAATTTTAGTTCTGGTATAATAGGCGTAAATTTCTTCCGCCCGCCTTTACGCTATGGCTTGCAAGGAATTTTAGTTCTGGTATAATAAGCTCGTTCGTCGCGGCGGTTAGAACTTTGGCTATGGCTTGCAAGGAATTTTAGTTCTGGTATAATGCCGAACGTCGTCGAAACGCCGTCGAACGACGCTATGGCTTGCAAGGAATTTTAGTTCTGGTATAATCGGCTCTTTCTCGATGGAGAAAACGCGCGACGGCTATGGCTTGCAAGGAATTTTAGTTCTGGTATAATGCGGCGAGTTGACGGCGTTCGCGTTGCGCAGCTATGGCTTGCAAGGAATTTTAGTTCTGGTATAATAAA
>JAGBDN010000015.1 GCA_017937485.1 Thermoguttaceae bacterium
GCGGCTTTTTCGGCGGCGGCTTTTTCGGCGGCGGCTTTTTCGGCGGCGGCTTTTTCGGCGGCGGCTTTTTCGGCGGCGGCTTTTTCGGCGGCGGCCTTTTCGGCGGCGGCCTTTTCGGCGGCGGCCTTTTCGGCGGCGGCCTTTTCGGCGGCGGCCTTCGCAGCAGCGGCTTCGGCGGCGGCTTTTTCTTCCGCCGTCGGTTCGACCGGTTTCGCCGGAGCGGCTTCAGGAGCCGGAGCCGGTTGCGCCGGAGCTTCCGCCGGTTTCTCTTGAACGATACCGCCGTCGCCGACGAGAACCTTCACTTGGTTTTCGCGCGTCCAACTCTTGACCGCTTCGCCGACGACTTTCGCGGCGTCCGCGCCTTGAATCGTAACGACGCGACCGGCGGGAGTCGCTTCGACTTTAACGCTCGGTTCGACCGCCGGCTTCGGCGTTTCAACCGGTTTCGCCGGAGCGGCTTCCGGAGCCGGAGTCGGTTCGGCCGGTTTCGCCGGAGCGGCTTCCGGGGCCGGAGTCGGCTCGACCGGTTTCGCCGGAGCGGCTTCCGGAGCCGGAGTCGGCTCGACCGTTTGCGCGGCGTCGGCGGCGCTTTCGATCGGCTTCAAGTTTTTGAGGTCGATTCGTTCGTCGGCTTCGGCGGCGGCCTTTTCGGCGCGTTCGCGGAGGTAAACTCGGCGTTCTTTCGACGAGGAACTCGAAGGCTCGTTCGGATCGACGAACGGCTTCATCTTTTCGAGTCCTTTTTCGCCCATTTGAATCAACGTTTGACGCATTTTTTCGAGGAGCGCCGGCGTCGAACGCGCGAACAAACGGTTCGTGTTCGCGTCGTAACGCACGTCGTGATAGGCGCCTTCCGTTTCGATCATCGCGAACGCTTGTTGCGCGGTCGCCGAATCGACGTAAAGCAGATCGAAAATCGCGAGTTCCGTTTTTTCTTCTTCCGGTTCGAGAACGTTGAGAACGTCGAGAACCATTTGATGTTCTTCCGGACGTCCGACGACGATCAACTTGCCGGTCGTATAGTCGCGGTACATGTTGACGTCGCGGCCTTGCTCGTAGAAAATCGAGTAAAGCGACGTCGTAACCGACGAGTTTTTGATCGTATAGGATTGCATATACGATTCCGGGTCGGCGAGGCCGCCTTGGCGAACCTCGTCGATTAGTTGTTCGACCGCTTTATGTTGTTCGGCCGTTCCGCGAACGATCAAGCATTGTTGGGCGGAGTCGAACTGCGCTAGGAACGCGCCGTCGTTCGCGTAAAAGTTGCGAAGCGCGCTCATCAAACGCGTGAAGTCGAGCGAGCCGACGTTGAAAATTTTGAACGACGTGTTCCGTTCCGGGTCGCGTTCGTCCATTTCGGTAACCAACTGCGCGATTTTCGCGTGGTCGCTTTCGTAAGCCTTGACCAAGAGCGAACGCGAGTAGGCGTCGAGCGTGATGACGGCTTGCGGGTACATTTGCAAAATCGCGCGGCGGACGACGTCTTGTTGCGAGTTTTTGACGCGGTAGACGCGAGCGGTCGTGCCGTCGTCGTCGACGTCGAGCGTTTCGATCATCGCGGCGATTTTCGGTTGGTCGCCGGGGACGGTCTTGACGGTCAGCGTGCGGGCGACCGACGACGCAAGGAGCGCCGCGCTCGGCGGGTTGGCGATAATCGTCGCGGTCGGGTAGGCCGCGATAATCGCCGCGCGAGCGGTCGACGGAATCGCGTATTTCAGGCGGTAAACTTTCGTTTCGAGGCCGTCTTCGGTATTGTCGATTTCTTTAATGAACTCGGCGATTTTCGGTTGGTCTTCGGGACGCGTTTTGACGGTCAGCGTTTTGCCGACGACGTCCGGGATAACCGTCGCGGTCGGGAAAACCGCGAGAACCGAAGCGCGGGCGACCGACGGCGTCGCGTATTGCAGGCGGTAAACTTCCGTCGTGAACTCGCCGTCGAGCGCCTTGATCATTTCGGCGATATTCGCTTGTTCGTCGGGGTAGGTTTTGACGGTCAGCGAGCCGGCCAACGGGTCGGCGACGATCGTCGCGGTCGGGTAAACCGCGAGAATCGCGAGGCGCGCTTGCGCCGGAACCGCGTGTTGCAGTTTGTAAATAACGGTCGATTGACCGTCGCCGGAGTTCTCGAGTTGCTCGAGAATCGACGCGATTTTTTCGTGTTCGTCCGCTTTCGCGAGGATAACGACTTGGTTCGGAAGCGTTCCGACGCCGATTTTCACGTTCGGGTAAAGCGGCAAAATCATCGCGCTCAGTTGCGCGAGCGTCATACGACGCAGCGTGTAGGCGACGAGCGTTTTGTTCGCGTTCGGACGCTCTTTCAACATCTCGGCGACGAGTTCCGCGATCTTCTCGTGAACCGACGGGCGGGCCGAAACGACGAGGAAACCGGGCGTCGACGTCGGAAGTTGAATCGCTTCCGGCGCCATACGGGTCAACGCTTGCGCGACGTAAACGTGCGACGCGACCGGAATATCGCTAATGTCGTAAGCGCGCGGAACCGCTTTCGATTCGGCGCCGTCTTCGACGTCGAGTTTCGAAAGGAGGTCGACGACTTGCGCTTGAACGATTTCCGCCGCTTGGCACATCAGCGAACCGTCGCTCGAGGCGTAAAAGTACGCTTCGCCGACCGGGAAACGCGTCGTCATAAAGCCGATAACGTCGGCGTAGCGGAGGTGAACGAGCGGATACTTTTTCAGCGTAACGTTCGGGAACGCTTCGCCGACGACTTCGAGCGCCTTCGCGACGCGTTCGTGGTCGGAGACGGAGCCCCAAACGACGAGGCGCGAACCGCTAAGCGGATACATCACGGCGCCCGGGATTTGCGGCGTCAGCAGGCCGATCGCGGCGGTCGCGCCTTGCGCGCTGACTTGGTAAATTTTCGGTTCGATTCCGTCGACGTCGGCGCCTTCCGGAACCGTTTCGAGACGCGTCAACGTTTCGAGGAATTTTTCGTGGTTGATTTCCGTCGCGACGACGAAGACTTCGTTCGCGCCCTTGCCCGGGTAAATCGCGACGCCCGGGACGACCGTCGGCGCGATTTGGACGAGCTTCGTGAAGTTGACGCGGGTCAGGTAATAGGCCTTAAGCGACGGCGCCTTTTTCTCGGCTTCGACGCGGCGCGCTTCGATATACGCGGCGACTTTCGCTTGAACTTCTTCGGTCGCGGTAACGATAATTTCCGAGAAGTCCGTGCTTTGCGACATAATCGCCTGCGGATACGGGAAGGTCGCGGAAACTTCCGAATAGGTCTTCCAGAAGGAACCGGCGTAGGGCCAAGTATAGCCGCGGACGACGCGTTGAACCGACGCGTCGGTCGGAACGTCGAGCGCTTTCAACGCGTTTTCGACGGCGGTCAGTTGGTCGGGCGAACCGTAAACGACGATTTGATTGCGCGCCGGTTCCGGCGTGATTTCGGCGTTCGGGCAAACTTTGGCGAGGAACGCGACGGCGGCCGGAACGGTCGTGTGAACGACCGGGAACGTTTTATACGCCGATTCGTCCGGCGCTTTGCAAATATCGGCGACGAATTGTTCGAGGCGTTCGAAGATTCCTTCCGGACCCCAAACGATCAGTTGGTCGGAGTTCGCGCCCGGGTAAACGGCGATTCCCTTCGAAGCGAAGTTCGAGGCGATAATGCCAAGCATTCGGTCGCGCAGGTAACGGCTTTCGGCGGGGAGCGTGATCAGCTTCATACGGTCGGGGCTGTTGGAGAACCCGTCGAAAAACGCGTCGGTTTTCGCGATTTCCGCCGCCGGGCCGTAAAGGATCAATTCGCTAGGATTCGTCGGCGTCGCCGTAACGGCGGGGGCGATTTGCGCGAGCGCGGAACCGAGTTGGTAAGCGATCGGCGCGCCGAGTCGACGCACTTTCGACGTAACCTTCGCGTCGTCGCCGGCCAACGTCGCGAGCTTGCCGACGGCGTCCTTAACCGCTTCGTGGTCTTCCGCGTTGGCGAAAAGGGCGAGGGTTTTGTCGGTCGGGTCGACGCGGTAGAACGGTTGCGCTTCGCCGTTCGCGCCGCCGCGGCGCATCCAAGGCGAGCGGTTTTGACGCGACATACGGTAGTTAGCCGTCGCCGCCGCTCCGACCGGAGCCGGAACGTAAACGGCGGTCGGAATTAAGTTTTCGACGAGCGATTCGACCGTTTCCGGCGCGACGTTTCCGAACGGATAAACGGCGAATTCAAGTTTCGCGTCTTCGCCGGGCGCGGACAGCTCTTCGACGATCTTCGCGATCGTTTTTTGTTCGCGACCGTTCGCGAGAACGACGACTTTTTGCTCGGTCGCGACGGGGCCGTAACCGCCGCCGGTTATGAAGATTTCCGCTTTCGGGAAAAACTCTTGAACGACGCCGCGAAGTTGAGCGGCGGTTTGCGGCGTCTTCACCGAGTAAACGGAGACGCGCGGGCCCGGAACGAACGCGGCGTCCGGATTGTCGGCGTCGACTTCCGCCGCGTTGATCTTTTCGATTTCTTCCGAAATTTTGACGTGGTCGTCGAGCGTGGCGCGAACGATGACGCGACCGCCGCGTTCGTCGGCTTCGACGGTCGCGGTCGGGTAAGCGTCGGTCAGCGAGTCGACGAGCGCGTCGATTTCCATTCCGTAAACCGGGTAGGGAACCATTCGCTTGTCGGACGAGCCGTAGGTTTTCGCGAGGTTCGCGACGTTCGCGGCGACGATTTTATGCTCCGCCGGTTTCGCGATGACGAGGAGCTGCTTGTTTTTTTCGTCGATTTCGACGCGGGCCGCGTTCGGAACGAGTTCTTCGAGCGCGTCGACGAGTTCGTCGGACGGGTTCGCGCCGACGTCGTAGTAGCTCAAAATCGGGTCGAAGTCGGAAACTTCCTCGGGATCGAGGAGTTCGAGAAGTTCGCGAACTTCGTCGAGCGTTTCCTTATTCTTCGCGCTGATGATGATCGACTTCGAGGCCGATTCGTAGGTAACGGTCGCGCCCGGGACGGTCGAGCGAATCGACGAAAGGAGGGTCGAGTACGCCGCGCGGCGCACTTGCCAACGCGACATACGGTTGTCGAGCCCGTCTTTTTTCATCAGGTTCGAAACGGCTTCTTGAATAAGCGCGTGTTCTTCTTCCGTGCCCCAAACGACGAGCGCTTGATTGTAATAGTCGTAGGTAACCTTCGCGGCCGGGACGAGCGCCGTCAGTTCGCGGAGGTAATACGTCGGCGAGTAGTAGTTGCCGACGCCGTCGTAGTTGTAAAAACCTTTGATCGGGTACGACTTGTACGTGCGGACGACGCCGTCTTCGTTCTTAACGTCGATCGCGGCCAAGGTCGCTTTCGCTTCTTCGAGGTCGGCGGGTTTGCCGCGCATCATAAGGCGGCGGTTAACCGTGTCGTTCGTAACCGTAACGTCTTTGTGCAGGTCTTTTAGCAACGAGACGAGCGTCGCGGCGTCGACGTGCTTCGGACGGTAAAGCGTCGCGGTTTCCTTAACCGGGTCTTCGAGCGAGCCGAGTTCGCCGAGGAGTTTTTTCAACGCGGCGTGTTGCGACGGAAGCGCCCAAACGGACATAACGTCGGTATTGTCGTCGGTCAAAATGCGAATCGAGCCGTTCGTTTTGACGAAATCGTCGCGGACTTGGTCGAAACGAGCGCGGACTTCGTCCGTAATCGGATACGAAACGAACGTGTTTTCGTCGGCGAACGGGTACTCGGCCTTGACTTTTTCGATCGCGGCGGCGAACTCTTCGTGTTGGAACGGTTTCGCGACGACGCGCAAAATCGACGAATTATTGTCGTCGCGAGCGATTTCTTTGACGCCCTTGACGCGTTCGCGGAGCATATCGATCATCCGTTCCGGAACTTGCGTTTCGAAGCGGTAGTAGCGCGTTTCGTCTTCCGCCGGGAGGTTCGCGACCGCGTCGACGAGAATTTTCGTCGCCGCGAGCTGTTCCGTCGGCGTCCCGATAATCGTGAAGCGACGGGAGCTGGAATCAAACGTAATTTCCGCGCCCGGAACCGCTTTGCGAGCGTAGTCTTGGAGTTCGCCCGGAACGTTGCGTTCGACGTCGAGGTAGTAAACGCCGTCGACTTCGTCGGTCGTCGCCGTTTGAATTTGCGCGATGTACGCCTTCAAGCGCGCGACGTCCGCCGGACGCCCGTACAGGAGGAAGCGTTTGTTCGCGCGGTCGTAAGTCGCCGTAACGCGGGGCTCGATGCGCGGGAGCGCCGTAACGACTTCCGCCGGGAGTTCCTTCGCGACGTCGACGATTTCAAGGACGACGTCGAGGTTCTTTTCCATCCGTTCGACGAGCGCGATCGCGGCTTCGACGTTCGTTTTCGAGCCGTAAATAATCAGCGACGACGTCGAGGAGTCGACGGTGACGTCGACGCCCGGAACGGAGGCGTAAAGGAGCGTTTGCGCCGTCCAAGCGGAGAATTTTTTCATCGGGACGACGGACATATAGGCGCCGGAGTCTCCGACGGCGAAGCGACGCGCTTCCTCGGCGGCTTTCGCGGCTTTTTCCGCGTCCGCTTTCGCGGCGGCGGCTTTCGCGGCGGCTTCTTGCGCGGCCTTTTCGGCGGCGGCCTTTTCGGCGGCGGCTTTGTCCGCGGCGGCTTTCTCGGCGGCGGCTTTTTCGGCGGCGGCTTTGTCTTCGGCGGCCTTTTTCGCGGCGGCTTCTTGCGCGACCTTTTCGGCGGCGGCTTTCTCGGCGGCGGCCTTATCGGCGGCGGCTTTGTCTTCGGCGGCCTTTTTCGCGGCGGCTTCGGCGGCGGCCTTTTCGGCGGCGGCTTTGTCCGCGGCGGCCTTATCGGGGGCGGCTTTTTCTTCGGCGGCTTTCTTAGCGGCGGCTTCTTGCGCGGCTTTTTCGGCGGCGGCCTTTTCGGCGGCGGCTTTGTCCGCGGCGGCTTTTTCTTCGGCGGCCTTTTTCGCGGCGGCTTCGGCGGCGGCC
>JAGBDN010000070.1 GCA_017937485.1 Thermoguttaceae bacterium
AGCTATGGCTTGCAAGGAATTTTAGTTCTGGTATAATGCGTATCAGTCGCGTCGTTTCGCGGAAAATGCTATGGCTTGCAAGGAATTTTAGTTCTGGTATAATTGCACGAGAGCGGCGGTCAAGGCGGAATTAGCTATGGCTTGCAAGGAATTTTAGTTCTGGTATAATAAATTGCTTTGGTACTCTTCATCGTAAAGCGGCTATGGCTTGCAAGGAATTTTAGTTCTGGTATAATTCGGCCGATAACAAACGGTTCGCGTTTCTGCTATGGCTTGCAAGGAATTTTAGTTCTGGTATAATGTCTGCCTGAGTTTTGGCCGACTATTAAACTCGAAATTGTCGTTTTCCTCGTAAAAATACGGGGCGCGGCGGTTTCGAGTTTTTTTTTGCGCGTCAAAAAAATTAAAAAAAACGGCGAAAAAACACAAGTAAACCAACTCTTCTTTTCGTTTTTTTTCTTTTTTCAGGCGTTCGCGAGCGAAGATAAAGTAGAATTTACGCCCGTCGCCCCAATTCTCGTTCAACGTTGTCGTTAATCTTAAAAAAGAAAAGGGCGACAAAGTCGTCGACGCGACGCGAACCGGCGGTCTGAGAAACGCGCTGAAAACGTTATATTGTTCTCAGACGATGAAGCTGAACGCGAAAATTAAGCCAACGTTACGCCAGAACTATTATTCCTTACAAGCCATAGCCGTACCGTTGCGGCGGCGCGGAAGCGTCGGAATTATACCAGAACTAAAATTCCTTGCAAGCCATAGCGCGACCGACCGACTCGGCGAAGAGGAGGCGAATTATACCAGAACTAAAATTCCTTGCAAGCCATAGCACAAGCGGCGGCGGCCCCGAAATAGCGACGTATTATACCAGAATTAAAATTCCTTGCAAGCCATAGCCGTTGGGAGTAATGTCAAGCGACGTCGTAAAATTATACCAGAACTAAAATTACTTGCAAACCGTCGCGCCGCGTTTTCTCAACGCGACGCAATACGCGGCGTCAAACGCCCAACCGCGCCAACGTAAAAAATCCCGTTCGACGCCGAAAACGTCGAACGGGATTTTAGCGAAAACGCCCGGTTAACGCTATGCGCGATCAATCCGCGTCGCGATTAACGTTAACATAGCGCGAGGTCGCGCGAGCCTAACGCGAACTCGGTTTCAACGCGATTTAGTGCAAGCGCATCCCCGGTTTCGCGCCTTCGTCCGGGAAGGTCAGGAAGACGTCCGGACCGCCGGGGCCGCTCGCGACGACCATTCCTTCGCTCAAGCCAAACTTCATTTGGCGCGGTTGAAGGTTCGCGACGAAAACGACCAGTTTGCCGATCAGCTTTTCCGCTTCCGGATACGCCGCTTTAATCCCGGCGAAGACTTGTCGCGTTTCGTCGCCGCCGAGCGAAATCTTCAATTTCAGCAACTTGCGCGCTTCCTTCACTTGCTCCGCTTCGATAATGCGCCCGACGCGGAGGTCGACCTTCAAAAAGTCGTCGATCGTGATCGTTTCGCTCATCGGTTCCGCCGCGAGCGGTTCCGCGGAGTCGAACCAAGGCGCGATTCCGGTCGGAGCGGCGGCGTCCGCGGCGCATTCGGCGTTTTCCGAGCAACACGGGCAAGCGGCGGTTTCGGTATTTTCGGCGACCGGAGCGGCTTCCGCTTCCGGCTTCAACGTTTCTTTCGATTCTTCAAGCATTGCGACAATTCCTTCTTTCGGGACGCGCGCCATCATATGACGGTATTCGTTCACCGCCGTTCCGAGAATCGGCGACTGCGCGTCGTTCCAACTTTCAATCTTCGTGTTAAGCAGCTCTTCCGTCTTCTTCGCCAACTCCGGCAAGACCGGCGCCAAGTAAACGACGACTTGACGGAAGAGGTTCAAACTGACCGTAACGGCGTCTTGCAGACGACGGCGAGCCGCTTCCCGCGCTTCCGGCGTCGCGGTTTCGTCCTTTTCGAGCGCCGCCCATTCCTTGCGGAGCGTCCAAGGCGCGACCTCCTCGACGTAACGATTGGCGCGGTAACCGCATTCCAAAATCGTTCGAATCGCCTTTCCGAAATCGCGCTCCTCGTAAGCCGCCGCGATTTCCTCCGACTTCGCCGCCGCTTCCGCGAAGAGACCGCCGTCTTCCGGGTAAACTTCCGCCAACCCGGTCGCGTTCGCGAACTTCGCCGTTCGGCTCGCCAAGTTGACGACGACGCCGACCAAGTCCGCGTTGACTTTCAGCTCCATTTCCTCCAAGTTCAGGTCGAGGTCGTCGACGCGGGAACTCGTTTTCGTCGAGAAGAAATAGCGCAAGTACGACGGATCGAGGTGTTTAAGGTACGTCCGCGCCAAGACGAACGTTCCCTTCGACTTCGACATTTTTTCGCCGTCGACGGTCAAAAAGCCGTGAATGTGAACCTTTTTCGGGAGGTTGAAGCCCGCCGTTTGGAGCGTCGCCGGCCAGAAAAGGGTGTGAAAATAGGTAATATCCTTCCCGATGAAGTGGTGAATTTCCGTTTCAGGATTCCGCCACCAACCGTCGAAATCTTCGCCGTTTTTCTCGCACCATTCGAGCGTCGACCCCATATAGCCGATCGGCGCGTCGAACCAAACGTACCAGTAGTTGCCGGGCGAATCCGGGATTTCGAACCCGAAATACGGCGCCGGACGCGAAACGTCCCAAGGCCAAAGTTCGTCGCCGAGGAATTGGCCTTTGAGGTAATTCGCGATTTCCGGTTGCAGGGCGCCCGATTCGTCGATCCAACGTTCGAGGAACGGACGCGCTTTTTCGATCTCGACGAAGAGGTGTTTCGCCTTGCGCAGTTCCGGAGTCGCTCCGGAGAGCGCGCTTTTCGGGTCGATCAGCTCGGTCGGCGAATAGACGGCGCCGCATTCGCAACTGTCGCCGTATTGGTCGGTTTTGCCGCATTTCGGGCACGTCCCGCGAACGAAGCGGTCGGCGAGGAAGCGGCCTTCGACCGGGTCGAAGAGCTGTTCGATTTCGCGTTCGGCGACGAAGCCGGCGGAGCGGAGTTTCGCCCAAATCTCGTCGCAGAAACGGCGGGTTTGCGGGGAGTTCGTGCTGCCGTAATGGTCGAATTCGATCCCGAATCCGGCGAAGTCGGCGCGGTGTTTTTCGTTGACTTCGGCGATAAACTCTTCTTCTGTAACGCCTTTTTTACGGGCCGAGATGGTGATCGCGGCGCCGTGCGTGTCGTCGGCGCAGAAGTAACGGCAGTTTTCGCCGCGCAGTTTTTGGAACCGAACCCAAACGTCCGTTTGAATGTATTCGACGAGGTGCCCGATGTGAATGTCGCCGTTGGCGTAAGGGAGCGCGCTCGTTACTAAAATCTTTCGTCCGCTCATTATTTTATTTTCGTCGTTTGTTTTCTAATAAATTTTCGATTCCAAGTCGGGAAAACCGCGCCGATTTTAACGTCTTTAACGGTCGCGACGTTCCTAACGGCAAACGCCTTCCGACGCGGCGCCGATTCCCCGTCATTATACGCCGAACCGCCGTTTCGTCAAGGAGCCCCGCCGCGCCGTTCGCCCAACGTTTCCCGACGCGCCCCGACGCCGCTTCGCCGACCGCTTAAACCATTAAAACCGCCAAAACCATTGCAATCGCTTCGACCGTTTTTTTTAACGACGTTTTTGCCAAAATCGGTCGAAAAGCGTTGCAATCCGCTCCAACCCGCGTTACAATAAGGGATAAATCGGCGACGCGACGCTTTTTTTTCGCCGCGATTTCGCCGTTATGCGACGCCTTGACGTCGATATATATTATTAATGCGCGTCGACCGTCGACGTTTCTCCGCTTTTCCCGTTTTACTTCGTCAAGAAAGGTTCCCCGATGCGACGCAACCTCCTCGCCGCTCTTTCGACCGTTCTTCTCGGCGCCGCGATTTTCGCCGCCCCGACGCTCGCCCCGTCCGCCTTCGCCCAAGACGCGAATCGACCGTCTGCCGCGACCGCCGCCGCGCCGTCCGCCGACGACGTTTACGCTCGAATCGCGCCTTACGTCGACGCGGAAACGTTCGCCGTCGCCCGACTCGACTTAACGTCGCTCGACCTCGCCGCCGTCGCGAAAACGCTGAACGACGCGTTCGCGAAAACGCCGCAAAACGCCGACCCCGACGCCGCCCAAGCGTTCCAAACCGGACTCGACGGCCTCGTCCGCGCCCTCGACGACCTCCGCCGCGAAGCGCTCGGTTCGGGCGAGCTTTTCGTCGTCGTTCCGCGCTCGAACGCTCCGCAATTTTTCGCGATTCTCGCGGTCGACGAAGCAAAGCGCGACGCGGTCGCCAAAGAACTCGCCTATTTGACGTCGCCGCTAAAGCCGTTCGAAATCGACGGCGGCCTCGCGTTCGGAACGCCGAACTTCGACGCGGAGTATTTCGCGAATTTCCAAGCGGCGCCGAACCCGAAAACGCAAGCGCTCCTAAACGGTTCGACCGCGACGGCGCAACTTTGCGTCGGTCGAGTCGACGCCGAAACGGCGAAGTCGGTCGCGCGCTTCCTCGGCGGCTTTCCCGACCTCGCGTCGAGCGTCGAAAAACGCTTTCCCGAGCTTGCGGCGGCGCTCGACGACGGCTTGAACGACGGCTTCGACGCCGCGTCGCTCGAACTCGACGCCAACCGTTTGCGACTCGTTTTCCGAGCGAATTTCCCGTCGGAAGACGCGGCGCGCGCCTTCGCGAAAACCGTTCCCGACGCGACGGTCGACGGCGCCCGAGCGACGCTCGAACGCGACCTCGTTCCGCTCGTTCTCGCGCAAATTCAAGAAGCCGGCCAATCGTTTCGACGCGAGCAAGCGTTCCAACATTTGAAACAGCTCGCCCTCGCGACGCAGAACTTCCTCGACGCAAACGGCGGCGCCCTCCCGGCGCGTTATTCGGTCGACGCCGACGGCAAACCGCTGCACAGTTGGCGCGTTTTCCTTCTGCCGTTTATCGAGCAAAACGAACTTTACGAGCAAATTCGCCTCGACGAGCCTTGGGACAGCGAACACAACCGCCAATTTCACTCGCAAACGCCCGCGCTTTTCCAACGTCCCGGCGCCTCCGAAGTCGGCTGCGTTTACGTTTGCGTCGCCGACGCAAACGCCGCGCTCCAACCGGCGAAAGAACCGGATTCTCAACTCGGCGTTCGACTCGCCGCGATCACCGACGGAACGTCGAACACGCTCCTTTTCGTCGAGCGGAAGGAACCGGTCTGCTGGATGGATCCGAACGCCGACTTGACGCTCGACGAGTTTCTCGCGACCGTCGCCGACGCGCCCGACGCCGTTCCGGTTGTTTTCGTCGACGGTCGCGCCAGTCTCCTGCCGACCGCGACCGAACCGTCTCGCTTGAAGGCTTACGTTACCCGAGGAAGCGGCGAAGAAGTTCCCCAACCTCGCTAAGTCGCCCATTTTCCTTTTTCCCTTCGCCTTCCGCCGTCCGACAAAGAGCCGCGTCCGGGCGCCCGTCGCCTTACGACGCGACGCCGTTCGGCTCGTCCTTTATCGTCGCGCCCCGACGCCGACGCGCCGACCGCCAAGTCGTTAAAACCGTCAAAACCGTTGCCGTTGCAACCGTTCGACCGTTTCGACCGTTTTTTTAACGGCGTTTTCGCCAAAATCGCTCGCCAAGCGTTGCAATCCGCCTCAACCCGCGTTACAATAAGGGCGACGCGGCGCTTTTTTTGTTGTTATGCGACGCCGTGTTGTCGATAATATATTATTAATGCGCGTCGACCGTTCGACGCTTACCCGCCCCGCTTTTCCCGTTTACTTCGTCAAGAAAGGTTCCCCGATGCGACGCAACCTCCTCGCCGCCCTCGCGCCCGTTTTCCTCGGCGCCGCGATTTTCGCCGCCCCGACGCTCGCCCCGTCCGCGTTCGCCCAAGACGCGAAAGAATCGCCCGCCGAGTCCGCCGCCGACGCCGCAAAAGCGCGGTCGGTTCGCAACCTGAAACAACTCGCCCTCGCGGCGCAGAATTTTTACGACCGCCATATGTCGCTCCCGGCGCGTTATTCGGTCGACGCGAACGGCGTCCCGCTCCACAGTTGGCGCGTTTTCCTTCTGCCGTTTATCGAGCAAAACGAACTTTACAAGCAAATCCGCCTCGACGAGCCTTGGGACAGCGAATGGAACTCGCAATTTCACTCGAAGGCGCCCGAACTCTTCCGCCGTCCCGGCTCCTCCGACCCCGGCTGCGTTTACTCTTGCGTCGTCGATAAAACCGCCGCGCTCCAACCGGCGAAAGAGCCGGGTTCCCAACTCGGCTTCCGACTCGGCGCGTTCATCGACGGCACGATGAACACCGTTCTCTTCGTCGAGCGGAAGGAGTCGGTCTGTTGGATGGATCCGAACGCCGACTTGACGCTCGACGAGTTCCTTGCTGACGTCGCCGACGCGCCCGACGCCGTTCCGGCCGTTTTCCTCGACGGTCGCGCCGCGCTCCTTCCGAACGCGAGCGAACCGTCCGTCTTGAAGGCTTACGTTACCCGAGCGGGCGGCGAAATCGTTCCCGTCGCGCCGTCCGCCGACGCGCAAGACCCGAAACTCGCGGTTCAACGCAAGCGGTCGGAAAATAACCTGAAACAACTCGTTCTCGCGACGCACAACTTCCTCGACTTGAACGGCGGCGCTTTCCCGGCGCGTTGCACGGTCGACGCGAACGGTAAACCGCTGCACAGTTGGCGCGTCCTCCTCTTGCCGTTTATCGACGAAGGAGAGCTTTACAAGCAAATCCGCCTCGACGAGCCTTGGAACAGCGAACACAACCGCCAATTTCACTCGAAAGCGCCCGCGATTTTCCGCCGTCCCGGCTCCTCCGACCCCGGTTGCGTTTACTCTTGCGTCGTCGACAAAAGCGCCGCGCTCCAACCGGCGACGAAGCCGGGCGTCAAAACCGGCGTCCGCATTGCCTCCTTTACCGACGGCGTCTCGAACACCGTTCTCTTCGTCGAGCGAACCCAACCGGTCTGCTGGATGGATCCGGAAGCCGACTTGACGCTCGACGAGTTCCTCGCGACCGTCGCCGAAGGAAGCGTTTACCGCGACGCGACCGTCGTCGGGATGTGCGACGGCCGCGCTCAAATCCTTAGCCCCGACGCCAAGCCGAAAGTTTTGAAGGCTTACGTTACCCGCACCGGCGACGTCGACCTTCTCCCCTAAAAACTTTCGCCGCTCGCGCCGACCGAGCGACCGCCGCCGTCGAGTTTCCGCGCTCGACGGCGGTTCGCGTTTCTTGGGAAGCGGTCGCCGCTCGCGTCGTTCGTCCGGTTCGCTTTCGCTCGCCTTTTCGCCTTTTTCCCTTCCCGGCGTCCTTCGTTTTCCCGCTTTCCCCGGCGCTTCCGTCGCAACCGGAACAAGTCGCAAAAAGGCGCAAGAAATTCGGGAAAAATCGCGATAATTCTTCCGAGACGGTCGAAATTTCTTTGACGTCGACGCCGCGCCCCGTTATAATTGAGAAAATCGCCGCGCTCCGACGCCGCGTTTCGACCGTCGACGGCGCCCGCGTTTTTCGCCCGTCGTCCGCCCGTTCGCCAACCGTTTGATTAAGGAACAACGATGATTTTTTCGCCGATTTTCTCGCTCCGCCGACGAGCGCGTTTCGCCGTCCGTTCGAGCGTCGCCGTCGTCGCCGCCGTTTTCTCGCTCGTTCTCGGAACGACCGCCTTCGCCGCCGACGCCGCGACCGCGTCGATCTCGCCCTTTATTAATAAGGACACGCTCGCCGTCGTTCGCGTTAATTTCGACAATATCGACGTCGCTCGGTTCGCCGAAACGCTCGACGGAATCGTCGCGACCGCGCTGAAAGACTTCGGTTACGACGCCGCGTCGGTCGAAAAAATCGGCGCCGAACTCGACAAAACGTTCGCCGCGTTCGCCGAAGACGGTCAAAACGCGCTCTCCGAAGCTCGCCAAACGACGCTTCCCGGCGAAATTTTCTTCGTCGTTCAGTCGACGAAAGGCGAAGGCGCCGCGTTCCTGATTCCGGTCGAAAAGTTGAGCGACGCCCAACGCGACCAACTGACGGCGACCGCGAAACTCGCCGGGCAAAGCGCCGGATTCGAAGCCGCCGTTTACCAAAAACGTTGGCTCGTCGTCGCGTCCGACCTGAAAGCGTTCGGCCGTTATTACAAAAACTTCAAGCCGGGCGACAATCGCAAAATCGACGCGTTTTTCAAGCAAAATAGCGGCGCGTTCGTCGCCGGGTATTGCGGCAAACTCCGGATTCGCCCCTTCCTCGACGCGGCGACCGACGGCGCGACGCAAGAAATCCTCAACGCTCAATCGCGCTCCGTTCGCGACGCGCTCGAAATCTTCGACACGACGTTCGTCGACGCCGGTTTGACGTTCGACGCCGGTTCTTGCGTCGCCCGCGCGTCGTTCCGCTTTAACGCTCCGGTCGACTCGGGCCGCCTTTTGACGGCTCTTCAAGGAATTGTCGACGAAGCCGCGCACCAAGCGTTTAACGCCGACGCCTCGCCGTTAACCGGTTTTATCGCTGAAGAATACGTCGAAGAGTTCAAGTTGACGCCGCTGGCCCGCGAACTTTGGCGCGGTCAAATGCGTTCTCAACTCCCGAAACAAAACGGCGCCGAACTCGTTTTCGAACGCGACTTGACGAAAGCCGCCGCGAAAGCGTCCGGAAGCGCCGCGCTTTACCTCGTCGGTCTCTCCGCGCTCGGTCAAGTCGTTAAGAAAAACGCTCAAAATCTCGACGCGACCGACGGCGAAGTCGATTTCGAGTTCGACGAAGCGGAAGCGACCGAAACGCCCGCCGACGAAACGACGGTCGACGAAGCGGAAGCCGCCGAAACGCCCGCCAAATAACGCCGTTTTATCGATTTTAACGATTACGCAAACAACGAAACCCGTTCCCGATATTGGAAAGGCGCTCCTTATGCGACGCACCCTCGTTAACGCCCTTTCGACCGTTCTTCTCGGCGCCGCGTTTTTCGCCGCCGCGTCGCCGGTCTCCGAAGCTCAAACCTCGGCCCGCCGTCAAACGCGACCGCAAGCGCAAACCGCGACAAACGCCGGCGCCTACTCGCGAATCGAAGCGTTCGTCGACGGCGACTCGTTTCTCGTCGCCCGGCTCGACTTGGCGCAAATCGATCTGAACGCGCTCGACAAAACCGCGACGAAAATCTTCGTCGAAACGCTCGAACGCCAAGAATTCGACGCGAACTCGATCAAATCGGCGCGCCGCGAATTTAACCAAACGTTCAACGCGGTCAAAAAGTTCGCGGAGCCAAAACTGGCGCAATTCCGCGACGAAATGGGCCTGCGCGAAATTTATTTCGTCGTTCCGCGTTCGGACGAGCCGGAATGGTTCGTTTACGCGCCGCTCGCGAGTTCGAAACGCGCCGCCGCTTCCCTCTTCCTGACGCCGTTCGCGCCGTCGACGCCGTTCGAAGTCGGTTCCGGCGTCGCGTTCGGAACGAAAAAGTTTAACGCCGCTTACTTCGAGCGGTTCAAATCGGCGCCGAACCCGAAATTGGAGGCGTTCCTCGCCGAGTCGACCGCGACGCTCCAAGTTTTTATCGGCGATTTTAACGTCGCTCCCGCCGTCGCGCTCGCCGGAGACGACGCCGCGAAAGCGTTCGCCGCCAAGCTAGCCGCCGCGCCGCGCGAAACCCGTTCCGCCGTCGAAACGTTCGACACGTATTACGTCGACGGTCGCGTCGAACTCGACGTCAACGCGCTGAAAACGTCGGCGCGCCTCGACTTCGCGTCGGCGGACGCGGCGAACAAAGTCCGCGTCGGACTCGAAAAGCTCGCCGACGTTATCGTCGCCGACGTCGAAAAGGCTCTCACCGAAAACGCGACCGAAGGCGCCGCCAAATACAACGTCGTTCCGGTCGTTCGCGAGTTGTTCCGCGGCTTCTTGGCGAGTTCGCTCCCGAAACGCGACGGCGCCTCGCTGACGTTCGAACTGCAAGTCGGCCCGACCGTTCCGCTGACGAACCCGATCGCCGGCGCCCTCCTCGCCTCGAACGCCCCGTCCGCCGCCGAAGCGCTCGCCTCTTGGCGTCCCGACGTCGACCTCGGCGCCTTCTCCGCGCTCTTCGCGGCGTTTATGAAACGTCCCGCGCAAAAACCGGAAGTCGAGGAAAAAGCCGTCGTCGACCTGACGCCGCGCGTCGAAGAACACGGCTTCTTCGAAGTCGCGTCCGCCACCGAACACTTGGGGACTTACGAATCGACGGAAGACGCGTTGAAAGCGCTCGCCGAAGGGGTAAAACATTACGTTCAACGCTACGGCGCGATGCCGCCGCGTTACGCTTACGGTACCGAAGAGGGGCAAGCCGACCGACCGTACCACAGTTGGCGCGTCCTCTTGCTTCCGGGCGTCGGCGAAATGGAACTTTACAAAAAGATTCGCCTCGACGAGCCTTGGGACAGCGAATACAACAGCCAGTTCCACGCGCAAACGCCCGCCGTCTATCGTCGCGCCGGTTCGCAGCTTGATCCCTCCGAAACCAAGGCTTGCGTTTACTCCTGCGTCGCCGAACCGTATTCCGCGATGCTTCCGCACGCCGACCCCAACCCGCTCCTCATCGTGCGAGGCGCCGAAACGGCGCGACCGGCCGCCGACGGTAGCCCGGGCGCGATCCTTTTCTACGAACGTCAAGACGCGGTCTGCTGGATGGATCCGAACTCCGACGGCGACTTCGCTAGCGTCGACGCGCTCCGCAAAAGCGAAAACGGCGTCCTGACCGTTCGCGACGGCGGCGTTATCCAACGCTTCCAAGCGACGGAATCCGGCGCCGACGAGGAATTTAAGCTCGCGTTGGAACATAAAGCCGACCCGACTTACCGTCGCCCCGAAGATCCGGACAAACTGATTATCAAGAGAATGAAGGGCGAAGACAAAGAATTCGAAGCCGTCCGTCCCCGTTACTCGGCGTCCTGGCCCCTCGCGCGCACCGTCTATCAACAAGACAACAGGTTGAGTTTCGCGTTGCAGCAATTCAACAATAAACACGACGCGTTTCCGGCTCGATATTCCGCCGACGAAACGGGCAAGCCGCTGCATAGTTGGCGCGTTCACTTGCTCCCCTACCTTTCCACGGAGTATAAGGAGCTTTACGAAAAGATTCGCCTCGACGAGCCTTGGGACAGCGAATACAATCGCCAATTCCACGCGAAAACGCCCCGTCATTATCAGGGCCAACGTTACGGCGACGGCGGTTGCCATTACGTTTGCGTCGCCGACCAACGCGGCTTTTTCACGAAACCGGTTCGCCCGCGAAGTCCCCAAGGCGCAACCTCCAGCGACAGAGGCGTCGGCGAAACAGGGATTTTCTACTGCGACGATTTCAACACGACGTTGTTGGTGGTTGAATCGCCGACGCCGGTTTGTTGGATGGACCCGAACGCGAACATGTCGTTCGAAACGTTTCTCGCGACGGTCGCCGCGTCCGGCGCGCAGGGCGTTCCCGCCTACTTCCACGGCGGGGCAACTTCAATCGCGCAAAACCGTTGGCTCCAAATTCCCGCGAACGCCGACCCGGCGGTTTTAGGCGCTATCGTCACCCGCGACGGTTTTGAAGTCATTACGATTCCCGCCCTTCGGGACCGATTTGATTCCTTTTAAACGATCGAACGTTTTTTCGCGAAGCGCATTCGCGCCGCCGAGCGCGCTTTGTCGTTAAAACTTAAAACGTTAAAAAACGCGGCGCCCGAACCGGTTCAACCGCCGATTCGAGCGCCGCGTTTCTTTTTTCTCGCCGCGTTGCGCCTTTTTTCCGCTCTCGTCGCGCCGTCAAAACCGGCCAAACGTCAAAACGCCGCCGACTTCACGTCGCGCCGTCAAAATCGGCGAACGACAAAACGCCGCCGACTTCCCGACGCGCCGTTCGACGCAAGCGCCGCCGTTTTCGAACGTTAGCGGTTAAAAACCGACGCCGCGAAACCGGTCGAGCCGTTCATTCGACGCCCTTCACCGCGTACCCGTCCGCCTCAACCGCCGCCGTCAGCGCCGCAAGGGTCGCGTCGACGTCCGCGCCGTCGGCGAACTCGACGACCGCCGTTCCCGCCGTATGATCGACGAGCGCCGCCGCGACGCCCGCCGCCCCTTCGAGCGTTTTCTTGACCCGCGCTTCGCAATGTCCGCACATCATCCCTTCGATTTTCATCGTCTTTTTCATTTTCGTCTCCTTTTCGTTATTTTCGCGACGCTCGCCGATTTCCGACGCCGCCGCGCTCAAAATTTCGCTTAACGTTTTTGCCGATTTTACCGACGACGCCGGTTTTTCCGCGTCGCCGAACGGTCGCGGCGGACGGTCGCCGCGCGAATCGTTCGGGTTGAAGCGGTTCAGTCGCAAGGCGTTCGAGACGACGCAAAAGCTCGACAGGCTCATCGCCGCCGCGCAAAACGCCGGACTCAACGCCCAACCGAACGGCGCCCAAACGCCCGCCGCCAACGGGATTCCGACGGCGTTGTACGCGAACGCCCAAAACAAGTTTTGCCGAATAATCCGCAAAGTCGCCCGACTCAGCCGAATCGCCGCCGGCGCGTCCGCCAACCGTTCGCCGAGCAAAACAACGTCCGCCGCGTCGATCGCGACGTCGGTTCCGGTTCGAACGGCGAACCCGACGTCGGCCCGCGTCAACGCCGGCGCGTCGTTGATTCCGTCCCCGATCATCGCCGTCGGCCCGAACGCCGCCAACGCCCGAACGACCCGCTCTTTCTCGACCGGCGTCGCGTCGGCGACGATTTCGCTCGGCTCGATTCCGACGCGCCGCCCGACCGCCTCCGCGACCCGCCGTTCGTCCCCGGTCGCGACGCAAACCCGGACGCCGAGTCGCTTTAACGCCGAAACCGCCTCCGCCGCGTCCGCCTTTTCGACGTCCGAAACCGCGACGACGCCGAGCGCTTTCCCGCCGCAAGCAAAGAAGAGCGACGTCCGCCCGTCCGCCGCGAACCGTTCCGCCGCTTCGGTCAGCTCCGCCGGAATCGCCGCCGTTTTCGCGACGAACGCCCGCTTCCCGCCGACGACGGGAGCGCCGCCGAACGTTCCGGTCAACCCCGCCCCGACGACCGCTCGGAAGTCGCCGACCTCCGCCGACTTTTCCGCTTCCAGCGCCTCTTCCGATTCTCCCGTTTTCTCCGCTTTTCCCGGTTCTCCCGCTTTCTCCCAATATTCCGCCGCGTATTCGACAACCGCTCGCGCCAACGGGTGTTCGCTCTTGCGCTCCAACGCCGCCGCGACGCCGATTAGCTCCGCTTCGGAAACGCCGGGCGCCGGAACGACCGCGACGACGTTCGGTTTCCCGACGGTCAGCGTTCCGGTCTTGTCGAGCGTCAGAAACTCCGTTTTTCCGGCGTTTTCGAGCGCTTCCGCCGTCTTGAAGAGGATTCCGCGCCGCGCCCCGACGCCGGAAGCGACCGCGATCGCCGCCGGAGTCGCCAACCCGAGCGCGCAAGGACAGCTGACGACCAAGACCGCGACGCCCCGAGCGACCGCGAACCCGAGTTCCGCTCCGACGATCAGCCAAGCGCCGGTCGTCGCCGCCGCCAACGCCAAGACGGTCGGAACGAAAACCGCCGCGATTCGGTCCGCCGCCCGCGCGATCGGCGCCTTCGTCGCCGCCGCTTCCGCGGTCAGTCGAACGATTTGCCCGAGCGTCGCGTCGGCACCGACCCGCGTCGCCCGACAGCGCAAAAACCCGGACGCGTTAAGCGTTCCCGCCGAAACGTCGTTCCCCGGCCCCTTCTCGACCGGAACGCTTTCGCCGGTCAACGCCGACTCGTCGACCGCGCTTTCCCCGTCCAAAACGACGCCGTCGACCGGAATCCGCTCCCCGGGCCGAACGACGAACACGTCCCCGACGCGCACTCGGTCGGTCGGAACGCGCTCCTCGACGCCGTCCTCCCCCCGCTCGACCGCCGCCGTCTCCGGAGCGAGTCGCGCCAACGCGGTCAGCGCCGACGTCGCCCGCCCCTTCGCTCGCGCTTCCAACATTTTCCCGAACCCGACGAAAACCAAGATCATTGCCGCCGACTCGAAATAAAGCCCGTTCGCCAACGCCGCCGCCCGGGCCAAATCGCCGCCGAACGCCGCGTCCGCCGCCGCGAAGAGCGCGCCAACGCTAAAAACGAACGACGCGCCGGAACCGACCGCGACCAGCGCGTCCATCGTCGGAGCCCCGCGCCGCAAACTCGCCCAACCGTCGACGAAAAACCGCCGCTCGACGCCGAGAATCGCCGCCGTCAAGAGGAGTTGCAAGAGCCCGCGTCCAAGAGGATTCGCGACGACGCCCGGCAAAGGAAATCCGAACATTCCGACGCCGCAAGCCGAGTAAAGAAGCGGAATTAGCAAAACCGCCGCGACGATCGTTCGCCGCCGACGCTCCGCCGCTTCCCGCTCTTGCGCCGCCTCCGGGTCGTCGTTTAAACCGTTTTTATCGCCAAACTTCGCCCCGCGTTCGCCGTTTACATCGTTCGCGTCATTTGCGCCGACCGCCTTCTCCCCGCCGTTTGCGCCGCTCGCGCCGTTTCCGCTCTTTAACGTCGCCCGATACCCGGCCCGCTCGACCGCCGCGACGACCGCCGACGGCTCGACGCCCCCCTCGACCCGCGCCGAGTTCGTCAGCAAGCCGACCGCGACGTCCGCAACGCCCGGAAGCCGCCGAATCGCCGCTTCGACTCGCGCCGAACACGCCGCGCACGTCATTCCCGTTACGTTAAAATTTAGCGTCGCCATTTTTTGCCTCGTTTCGCTATTTTATCGCCGCTTGCTCCGCCGAGTCGCCGCCGAGTCGCCGCCGACTTAGCCGCGTCTAATCGTCTCCTTCCCATTATACCCCTTCGCGACCGTTTGACAACGCCGCGCCGCCCTTTCTTCCCGCAAAAACCGCCGCGTTCGCCGCCGTCGCAAACCGCAAAGTTTCGCCAAACCGCCGAGTCGTCCGACTTTCCGCCGTCGAAACGCGCAAAATCGGCGAAAAAAGAGAAAAAATCCGCGAAAATCCTTGAAATCGCGCCGCGCTTCCGTTATACTGTCGTTTGTCGTTTCGGCGGCGACGTTTTCCGCGTTCGGAGCGCCGAAATTTTCCGCTCCGCGCCGTCGTTCGGAGCGCCGTCGGCGGAAGCCGTTTCGCCGATTTTGTCATTAATATTAATACGCGCTTTTTTTCGCCGAGTCGAGCCCCGTTTTCCCCGAAAATCCGGTCTCCGCTCGCGACGCGTCCCCCTTTCCCGACGCCGTTTTTCGCGCTCAAAATCAACCGATGTTCCTAAAATACCTTTCCGACCGCGATTACGAGGAGCGTTTTTGGCCGTTCCTCTTGCGTTTCGAAACGTTGGCCGCCGGCGTTGTTCGGGAAGCGTCGCGCCGACTCGGTTCCGCGACCGACGCCGACGCCCGCGCGTTCTTCGAAGCGGCGTTCGCTCGTTGTCTCGACGTCGGCGCCGGAGTCGTTCCCGTCGATTATTGGGCCCGCGTCGAACTCCCGTCGGTCGCTTGGTATCGCCGTTATCTCGACGCGGAGACGCCGAAAATGATCGCCGAAGCGCGCCGCCTCGCCGCCGAGGAAGCCGCAAAGTCGTCGCAATCCGCAAACCCGGAAGCGCAAACCGCCGACGCCGACCCGGTCGACCGCGCGAAAATCCGCCGACTCGCCCACCAAAGCGCGACGTTCCAAACGTTTTTACTCGGCGCCGCGCCGACGCCGGACAAAGAGTCGACGCAACCGTCAAAATCAACTTAACCGGCCTCGACGCCGTTAAGCCCCCGAACAACCGCGCCTACCGCCTCCGCTTTCAGTTCGTTCCAACGTTCCAAGCGGTCGCCGCGACGCGCAAAAACAATTAGCCATTTCCCCCAATTTATCCGTTTTTACCGAATAAAGGGTTCCTCAATGAAAAAAACGCTCCTTTCGTTCCTCGTCGCCGCGCTCGCGCTGACGACGTTCGCGACCTCGGCCCGCGCCGACGTTACCCTTCCGAAATGCTTCGGCGACAACGCCGTTCTCCAACGCGACAAACCGATCTGCGTTTGGGGTTGGGCCGACGCCGGCGAAGAAGTTACCGTTACCTTCGCCGGAACGACCGCGAAAGCGACCGCCGGAGAAGACGGCGCTTGGAAAGTTTATCTCCCGGCGCAACCGGCGTCGTTCGAAGCGCGCGACCTCGTCGTCGAAGGCAAGAACAAAGTCGCCTTCTCGAACGTTCTCGTCGGCGAAGTTTGGATCTGCAGCGGCCAATCGAATATGGAACAGCCGCTCAACTCTTGGGGCCAACCGCGCCTCTCCTGCACCGAAGCCGAAATCAACGGCGATTTTAGCTTCGTCCGCTTCAACCGCGCGCACCACGTCATTAAGTCCGAAGAGCAAAAGGACTTCGCGACGAACGGTTGGCGCGTCTGCAAGGACGGCGTCCAAAAAGACTGCACCGCTTGCGGTTTCCACTTCGCGGTTCGTCTCAACAAAGAGCTGAACGTTCCGGTCGGCCTGATCGACTCCAACTGGGGCGGCTCGAACATCAACAGCTGGATTCCGGACGCCGGTTGGAACGAAGTTCCGGAAACGGTCGAAGTCGGCAAAAAGCTCCTCGCGGCCCGCGACGGCGCTAAAGATTGGGACAAATGCGGCGGCATGTACAACGCGATGCTTGCGCCTTGGAAAAATTACTCGATCCGCGGCGCCATCTGGTACCAAGGTTGCTCAAACGCCGGCGAACGCGAATTCTACTATTGCAAGCAAAAGGCGATGATTCGCGAATGGCGCGAAGTCTTCGGTCAAGGCGACTTCCCGTTCTACTGGGTGCAACTCGCCTCCTTCACCGACGCGCAAGACGACCCGAACAACACGGGCGATTGGCCGTATCTCCGTCGCGGTCAACAAATGTGCCTCGAAGTCGCCAACACCGGCCAAGCGGTCATTATCGACGCCGGCGAAGCGAAAGACATTCACCCGCGCAACAAATGGATCGTCGGCAACCGCCTCGCCGTTTGGGCTCTCGCGCACACGTTCAATAAAGACGTCGACTGCGCTTCGCCGATCGCCGCGAAAGCCGATTTCGCCGACGGCAAAGCGACCGTTACTTTCGATTTTGTCGGTTCCGGCCTCGTCGTCGGGAAACTGAACGACCGCGAATTTTCGGCGGTCGACGGCAAGCTCGCGCGCTTTGCGGTCGCCGGCAAAGACGGCAAATTCGTTTGGGCCGACGCGCAAATCGTCGGGAAAAACCAAGTCGTCGTTTCGGCCGAATCGGTCGCGGAACCGACCGCCGTTCGTTACGCTTGGCAAATGAACCCGGACGGCGCGAACCTCTACAGCGCCGAAGGCCTCCCGGCCGCTCCGTTCGAAATCGTTAAATAAGAACGATTAACAAAACGAAACCGCCGCGTTTTCCAGCCCTTGACGGCGAAACGCGGCGCCGCTTCCTCTTTTCCGAACGGCGCGTTTTCGACGTTTTCCCGTCGAACCGCCCGTTCGCGCAAGCCGTCGCGTCCAACGACGCGGCGGTTTTTTGGTTTCGAGCCGCCCGACTCTTCGCCGACGTTTCGCCCGCTCGAAACCCCGCGTTTTTCCCATTTCCCCTGTTTTAACGCTATTCTCCATAAAGGAAATCGATATGTCGAACCTCTGCGCGCTCGACTACGCCGTCCTAGCGCTATTTTTCCTCGCGACGCTTTACATCGGTTGGCGTTCGATGCGGAAGGCGGGCGAAAGCTCGTCCGAATTCTTCCTCTCGGGCCGCTCGCAGCCTTGGTGGCTCCTCGGTTTTTCCCTCGTCGCGACGACGTTCGCCGCCGACACGCCGAACTTTGTAACGCAAGTCGTTCGCGAACAAGGCGTTTACGGCAACTGGTGCTGGTGGGCGTTCCTCCCGACCGGCCTCACGACCGTCTTCATTTACGCGAAACTTTGGCGCAAACTCGGCGTTACGACCGACCTCGAATTTTACGAAACGCGCTACAGCGGCGCTTCCGGCGCGTTCGTCCGCGCGTTCCGCACCGGCTACCTCGGCCTCGTCGTCAACACGCTGATTATGGCGAACGTAACCCTTGCGATCATCAAGATTTTCGGCGTTATGCTCGGCTTTTCCGCGCTCGAAACGCTGTTGATTTCCGGCACGGTAACGGTGATTTTCACGACCGTCGGCGGTTTCTCGGCGGTGCTTTGGGCCGACTTTATCCTCTTCGTCGTCGCGATGGTCGGGAGTATCGCCGCGGCGGTCGTCGCGGTTCGCCTTCCGGAAGTCGGCGGGCTTTCCGGGCTCTTCGCTCACGAAGCGGTCGCGTCGAAACTCTCGTTTTTCCCGGCGTTTAACGACTATTCGGCGGTTTTGTCGCTCTTGGTCGTTCCGCTCGTCGTTCAATGGTGGAGCGCTTGGTACCCGGGCGCGGAGCCGGGGGGCGGAAGCTACACGGCGCAACGTATGCTCGCCGCGAAGACGCCGGGCCACGCCGTCGGCGCGACCCTTTTCTTCAACGCGTGCCACTACGCCGTCCGTCCTTGGCCCTGGATTATCGTCGGCTTGGCGTCGCTGATTATCTTCCCCGACTTGGAATCGCTGCAAAAAGCGTTCCCGCACGTAACGCAACCGGGACACGATATGGCGTACCCGGCGATGATGACGCTTCTCCCGGGCGGGATTTTCGGCGTCGTCGTCGCGTCGCTCTTCGCGGCGTACATGTCGACGATCGCGACGCACCTGAACCTCGGTTCGTCGTATATGGTGAACGACCTGTACTTACGTTTCATTAATAAGGACGCGTCGGAAAAGAAGCTCGTGCGCGTCGGGCGAATTTGGACGGTCGTTTTGATGGTTCTGTCGTGCGTCGTCGCGACGCAACTTGAAAGCGCGCTCGGTTCGTTCCAAATTTTGATTTCGATCGGCGCCGGCACCGGCCTTTTGTTCCTCCTGCGCTGGTTCTGGTGGCGTATCAACGCGTATTCGGAAATCGCCGCGATGTGTTTCGCGCTCCCGACCGCCGTTTACTTCCAACTTTACCATAAATCCGTCTGCTTAAACGCTTTCGGAATGACGGAAGAAGCGTTCGCCGCGTCTTGGCTCTCGAACGGCGGACTTCAACTCGTCGCAAGCGTCGCCCTAACGACGGTCGGCTGGCTCGCCGTTACCTTCTTGACGCCTCCGGACGACAAAGAAACGCTCCGCGAGTTCGTCCGCAAGACCCGCGCCGGCGGCCCCGGTTGGCGCAAGGTTTACGAAGACGCTAAACGCGACGGCGTGTCGCTCGAAGGCGAAGCCGACAAATGGCCGGTTCCGCTCGGAATCCTTTGCAGCGTCGTCGGTTGCATTTCGATTTACGCCGCGCTCTTCGGAACCGGCGCGTTCCTTTACGGCGACTTCGTTCTCGGCGGCGTCTTGACCGTCGTCGCGGTCGTTGGCGGCGTCGTCCTTTGGGCTTGCTGGAAGAAGATGGAAGCGGTCGCCGCGTCGAACGAACCCGAGTCGGCGCAAGAACTTAGCAAAGCCGAATAACGGCGAAGACCGGACGCTTAGCGAAACCGCCCGAGCGTCCGGTCGTTCTTCCCCGCTTAATAAAAAACGAGCGACGTTCCCGAAACGCCGCTCGTTTTTTGTTGACGCCGCGTCGCTTTTCCAGTATTACGCCGCGTCGTTTTTTAGATATTACACGGCATAGAGCCGCCGCTTTTTCGCCGACTTGCCGTTGCTTTCCGTCGCCGCGGCTTTTTTTTCGCCGTTTCCGACGTTATTTCCCGTCGCCGACTTTCGGAACGTCCGCAATCTTAACGGTTTGGAAGATCAGCCCGCCGAGCGTTTCGTAAAGCGCGCCGACCGTTTCGTCGTCGATCTTCACGAGCGACGAATACCCCCAGCCGCCCGGGCGATAAAGCGTCAGTTCGCGATCCCAAGTCGTTCCTTCGTCGGCGCTTAGTTTAAGCGTCATATCGACGCGCCCGTTCTTCGAGTTCGGGTTCATGAACGCGAGACAATCGCTTTGATCGCCGTCGAGCGTCGACGAAAACCGGATTAAACTCGCTTGGCAAATCGGCTCGACGAGCGTTTTTTTCGACGTCGAATGTTCTTCCCAAGTTTCGCCGAAATCGCGAGTTAGCGCGACCGACCGCGCGCGTCCTTCGAAGTTGCGCATATTCAACATCAGCGCCCCGTCGTTCAGCTCGACGACCTGCGCTTCGCAAGTCATTCGAACGGCGCCGTTCCCCGCTTTCCAACTTTTCCCGCCGTCGCCGCTCCAAACGAGCGTCGAGAACCAAACGCCGTTTTCGTCGATAAACTGCGCCGGGAAAACGAGTTGGCCGCCGCGCGTCGCGATTCCGCAACCGGGCCCTTGGAACAAAATGCGCCAATTTTCGTTCGGCGCCGCGACGTTCGTTATATCGATCGGCTCGCTCCACGACGCGCCGTCGTCGTCGCTGTACGACAAAACGAGACGCCCGGACGTCCCGATTTTCAGTCCCGGTTGCGACGCGTGAATCGACTTGCCGTTATGCGCCCAAAGCGCGGCGATCCAAACGCGCCCGGTTTTCGGGTCGACGAGAATCGCCGGGTCGCCGACGCCCTCTTTCGCCGGGTCGGCCCCGTCGTAATTAATCGCGATTTGCATCGGCTCCCAAGTTTTGCCGCCGTCGAAACTCCGCGAACACGCGACGTCGACGTTCGCCGGAAGGTCTCTCGCGTCGTTCCAACGAGCGTCGTAAACCGCGATCAGCGTTCCCTTTAGCGTTTTGACGATTCCCGGAATGCGGTACTTCGCGACGCCGTCCCAACCGGAATCGCGCACCAAAACGCCGAACCGATATTCGAGCGACGTCGCGTCGAACGCCGCCGTTTTCCCGTCCGTTTTTTTCGCGACCGCCTCTTTCACGGCGATTTTCACCTTGTCGCCCGGCCCGGCGTTTTTCGACGCAAACGCCCAAATTTCGACGGTTGCGAGATTTGCCGCGTCGGTCGGCGCAAAAGCGAACTCCGCCGCGCCCTCTTTCGCGCCGTCGATTTCGACGCTTCC
The DNA here is from genome assembly GCA_017937485.1 of Thermoguttaceae bacterium. Taxonomy (GTDB): domain Bacteria; phylum Planctomycetota; class Planctomycetia; order Pirellulales; family Thermoguttaceae; genus RUG369. The sequence goes on from JAGBDN010000070.1 coordinate 20,944, forward strand.
TAAAATCAGCTCGCCGGATCGCAACTCCAACCGTTTCAAGAGTTTCGCGTCCGAAACGCCGACGACGATTCGTTCCCAACTCGCCCCGCCGTCGACGGTCAACGTCGTTACTTTCGTCGCGATTTCCGACCCGTCCGACGCGATCAAAATCGGCTCTTCGGCGCGATTCGGCGTCGCGACAACGCTTAGCGCCGCCGTTTTTTCTTCGTCGCCAACACCTTGCGCCGCAACGTTTGCAACGTCGTTAGCGATAACCGTCCGCTCGAACGCGCCGTCCGAAACGCCCGCCAATCTGACGACGCAAAGCGCCGCCGCTAACATTTTACCGTTTTTTTTCATCGCCGTTTCTCCTTTTTTCTCGTTCGACGCCAAACGCAACCGCTTGCGTTGCCGACGTTTACCAACGCTAAAATCGCTTCGAAAGCGTTCTTGGCCTTCGCATTTCCTTATTTTACCCGAGAACCGCGTCGAAATCAAGAGCCGTCATCGAAAAGCGCAAATCGTTGCCGCGTCGACATTTAAGAATCGCCAAGAAACAAAAAGGCGTCCGCCGCGCTCGGCCTTTTGACGCGGCGGACGCCGTTCGCTCGGTCGCCCGAGTCGTTCGGTCGCCCGAGTCGTTCGGTCGTCCCGGAACTTGCGCCGAATCTCGACGCAAGCTCGTTTCGGAACGTCGACGCGAATTTCGCAACCCGCGCCGTTTCAATTGGTTAAGCGTCCTCGTTGCGCGACGCTTAACCGTTGTTCTCTCGTTAACGGTCGTTCGACCGTCTTCGCTTAAACTCAACCGAAGTAGCGTTTGAGCAAACCGGCGAACCCGGCGCCGTGGCGCGCTTCGTCTTTCGCCATTTCGTGAACCGTGTCGTGAACGGCGTCGTAATTCAGTTGTTTAGCGCGTTTAGCGATTTCGAACTTGCCCGCGCAAGCGCCGGTTTCGGCTTCGACGCGCATTTGGAGGTTCGTTTTGGTGCACGGAACGACGACTTCGCCGAGGAGTTCCGCGAACTTGGCGGCGTGTTCGGCTTCTTCGAACGCGTAACGTTTGAACGCGTCGGCGATTTCCGGGTAACCTTCGCGTTCCGCTTGGCGGCTCATCGCGAGATACATCCCGACTTCGGTGCATTCGCCCATAAAGTTCATCCGCAGGCCTTCGACGATTTCTTGATCTTCGACCATACCGTCGCCGATGGAGTGAACCGTCGCGAAGGAAAGTTCGCCGCCGTCGACTTTTTCGACGAATTTCGAAGCCGGAGCTTTGCATTGCGGGCAGTTTTCCGGAGCCGCGTCGCCTTCGTGAACGTAACCGCAAACTTGGCAGATGAATTTCTTCGTCTTTTCCATTATTATTATCCTTTCGCGCTAATTTTCGTTGATTATTTCAACGTTTTCAATGTTCTTACCAACCGTCGACGTTTTTTTCTCCCTAAAACGTCGACGCTCGTTTTTATATCGACTATTTACGCTGTAAATTTTAGTTCCGATTTTACGAATGGGCGTTTTTCGCCGCCGTCGCTTCACCGAGCGTCGCCGAATCGCCTTCTCCGCTTCTCGAAAACCGCTCCGCGATTTCCGCAACTCCTTAACTTTCCGTCTTTTGCAAACACTCGCGACAGACGCCGCGAATCCGCGTTTCGACGTGTTCGACGCTTCCAATCTCCGCCGCCGACGCCGGTAAGAGCGTTTCCAAGTTCTCAATTTCGAAATCGTAAACGCGCCCGCACTTCGAGCAGTAAAAATGGTCGTGTCGTTTGGGGTTTGCGTCGAACCGAGCCAACACGTTCGGGCGATCCATCATCGCGATCAAACCGCGTTCCGCGAAGTCGCTCAAAATGCGAAAAACGCTTTCTCGCGAAATCTTGGGCAGTTCGAGCTTGACGTTTTCCCAAACGCGGTCGACGACCGGGTGTTCCGTATTCCCGCGAAGGTAACGCCAAACAGCGAACCGCGCCGGAGTGAACTTCCAGCCGACGCTTCGGCAAAGTTCCGCAAACTCTTGTACTAAATCGTTTTGGGGATTTTTCATTTTTTGCTCTCGCTTATTTATCCCTCATCTGTAAATAAATATAACATACATTTAGAACTTTACAAGACCTTTTTTCACTTTTTTTCCAATTTTTTTTCTTTCGACTTGCAAAAAGCGCGTTTCCCCCGTAAAATAAAGGCTCCGACGCGTTTCAAACGGTCGAAATTTCGCCGCCGACGCCGATTTTTGCGCCTCGACCGCCAATTTCCCGTTTCGCCGTCTTTCCCCCCAATTTTCCCCCCTATAGTAATAAGGAGAAAATCGATGCGTTTCGCGCTTCCGTTTTTACGCCGCAACACGTTGGCGTCGTTTGTTTTAGCGTCGACGCTTGCCGCGTTCGCCCCCGCCGTCCTCGCCGACGATTCCGCCAAGCCGGTCGAGCGCAACCCGATCTTCCCCGGTCAAAAGGCCGACCCGGAGGTTCTCTACTCGCAAAAAACCGGTCGCGTTTACGTCTATCCGACGTCCGAGGCGAACGGTTTCCGCGTTTTCTCGACCGACAACCTCGTCGACTGGAAAGACGAAGGCCTCGTTCTGACCGACGCCGACGTCAGTTGGGAAACCCGCGCTTACTGGGCGCCGTCGATCATCGAAAAGAAAATCGACGGTAAGTTCAAGTATTTCTTCTACTTCTGCGCGAACGAGAAGATCGGCGTCGCGGTCGGCGACGACCCGACCGGCCCCTTCGTCGACAAGGGTTCCGTCCTGATCGACCGCTCGCTTCGCCCGGAAGGCCGCAACGGCGTCGAAATCGACCCTTACGTCTTCGCCGACCCGGTCAGCGGCAAAAACTACCTTTACTGGGGCAACAGCTACCTTTGCGTCTGCGAACTTAACGACGACATGACGTCGCTGAAACTCGAAACGAAGCGCGACATTACGCCGCCCGACTTCTTCGAAGGAACTTACGTATTTTACCGAAACGGCAAATATTACCTCACTTGGTCGAAGCACGACACCCGCAGCGTCGAGTATCAAGTCCGCGTCGCGACGTCCGATTCGCCGCTGGGCCCCTTCGTCGCTCCGGAAAAAGACCATATCGTCCTTTATAAAGTCCCGGAAAAGGAGATTTACGGCCCGGGCCACCACTCGTTCCTCTTCCTTCCGAACGGCGACAATTACGTCTTTTATCACCGCCTTTGCCTGCCGCTCGGCAAAAATCCTTGGGCGCGCGAAACTTGCCTCGACCGAATGTACTTCAACGAAGACGGGTCGATCAAGCCGATCGTTCCGACCCGCGAAGGTATTTCGCAACCCGTTGACTTGAAACAATTTCAAGCGAAATAACGTTTGAACGACGCCGCGTCGATTTTCCTTGTCGACGCGGCTTTTTTCGTCGCTTTTTCCCGTTCTTTTCAAGCGACGGCCGCGACTTTCCCCGTTCGCAACCGTCGCGATTTCAACGTTTACCTTAACGCCAAAAGGAGCCTTCGATGCCGAAACGCTTCTCCTTTTCCCGAGTTGGTCGCTTAACCCTTTTAGCGGCTGCGCTTACCGCGCCCCCGACCTTCGCCGACGCCCCCGTTTCCCCCGACGACGCCAAGTCGCCGTTCGCCGACGCGGTCGCTTTTTGGAATTTCGCCGATCTTAACGACGCCAACGTAAACGACGGCGCGGCAAGCGTTTTACAAGCGTTCGGCGACGTCGAAATCGGCGTCGAACTCGACGAAACCGCCAAAGCCGAATCCCTCTTGCGCGGCGGCGACGGCAAAGTCGCCCGAATCTCCCAAGGCGGTTACCTCCGAACCGACGCGCCGCTCGGCTCCGAACTCGCCGTCGACGGTTCCGAGCTAACGTTTTGCGTTCGTTTGCGTTACGACGCGACCGTTTGGCAAAATTCGCCGATTTTCTCGAAACACGGCGGGCACGAGCGGCTCGCGTACAACCTGTACTGCCTCGACGACGCGCTCGGCGCCGAAATCGGGACGACCGGGAACAACGGCCTTCTCCGCTGTCGGGCGCTACGTTCTGAAACGCGCGATCCGGAAGCCGCGCTAACCGCTTGGCGCGACGTTGTTTGCCGCGTCGACGAAGCGAAAGTCGAGCTCTTCGTCGACGGGCGTTGTTACGACGAAGACTTCGTTCTCGGGACGCTCCGACCGAACGACGTCGCGTTGACGATCGGCGCCCAAATCGAACCGGACGGCAAAACGCGCGCCGGTTTCGTCGGCGAAATCGACCATATCGCCGTTTGGAACCGAGCGCTCGCAAACGACGAAATCGCGGCGCTTAGCGGCGGAAGCGACCGAATCGACCCGCGCGAGCGAACCGACCTCGGCGACGGAGCGTCGCTCCAATATTGGACGCCGCCAAACGCTTACGGCGTCGGGGATTGCATGCCGTTTTACGTCGACGGCGTCTTTCACTTCATGTACCTCCTCGACAAGGGCCGCCACGGCGCGAAAAACGGCCTCGGCGCGCACCAATGGATTCAAGCGACGTCGCCCGACCTGAAAACCTGGACGCACCGCCCGTTCGTCGTTCCGATCGATCGCCAAAACGAAGGCTCGATCTGCACCGGTTGCGTTTACTATCATAAAGGCGTTTATTACGCGTTTTACGCCAATCGCGCCGTCGAATACGTCATGCCGGACGGCGAAAAACGGAAGACTTACGGGCTCCTCTGTTTAGCAACGAGCAAAGACGGAATCCATTTTGAGAAAAAGGATTGCGACCCGATTTTCCTTCTTCCGGACGGTTACTCTTGGGGAACGCGCGACCCGCAAATTTTCCAAGACCCGACCGACGGAACGTTCCATATGTATATTACGACGACGTATCGCGGCAAAGGCTGTTGGGCGCACGCGACGTCGCAAGACCTTGAAAATTGGACGCTTACCGACCCGGTCTACACGCATATGAACGGCGAGCCGGAGTGTCCGGACTGGTTCCGTTGGGGCGACGATTATTACGTCGTCGCGAACCATCTCAACGGTTATTACAAGACGTCGAAGTCGCCGACCGGCCCTTGGGAAGTTCCGAACGCGCCGAACATTTTGATGCCGGGGATAATTAACGTTCCGCAAACGGCGGCCTTTAAAGACGGTCGTCGCTTGGTTTGCGGCTGGAGTCGCGAACGCGGCTTCGGCGGAAGCGCGGTCTTTCACGAGCTGATTCGCTTCGACGACGGAACGCTCGGCGAAAAATTCGTTCCCGAAATGATACCGGAAACGGACGCGCCGGTCGTTTCGGAAAGCGAAATCGCCGAATCGGAACGCGTTTGGGAATCGCTTCCAACCCGTTGCCGCGTCAAGTTTTCGCTATCCTACGACCCGAAGAAAATCGACAATTTACGCGACGTCGTTTTCAAGTACGCCGACGGCAAAGAATTGCGCGTCGTCTTTTCGGAGCGGGCCGTTTATCTCGGCGGTTTCAAAATCGAGCGCGTCGACATGTCGAGCGGAAACCTTGCCTTCGATTGCATCCTAACATCCAATCTGATCGATATTTGCGTCGACGACAAACGAACGCTGACGGCGGAACTCCCGGCGGAGTCGGAACGTTCGTTGCAACTTCTCAACGACGCCGGCGCCGCGGTCAAAGTAAAGTCGCTCGAAATTTCGCCGCTTAAAGATTAAACGCCAACTCGTTAAGCGGCAATCGGTTGCATTTTCCCGCTTAATAAAAACGGCAAGTCACCCAAACGGCCGTTCAAATTAACGGCAAGCAAACGAAACGGCGACGCGTTTTCGCAACGCGTCGCCGTTTTTCTTTTAACGTTTCACGCCGTCGCCAACAAAACGACGGCGCGCAACCGTTTATTTGCCAACCGCTTACTTCGCGGTCGTTTCGAACGTGTAAACGCCGGAGCCGACTTCGAAAACGGCGGCGTCCGAACGTTTTTCGTCGACGCGGCGAGCGAAATCGCCCCCGACCGTCGCGGCGCATTCTTGCGTTTTCGCGTCGCAAGGAACGACGACGCAAGCGCTTGCGTTCGGCGGCACGACGACGTTCAACGTCAGTTTCGTTCGGTCGTCGTTCCAGCGCCACTCGGAAACGATTTCTCCATACGGCGATTCGACGGCCCCGCGCGCCCACGTCAGCGGTTCGCAACCCGGCGCCGCGATTTCGTTCAAACCGCATTTCGGCTCGACGACAAAGCGTTTGAAACCAACGCTTTCCGGCGCGACGCTCGCGACGACGACGTCCGGCGCTCCGGCGAGTTTAATCCCGCAAATCGATTGGAAGAACCACGCCGAAATATCGCCGAACATCACGTGATTCAGCGACGTCCCCTTCGAGTCGTTCCAAGTCTCCCAAAGCGTTCCGGCGCCGTTGCGAATCCAATACCCATACGACGGCATGTCCTCGTTCAGCGCCATCGCCAACGCGACGTCGTGCCGCCCGCCTTCGCTAAGCGTTCGCAAGACGTATTTCGCGCCCAAAATCCCGACGTCGAAGCTCGTATCCGCTTTATCGACGGCGCTTAGCAACTTCGCGAAAACCGCCGCTTGCTCCGCTTCGGGAAGTCCGGCCGCGACGCCTTGGTGAATCGGGCAAGCCTGCGCGGTAATACTCTCGACCGAGTACGCGCCGTCGCCCTTGTAAATTGCGGCGTTGTACGACTTGCGAATCTTTTCGGCCAACGCGGAGTACTTTTCGAAATCGGCGTCTTTCCCGAGAATCTTCGCCGTTTGCGCGACGATTTTCGCGTCGAGGTAATAATACCCGGTCGACGTAACGTCCGCCGGCGTCGTCGTTTTCACCGGGCACCAGTCGCTAAGGCCGTGCGAAACGATTCCGTTCGCCAGTTCGCGCGACGTCATGTAATCGACGTATTTCTTCATCGACTCGAAGGAATTTTCGAGAACGCGAACGTCGCCGCGATAAACGTACAGGTACCACGGAATCATCACGAGCGCGGAGTCCCACGCCGGGCCGTTCCCCCAAGGATAGCCCCAATCGCCGGTCGGGACGATGCCGGGCAAATTCCCGTCGGCTTTTTGCTCGTCGCAGAGGTCGGCGATCCACTTCTCGTAACCGACGGTATTTTCCCAGTTATACATCGCCAATTCGGCGGCGAGTTGCGCGTCGCCCGTCCAACCGTTCTTTTCGCGATGCGGGCAGTCGGTCGGATAACCGGCGACGTAGTTGCCGCGATACGAATTGAGCGTCCACTTTTGAATTTCGTTCAGAAGCGCGCTCGACGATTCGAACGTCCCCGCCGACGCGAAATCGGTGTTGACGACGCAGATCGTAAAGTCTTCCGGTTTCGGCGCTTGACGCAAGCCGACGACTTCGATAAATTGGAAACCGTTGTAAGTGAAGCGCGGCTCGAACGTTTCGCCGTCGGCGCCGTTGCAGAAATAGAAGTCGGTTTGGAACTCGCCCTTATACCCGGTCAGATTGGCGGGCGTTCCCTCCATAAAGTGCAGGTCGATGTACGAGCGCTCGATCGCGCCCTTGCCGTCGACGCGCTCCGAATAACGGAAACGCACGACGTCCCCCGCCTCTTGCCCGTTCAGCGAAATCCGCGCCCAACCGGCGACGTTCCGTCCCGCGTCGACGACCCAAACGCCCGGCGCGACTTCCTTAACGCTTTTCGCCGCAAAGGTTTCCGTTACCCGCGACGGCGCGACGTTTTGCGCGGCGAGCCGTTCGTTCGCGACCGGCGCCGGGACGACGACGGCGTTCCCCAAGATTTCGCGCTTCCAACGCCCGTCGACGATTTCGCCTTGACGGATGCAGTCGAAGAGAACCGGACTCGTCGAGTACGTCCAGCTCGAGTCGGTCGCGACCGTTTGCGACGTTCCGTCGACGAAGACGAGTTCGAGTTGCGCCCGAACGCGCGGGAAGTCCCGCCAAGGCGCCGCGTCGAAGTTCCAAGTAACGATCGAGCGGACGTCGTACCAGCCGTGCCCGAGCAGGAAGCCGAGTTCGCGAATCGTTTTCGACGCGTTTTTCCCGCCGTTTTGGAAGCGGTCGGTAACGTCGAACACGTTGTAAAGGCAGCGACGGTCGTATCTTGTGAACGCCGGTAGCAGAACCGCGTCGCTAATTTTTTCGCCGTCGAGGTAAGCCTCGAACGTGCCGGGCGCGCAGACGGCCAGCGTCGCCGACTTCACTTTCTTCGCGACGTCGAACGACTTTTGGAAGAACGGCGAGACCGTTTCGGTTCGGCGGCGGAGTTTTCCCCAAGGCCCGGCGTCGGCGTCGGCGTACCGGACTTTCGCGGCGCTCCAAGCGTCGGACGACGCGGCGTCAAATTCGAGTCCGTTCCAACCTTTCGTCGGTTCAAGCGACGCGCTCCAATCGGTTCCGGTCGCGAACGAAACGACGGTTTCCGCCGGAACGCCGAAACGGTTTGGCTCCGCTAAATTCTTCGGAGCGTTCGACTTATCGAGCGTTTTCACTTCGAGTTTCGCGATCAACGCCGTCGGGCGCGCCGTTCCGTTTCCAAATTTCGTTCCGGCGTCGTTCTTCGAATCGTTCGGAACGGCGATCGCGACGACGTTCTTCCCGGGCCGCAAATACGACGAGACGTCGACCGAGCGAAGCTGATCCGGGTTGAAGGCCATTCCGATCGTAAAACCGACTTTCGCGCCGTTTACGTAAAGTTCGCACTTTTGATCGGCGGCGAAATAAAGGGTTCCGACGAGGTTTTGCGACTCGAAGTCGCTCGCCGGGCGGTCGATTTCGAACTCGCGACGGAAATACTCCGGCGCAAACCCTTGCGGCGTCTCGGTTTCTTTCTCCGACGCGATCCAAGCGGCGCCGGTCAAATCGACGTTCGGGCGAACCGTTTCCGGCTGACCGATCCACTCGCCGCGCCAATCCGCCGGGTCGACGACGCCTTGCAACCAAGTCGCCGGTTCGCTCCAAGCGCTCGCGACGTCGGCGCCGTCCCAAACGCGAACCTTCCAATAATAACGTTGCAGCGACCGCAACGGAGCGCCGTTATATTCGACAAAAACGGAAGAATCGGACGCGACTTTGCCGCTGTCCCAAACGTCCCCCTCCTCCGCCGCGAGCTTTTCCGGCGTCGACGCGACCAAAACCCGATACGCCGTTTGCGTCAGCGCGTAACCTTTTCCGCCGCTAACGTCCTTCGACTTCCAACTTAACCGCGGTTTCGCCGTCCCGACGCCGACCGGGTTCGCCGTCGTCTCGACCGTCGTCCCAAACGGTTGCAACGTCGACGTTTCCGCCGCGCCGACGCTCGACGCGGTCAGCGACGCCGCCGCCCAAAACGCCAAGGCCAACGCCGCGTTTTTTCCGAATAATCGTTTCATTTTAACGTCCCTTAATACTTGAACGCGTCTTGCCAAGAGTTCAAACGCCGCCGCGACCGTCGCGACCGCCGCCCTCGACGCGTTCCTTTGCCGCCCATTATACCCGTTCGCCGCCGAAAAATAAAGCGCGTCCGGCGAAAAGTCGCGAAAAAACGTCGAAAACGTCCCGCGCCAAAAGTTAGTCAACGTTTACTTTTGTCGTTTTTCCCCAAAGAACCGCCAAACGCCAATATTAGAAGCCGCTTACTTTCAGCGATTTCGCCGAACGCGCCCGCTAATCTCCGCCTTTTTTGCAAACGCGTCGAAATTTCCTTGCAATCGCCCGTCCTTTGCGTTAAAATAAGAAAGACGGCGTTTTCGAGCGCCGCGCCGCCGACGCGTTTTCGCTAACGCGTTGCGACCGTTTGCTTTCCGTTCAACGCAGGAGGTTCCCGATGCGTTCCGTTTCCGCTTTCTTTCGTTCGCTTGCCGCGCCGACGCTCCTGTCGACCGCCCTCGCGTTTCCCCTATTCCCCCCGTTTTCTCCATTTTCCGCGTTCGAAAGCGCCGCGACGCCGACCGTTTTCGCCGACGAAGTCCCGGAAGGCGCCGCGACGCGAGTCGAGTTCGTCGCGTTCGACGGAACGACGCAACGTTATTTCGAGCGGCTCCCTGAAAATTTCGACCCGAACCGCCCGACGACGCTCTTGATCGCGTTGCACGGGCACGGCTCCGACGGGGCGCAAATTTTCGCCGGAAAGTACGCCGAATTTAACGCGCTACTCGACGTCGCGGCGGAACGCGGCGCGATCGTCGTCTCCCCCGATTACCGCGACAGGACGTCTTGGATGGGTCCGGCGGCGGAAAAGGACGTCGCGCAAATCGTCGCGGAACAACGAGATAAGCGCAACGTCGCTCGCGTCGTTATTTCCGGCGCGTCGATGGGCGGCTCCTCGGCGCTGACCTTCGCGGTTCGGCGGCCCGACCTAATCGACGGCGTCGTATCGATCAACGGAACGGCGAACCACCTTGAATACGAGAAGTTTCAAGACGCGATTTCGGCGTCGTTCGGCGGCTCGAAAACGGAAGTTCCGCTCGAGTATAAAAACCGGAGCGCAGAGTATTTTCCGGAACGCTTAATCGATAAACCGTCGGCGTTTACGTTGGGCGGTCGCGACGAAATCGTTCCGCCGGACTCCGCGAAACGCCTCGCCGAAACGCTTCAAAAAATCGGCGGCGACGTCCTCCTTCTTTACCGACCGGAAGGCGGCCATTCGACGACTTACGACGACGTCCGCGCCGCCGCCGAATTCGTTTTCGACGCGCTCGAAAAAAACAACGACGTCGAGTAACGAACCGTCGGCGACGTTCGCTCCAAACATTGACGTTGCATCCTTTATAAAAAACGAAAACATTTTTGAAAAGAGACTTTTTCGACGCCGTTTTCAAAAACTAAAGAACGCTTTTCGACGCCCGACGTCGAACGCGCCTTTTCGCAACCTTTCCCCTTTATTTTTAACGATTAAGGTTTTTATATGACGCTTAACAATCCGTTTCTTGCGCTTCTCGGAGCCGTCGCGCTCTCGGTCGCGCCCGTCTTCTCGACGAGCGTTCGCGCCGAGTCGCCGACCGCCGAAACGCCCCCGAAAGTCGTCGTCGAAATCGACGGCGTCGTCCGCCAACCGTCGTTCGGAACCGTCGCCGGTTCTTGGTTTTACAACGCGGGCCCGGACGGTTCGCAACTCCTTTTGCTCGGCTTTCCGAAGGGCGGCGTCGAGCAAGCGCCGAATTACCGTCTCGTCGCCGATTTGAACTCGGAGTCGGTCGTTCGTTTGACGATTCCGGTCGCGGCGCCGCGCGAACTCGCCTCCGCAAGTTGTCAAATTAAACAACTTGGCTCCGTTCCGGCGACGCTCGCTTGGTCGCGCGATTCGGGAACCGACGCCGTCGAGTTCGCCGTCGCGCCTTCCGCGACGACGCTCGAAACCGAATTTCCGTCGACCGACGGCGCGCTCATATTGACGATTTATGCGCCGAATTTCGACGCTAAGTCGTCAAACGCCGATTCAAACGCAACCATTGCCGATAAATTGACTTGCGCCGTCGAAATTTCCGATTTTAAAACAACGACGCGCCCGGTCGCCGCTCCTCTTTCCCTCGAACCGACGCGCAAACCGCAGTCGCTCGAGCCGATTCAAACGTCGCCCGACTTCCGTCCGACGCTCGCAAACGCCGCGATCGCTTGGGATTGGCGCCTTCAAGACGGAATCGGAACGGAGCGCGAACCGCGAACGTTTCTTCAAGCGCTCGAAAAGCAACTCCCGCAAGGGCGCGCGCTTCTCAACGACTTAAGCGCGTCGATCGACGACGGAACGTTCGACAATTTAAGCGATTACAACCCCAATATCGGCGAAAAAATCGACGCGTTCGCGCCGCGCCTCGACGGTTGGAACGCCGCTTGGGCCGATTTTGAAAAGCGTTTCAACGAATTAAAAATCAAAAGCGCCAAGCAAGCCGCCGACGCGACGACCGCCGTCCAACTCGACGGCGACGCCGAGTCGCTTTGGCGCGAAGTCCGAACGTTAAAACGTCAAATTTTGGTCGAGTCGCCCTTGTTCCAATTCGGCTCGCTACTCTTTGTCAAACACGCGCCGGGCGTTATGTCGCACCAACTTACGCAAGTTTACGGCTACTGCGCGCGCCCCGGCGGCGGCCTCTTCGTCCTCGACGAACCCGGTCGCTCGATGAAAACTCGCGACATTACGCCGCGCAACTTGCCGCTCGGCTCTTATATGACGCCGGAGCTATCCTTCGACGGCAAAACGCTTTACTTCGCTTACTGCGAAACGCCGTCGACGCCGAAAATTTGGCGCGACCCCGAGACGATGGAGCGCCGCTTTCACCTTTACAAGACGTCGCTTGACCAACTTCTCGACGGAAAAAGCGTCGACGCAACCCGTTTAACCGACGGCCCTTACGACGACTTCTCGCCTCTTCTTCTTCCGGACGGCGATCTTGTTTTCTGTTCGACGCGACGCGGCGGCTTCCACCGTTGCGGCGCCGGGCCCTGTTACGTTTACACGTTGACGCGTTCCAAAGGGGACGGCTCCGACGCGCGCCCGATTTCCTTCCACGAAACGAACGAATGGAACCCTTGCCTAATGTCCGACGGTCGCGTCGTTTACACGCGTTGGGATTACGTCGACCGCGACGCCGTGTACTACCAAAATCTTTGGTCGACGCGGCAAGACGGAACCGACGTCCGCATTCATTACGGCAACAACACCTTCAACCCCTGCGGCCTTTGGGAGTCGAAGGCGATTCCCGGCTCGTCGAAAACGCTCGCGATCGCCGGGCCGCACCACGGTATGAGCGCCGGAACCGTTGTTACGATCGACGTTAGCCGCGCCGTCGACGGCCCGGAACCGCTCGAGCGACTCACGCCGGAAGTCCGTTTCCCCGAGGGCGAAGCGCCGCTTCCGCTCGTTCCGCAACTCCCGCATTTAAGCGACTTCGATTACGTTCCGTCCGGTTTTTGGCAAGCGACGCGGGAAGCGGAGCGCGCCGAGCAAACGGTCGAGGAACGCCGTTGGCCGGTTCACAATTTCAAGTCGCCGCACCCGCTTTCGGAGAAATACTTCGTCGCGTCGTACAGTTACGACAAGCTGATCGGCGAGGCGGGCCCGAACATTCCAAATCAATACGGCGTCTACTTTTGCGACGCGTTCGGGAACCGCGAACTCGTTTACCGCGACCCGAATATTTCGAGCGTTTGGGCGCTCCCGATTCGACCGCGCCCGGTTCCGCCGGTCTCCGCGTCGACGCTCGACCCCGCCGCTCGCGACGCCGAGTCGCCAATCGGAACTTTCTTTATGCAAAACGTTTACGAAAGTTGGCCGACGAAACTTCCGGCCAAAATTAAGTCGCTGCGAATCGTTCAAGTCTTGCCGAAAACGACGCCGAACGCGAACCAGCCGACCGTCGGCGCCGCGAACGCGTCCCCCGGCAAGCAGGTTTTAGGGACGGTTCCGGTCGAAGAGGACGGCTCCGCGCACTTCGAAGTTCCAGCTTGCAAACCGTTGTTGTTCCAAGCGTTGGACGAAAACGGACGAATGGTTCAGGGGATGCGCTCCTTGGTTTATCTCCAACCGGGCGAGTCCGCCGGGTGCGTCGGTTGCCACGAAGACCGAACGGCGGCCGTTCCGAGCGCGAAAACGATCGCGTCGACGAAGAAACCGGCGCGAATCGAACCCGGCCCGGACGGTTCTAAACCGTTCTCGTTCCCGATTTTAGTTCAACCGATTCTCGACAAGAAATGCGTCTCTTGCCACAACGCCGAAAAAGCGGAGGGCGGCGTCGATCTAACTTCAACGCCGGAAGGAGCTTACACGAAGTCTTACAACGCCTTGGTCAAACTCGTTCCTTATACCGCTTGGGGAAATCCGAACGGAAATTACGAGCCGATCACCGAACCCGACCGCTTCGGCTCGCGCCCGAGTCGATTAACTAAACTCTTAAACGACGGACATTACGACGTTAAACTCGACGCCGACGATTGGGAGCGCCTCAACACTTGGCAAGACGTCAACGCGCTTTTCTACGGCACGTTCAACGTCGAAGACCAAGAGCGGCAGCGTCGCGGCGAACGCATCGACGGGCCCGACCTTGAATGACGCCGCGTCGTTTTGACCGACGATTCTAAACGCTAAACCGCGCCGTCGACTTAACTTACCAAGTCGACGGCGCGGTCTTTTATCTCGCTTTGCTTTGTCGCAATTACGACGTTTCGAAAAAAATTTCGCCGTCGACCGTTGACGCGCGCCTCAAAACGGCTATACTTAAGATAATGAACTTTCTTCGCAATCCAAGCCAACTAAGGAGGTTTTTCGATGAAAATCGCGGTTCCTTTCGATAACGGGCAAATTTTCGGGCATTTCGGCCAAACGCAAACGTTCAAAATTTACGAAACGGACGGTTCGCAAGTCGTTTCGACGCAAACGCTTGCGGCGGACGGTTACGCGCACTGCGCTTTGGCGAATCTTCTCGCTAAAGAAAACGTCGACGCGTTGATCTGCGGCGGAATCGGCGGCGGCGCGCTCGCGAAGTTAAACGCCGCCGGAATCAAGTTTTACGCCGGAGTCTCGGGCGACGCCGACGCCGCGGTCGCCGCGCTGTTGGCGGGCGAAGAAATCGGCGCGACGGGGCCGACTTGCGGCGGACATTCGCACGATCACGCGCACGGCGGCGGTTGCGGTTGCGGCGGACACGGGCATTCGCACGAAGGCGGCTGCGGTTGCGGCGGACATTGATTTCGCCTCCAACCTCAAATTCGCCCGATAAAAAAAACGCTCGTCGACGCAAAAATCGACGAGCGTTTTTCGTTTCCGGCGCGTTGTCCTTCCAACGTTCGACGTTTCCTTAACTCCTTATCAAACGTCGGTTTACAAAGCCGCTTTTATTCCGTTTTCGCTTCTTTCCCGGCGGCGAACCGCGTCAGTCTCGGCACGAACTCGTTCAGCGACGGAGTCAACTCCGGGTGCGGGCTGCACAGGATCACGCGCCCCTTCCCATACGGCGCGGCGATAATCGCCGGCGAGTCGATTTGGACGCCCTTGGGCGAGTCGTTTTCGGCGACCTCCGTTCGGAAATACGCCAAGACGTCGTATTCCGGAAGCGGCTCGTATTGCGCCGGAAGCATTATCGGGCCGTTTTGATACGCGATCGTCAGCCGTCCGGAGCGGTCGCCGCAAATCCGCTTCCCTTCGTCGGTTAGCTCGATTTCCAGAATCGCTTCGCCGCGTTCCCAGTTCCCCTCTTGCAACTTCGCGTTAATCAGCCGCCCGGCGTCGCGACTCAAATTGACGAGCCCCATATACGCCCCGGCGCACGTCCCGAGGTACCCGCCGCCGTCGTTCAAAAAGGCGCGCAACTCCCGCCAGCCGGCGTCGCCGATCGCCCGCGACTCGCCGTTTCCGGAGCCGCCCGGGAAAAGCACGACGTCGAAGTCCCGCAATTTTCCGGCTTGTATCTCTTCGGCGGAGATATATTTCGCCTCGAAGTTCGGCGCGGCGGCCAAAATTTCCAGCGACGCGTTGGCGCACGTCGGACTCGCGCCGGGCCCGTTATAAACGGCGGCTCGACAGAGCGTCGTTTCTTGCGCCCAAACCGCGACCGTTCCAAGCGTCGCCGCGACAAGAGTTAGCGCCGCCGTCAACATCGTTCGTTTCATTGCGATCTCCTTTAAAATCGGCGTTTAAGCGTTCGTCGTTCGACGTCGCGCCGCCTTGAACGTTACTTCGCGTCGAGCGGTTTGCGCCCGATGAAAATATAACGCGGCATCTTCTTCCAAAAGACCGGGCAATACGGCATTCGGTCGGCGCGCTCGATCAGTCGAACTTCCTCAAATTTTTGCGACAAATACGGCAGGTGGTCGCTCGACAAAAACAGGTTGTCGCACGAAAACCAAACCGGCCAAAAAGAACGCGTCGAGAAACTTTGCTTCGCCCGCCCTTCGCTCGGGTATTTGCGCGCGATGTAAAAGTCGACGACGCCGATCGTTCCGCCCGGTTTGAGCGCCTCGTAAGCGCGGTCGACGGCGGCGAACCAGTCCGGAATCATCGTCAGCGAGTACGAAAAACAAATCGCGTCGACGCTTCCGCATTCCGGGCGCCACGTCGTCGCGTCCGCTTGCCGCGTCTCGACGTTCGTCCAGCCGTTGCGCTCGATTCGTTTGTCGGCGATTTTCAGCATCGATTCGGTCAAGTCGACGAGATAAAGTTTCTCCAGCTTCGCCAAATTATCGCCGAGAAACTCCAAATTCGCGCCGGTGCCGCCCCCCATATCGACCCAAACTTCGCCGGCGCGGGGCTCCATCGCCTCCATCAGCTCTTTACGCCCGGTCAAAAGACGTTTGCGGAACTCGTCGTAACCGCTCGCCTGCCCGCCGTAAAAGGACTCGAGCCGCTCGGCGTGCGAGTCGCCGCGCGTTCGTTTGCACGCTAAATAATACAATATTTTTAAATCGGCTAAAAAACCCATTTTCTTGTTTTCTAATCTGCTCAACCGTTTTCGTTTCAATATTCGAGTTAGACGACGCTTTTTATCGCGATTTAGATTTCGCCGGTTTGAAAAACGATCTTCATTCGATCCGGCGGGACGCCGACGCGCAATCGTCAACAACGAACGATAATACGATAACACAAACGACAAAAAAAACAAGGGCCGCGACCGCCCGACGCGATTTTCTAGGCGTTAATTTTTCTCATTTTAACCGCGATTTTTTCTCGCTCCGCCGCCGCGCCTCGTCGATTCGCCCCGACAAACCGGCCTTGCTTATCTTTAAAATTGTCGCCGCGCCCCTTATTCTCCGCTTCGCCAACGTTGAAATATTTTCTCGCGCAGACGATTTCTCCGCCGGAAAACCTCGCGTTAAAATTTAACAAAATTTCGGAAAAAATCTTTTTTTAGGAAAAAACTCAATTGAACGCGCCGCCAACGCCGATATAAACCTTAAAATCGTCTTTTTCCCTTCCGCGTCCCTTCCGATCAGCCCCGCCAATTTACCGATGAAACGATTTTCCCTTGTTAGCGCAAACGTCCGTCTTCGCAACGCCGCGTTAATCGCCGCTTTAATCGCTCCGCTCCTCGGCGCGTCGAGCGGTTGCGCTATTTTCGATAAAAAATCCGACGGCGACGCGAAAATCTCCGAATTCGAAGACGACGCCGAAGAAAAAGAGGACGCCAAAGACGCCGACGCCTCCGCCTTCGACGCGGAAAGAAAGAAACAATCCGGCCTGTCCGATTTCGTTTCGTCTTTCGGTCGCAAATCGAAAGAAAAAAAGGAAGTCGACCCCGGTCAAACGTTTTTGATGAGCGATAAAGCGAAAGAAATTTACGCCAATACGGAACGCTAACGCGAAAACCGTCTCGTTCGCGCGTCCGTCGTCGGGCGTTCGAGTTTCTTCGCCGTTCTCCGCTCGGTTTTCTCCCCGTTTTTTCGGATTTCGCCGGACGTTCGCTCCGGCGCCTCCTTCTTTCGCGTCTTTTGAAGCGGCGCTAACTTTTTTACCGTCTTCGCCTTCTTGCCCGCTTTAACAAAATAAAATTCGACAAGACGCGCAAACGCCTCCGAAACCGTTCTCCGTCTTCCCTATTCCCCCTATTTTCTTCCTCGTTAGGAGTTCGCCCGATGCGAAAAATCGCGCTCGACGCAGACCCCGGCGTCGCCGACGCTTTAGCCCTCGCTTTCGCTCTTTTCGACCCGGACGTTGAAATCGTCGCCGTTACCTCCGTCGGCGGTTCGGTCGACTCGCGAACGTCGGCGCGCAACTTGCAAAGTCTCGTCGCTTTTCTCGATCCGCCGCGTCTCCCGCGAATCGGCGTCGAAAACGCGGCCCGCGTCGAACTTGAAAGGGCGAATCGCGCCGTTTCCCCGACGCTCCAAGACGCGTCTTGCGAGTTTGCGCCGACGGTTTTCAACGACTTCGACGGTTTTACGCTTCCCGTCGTCGAACGTTTTTCCCCGCGTTCGGCGGCGACAATTATCCGCGACGCCGTTCGAGCGCACCCCCGCGAAACGTCGATTCTCGCGCTCGGGCCGTTGACCAACGTCGCTCGCGCCTTCCGCCGCGACCCGGAACTTCCGTTTCTGCTTAACCGTTTGGTCGTCGCCGGCGGAGGCGTTCCGTTCCATAATCGCGTCGACGCGACGGAATTCAATCTCGTTTACGACCGCCAGGCCGCGCGCGTCGTTTTTCAAGCGCCTTGCGCGAAAACCTTTGTTCCGGCCGACGCCGCCGCGGATCTCGTTTTCTCGTTCGACGACCTGCGAACGTTCGAATCGCGCGACGACGACGTCGGCGAATTTCTCCGTCGCTCGCTTCTTGGAATTTTCCTCGCGCGCCGCCGAACGCTAGGTTCCGAAGTCGTTTGTTTGCAAGAATTCGCCGCGTATTTCGCTTTGGTCGCCCCGAACCTTTTTTCGACGGTCGAAGCCGATTCCGTCGACGCGATTTACGCCGGGGCGCCCCCGATTTCCCACGCCGACCAACGCCGCGCGTTCGGGCGCCGTCCCGACGTCGAAATCGTTCGGCAAATCGACGTCGACGCCGTTCGACAAAAAATCGTCGACGGTTTTCGCCGAATCGCCCCGAGACCGCAAACGCGTTTTCCTTCTTAATCGCCGCTCGACGCCGACGCGCAACAGTTCGCCGTCCGCCGCGATCGGCCTTTTTTCCCTTAACGGGCCCGACGTCGAGCTGTTTTTTTCGCGAAAATGGAAAAAATTCGAAAAACCGGAAAAAATCCTAATTTTTTCCAATCGAAATATTTGATATAATAGGATAAAGGGAAGCGTCTCGAAACGCCGCTCAACGCTCCGTCGTGTTCGGTCGCCGGCGTTCTCCGCGTCGCGCTTCCCGCTCGTTTCCATCAAAATTCACGTTTTCCCCGGCAACGCGTCGACGTCGGCTCGACGCGCGGCTCCCGACGTTCGAGCTTTCAAGTCGCTCGCCGTCGGTCGTTCGAAAGCGAAAAAATAAAAGCGCAACGGAACCCAAAAAATGTTGAAGAATTATCGTTTTAAGGTCGGCGCGTTCGGCGTTCCGCTTCTTCTTTTCTCCTTGCCTTTCGCCGTTTTGGGCCAAACGCCGCCTTCGTCGGAAGGCGTTCGTTTCGTCGCGCCGCGTTTCTCCGATTCGGAGCCGGAAGCTCAAGCGCCCGCCGCGGAAGAAACGCCGACGCTCGCCGCGCCTCTCTCGGAAGCCGACGCCGCGCCGCAAGGTCTCGACGCGACGCCGAACGCCGCGCCGTCGCTTGAATTAACGCTCGAACCGGAAGCGGAACCGACGCCGGAAACCTCGGAAGCCGTCGACGCCGCGCCCGTTGAAAACGCGCCGGAAACGGAAGAAACGGAGTCGAAAAAAGAACCGAACGCCGCCTCCAACCAAGTCGAGCGCGCGCCTTACGACCCGATCAAAGAAAACGGCGAATACTTCGTCGGTTGGGAAAAACCGCAAGTCGCGCTCGTCTTCACCGGCTTGACGAACGGTTACATCGAGCCCTGCGGTTGCGCCGGGATGGATCGGATGAAAGGCGGTCTTAGCCGACGTCGCGACTTCCTCAAGAATCTCCGCGAAGAGCGCGGTTGGGACGTCGTCGCGGTCGACGCCGGTCAAACGACGGTCGGTTTCGGCGTTCAGGAAGAGCTGAAATTCGATATGGCGATGAACGCGTTTCGCTTGATGGAGTACGACGCGATCGGAATCGGCAAGGGCGAGCTGCGTTTCCCGGCTTACTTCCTCCTCACCTTCACCGCGCCGACGTCGTCCGACTCGTCGAGCCTTTTCACGTCGGCCAACGTCGGCGTTTACGGTTACCACGACGCTTACGCGCTTCCGCTTAAAGTCGTCGAACGCGGCGGTCTTAAAATCGGCGTCGTTTCGGTCGTTTGCCCGTCGGAAGACCTCGATCACCGCGACGAAAACCTTTTAATCGAGTCGCCGGAGAAAAAACTTAAGGAACTGGCGCCGCGAATGAAAAAAGCCGCTTGCGATAAATGGACGCTGATCGTTCACGGCACGGAAGCGGAAACGGAAGCCCTCGCGAAAAAATTCCCGATCTTCGACTTCGTTCTCACCGCCGACACCCCGAGCGCGCCGCCGGCCGAAGCGAAATCGCTCGGCGACGACCGTATGCTGATCGAAGTCGGCGAAAAAGGCAAATACGCCGTCGTTCTCGGTCTTTACGAATCGGGCGAAATCCGCTACCAACGCGTCGCGCTCGACTCGCGCTTCGAGTCGTCGGAAGACGTCGCTTTGTTGATGCAAGATTATCAATCGATACTGAAAACGCTGATCACGCTTAAAGGACACCGCGAAGGTCTCGGTCTGAACCCGGCGCGCGCCCCGCGTTCGGAACAGTTGGGCAAATACGTCGGTTCGCAAAAATGCCAATCTTGCCACGAAGAAGAGTATCGAACTTGGCTCCGCTCGCGCCACGCGAACGCTTGGAAGTCGCTGACCGACGTCGCCCATCCGCCGCGGGACTTCGACCCGGAATGCGTCGGTTGCCACGTCGTCGGTTGGGACGGTTTGCAACGCTTCCCCTACGTCGACGGTTTCGTTACGGCGGAAAGCACGCCGCACTTAATGAACGTCGGTTGCGAAAATTGCCACGGCCCGGGCGAAAAGCATATCGCGGCGGAACTCGGCGACGACGAAGCGGCGATGGAAGCGATTCGCGCCGGAATGCGCCTCGGCTCCGCGGTTAAAACGACCTGCTACTCTTGCCACGACGCCGACAACAGTCCGGAATTTGATTTCGATCGCTATTACCCGTTGATCGACCACTCCGTCCCGGACGACGAAGACGAAGAAACCGGCGACGAGGAATAATCGTTTTCGGCAAACGGCGCGATCGGCTTGACCGGTCGCGCCGTTTTTCGTCGCAAGTCAACTCAGATAACCGTTCGCCGCAAACAACGCAAACAACGCGACCGTTTTAACCGTTTTTATCAGCGCAACCCCTTTAATTGGTCTCGCTTTTTCTACTATTTTTCATAAAACTTGCCGTTCGCGCGTAAAATTCTTCGCTTTTAGGGCGCTATTATGATAGAATGAACGACGTGTTCGTTTCGATAAAGCTTTCTTCGAGCCGGATTCGAATCGGCGGGAGCGCGTTTATACGTTGTTTCGCGCTTCTCGACGCCGTTCGATACGTCGCCGCTCAACCTCTTACCGTCTAGGAGTCGACTAATGTCCAAGCATTGCTCCGCGCTCGCTCGTCTGTTCCTCGTTTTTGACCGCGACGCCTCGCCGGAAAACACGGAGCGCCCGTTCAAGCGAAAAAATCGTTTTCTCCGAACGCGCCGCGCTCGGCTTTCGCATTTCACGCAAGAGCCGTAATCGCCGTCGACGTTTCCCCCGTTTCCCTCGGCGCGACGGCGCTCGTCCCGCCGACCGCGCTTTCGTCGTCGACCGCGCAAACGCCGGCGAAACGCACACACTTTCATTTATTTCCAAAAAACTGGGCCGAAACCGTCGTTTTCCCCTTGCATTAACTACCGTCGACGGTAAAATAAACGTAAATCTTGACGATTGCTTCCGACGTCCGAAATTTCGACGTTCGTCGCCGGTTAAAACGTCTCCTATACGCCCCTTGCCTATGATAAGGAGATTTATATGTCGCTGAAGTTGTCTTTTCTCCTCCGCACGTTTAACGTCGCCCCCTCGATGTATTTTGTTCTTGACTTGCGTCGTCGAATCATCGATTGCAACGAATCCGCCGCCAAACTTGTCGGAGCCAAGGACGGTCAAGAGCTCCAAGGTCAGGATTTCTATCTGCAGTTCAAGAAACTGCTATTGCCGTACAAAAAATCGGGTCGGAAGCCGAAACCGCTGTTTTGCGTCGGCAACTTTTGTTTTTGTCCGCTTCACAACCTCGATCAAAACCCCGATTGCCAAGCGCGCACGCTTCTCGAAATCCCCAGTCCCGACGGAGTCGACGAGAACGCGCAATATTACGAAATGATCGCGACGCGAGCGCACGACGATAACGACGAAGCCGTTACCCTCGTCTCGCTTTACGACGTTACCCAAACGATTTGCGAACAACACAACCTCGAAACCCTTATCGACGCGTCGACCGAATTGCACAGCTTGATCGACGGGCCTAGAAATCGCGGTCTCACCCCCGACGAACTCCGTATGGAGCTTGAGCCGCATATTCATCGGCACCTCAAACGCCGCCTCGGCGCCGTCGCGTTTGAAATGCGCCTCTACAACCCCCAAACGCAAGAATTGCCGCTGTTCATTACGACGGCGCAAGGCGAAAATATCCCCGAGTACCAGACGCCTATTTTTGCGGAACCGACGCAAAACGGAATCACCGGTTACGCGGCCGACTCCAAAGAGACGTATATTTGCGACGACGTCCGCAACGACCCGAACTACAAAGTCGGCGGCATCCGGAACGCGAGTTGCTCGATTACGTCGCCGATCCTTTACGGAAAAGAAAAGAAACTTCTCGGCGTCGTCAACATCGAAAGCAAACGCCCGAACGCTTTTGGGCCGCGCGAGAAAAAATACCTCGAGTTTTACCTGAAAGAATTGGCGCAAGTTCTGAACCGAACGACCATCCTCGGAGAGGAGCGCGACAACGCCTTCGCCGAATGCGCGCGGCAACTTCGCGATCCCTTTGTCGACAAAGCGCTTGCCGACTTTCATAAAAAAATCGAAGATTGCGCCGCCCAACGTCCGTTAAGCGAAGCGAAAGAACTCGAAACGCGCGCTTATCTTCGCGGAATTCGCGACGCGCTTCGCAGTTCGACGGCGAGAGTTCGAAGTTTGGCGAGCGAATGGCATTCGGCGCCCGCGTCGTCGACCCCGACGCCGCAAGCTCTCGAGAACCTTGCCGAACTGAAAAACCGTCGCGTTCTCCTCGTCGACGGCAACCTCGATTTCCTGCGCTCCCTCGCCAAGGAATACGAAGCCTACGGGCTCGTCGTCGACGTCGCGACAAGTTCGAGAATCGCGCTCGAAGCGCTGTATATGTTCGACTACGACTACGTCGTCTGCGACCTCTTTCCCGACGGCCCGTACCTTACGTCGGAGGACTACCAAGCGACCGAAACGTCGAGTTTCGGCCTCGCCGATATTCATCGCAAGGCTTACGCCGAAAAATATCCGGTCGGAGCGAGCGAGCGCGACTTGCAAATTCGCGACCGAGTTTTGAAGGAAATCGCCGCCGGCAAACTCGACGCTTATTTCCTTTACGCGACGCTTCAGGAAATAATTCCCCAAGACGCCTCGCAAGAATTCCTCAATTTCCGCGCTTCTTGGCGTAGCAAACATCCTATGCCGCTTCCCGAACAAACGCCGAAACCGTTCTTCTTCGTTTACCCGGAACGCGATCCCACGCACGTTCTGGTCGACTTTAACGATCATTTCGGCAGTCGGAATAACTCCATCCTCAAAACCAATTCGGCGGATAAGCAGTTATCCTGCCTCCTGTCGGCCGTTCGCAAGGAACGCGGCGCTTGACCCGGAACGAGCGGCGCTCGCGTCGTCCGCCCTTCGGCTCGGCGCGAACGTCGCGTTCGTTCGCCGTCCCTTCGCCGCGTTCTCCGCGAACGCGGCCCTTTCCCGCACGCCCAACGTTTTCACCACCTAAAAAGGAGGCGTTATGACCTCGCCCAACCGCAAATCTCCCCTCGACGGCAAATCTCGCCACGCGTCGCTCGCCGCCGAAGACGACGAGTTCGTCTACGCCGTATGCGAACGCTTTTTCCAATGCATGAAGGAAACGCACAATCCCGACGCGTCGCAAACCAAACGCCCGCCCGGCCCCGCCACGGCCGTCGTCGATTGGCTCGTTCGCGAACGCGGACGCGACGACGTTACCCGCGAAAAAATTTATCCGCTTATTTGGCAAGCGTTTAAACGCGGCTTCCTTTTATTGAAAGCGCCGATCAAGCTCAAGTTGCGCGACCGCTTGGTGGAAAAATACGATCTCGGCGATTACTTGGCGCTCAACGAGTCCTCCGACTCCGTCGATTCCGACGCGGCTCGCCAAATTGTCGTCGCCAACGTAACGGGCCGCACCGCCTCGCAACACGTCGGTTCCGTCGCGGCGGACGAAATCATCAAACTGATTTATCGCGTCGCCGAAGAAAAGAGAGCGCGCGCCGTCGCCGAAGGTCTCGATCCGAACCAAACTCGCGTGCATCTCGGTTTCGGCGCCGGATACGCCGCGATGGAAGTCGTTCGTCGTCTCGCCGACCGCGCCGACGCGCACACGCCGAAGCTGACGCTGCACGCGATTTCGCCCGGCGGTTTTTACATTCCCCGCCAAGAGATGGATCCGACCGTTTACTTCAACACCTTCATCGAGGCCGGTCTCGACGTCGAATGCGTCGGGCTGTTCTCGACCCCGGTCGTCGCGACCGAAGACTTCGAACGCTTCAAACAAAACCCGTCGTTGCACCGCAGTTTTAAAAAGCGCGACGAAATCGACATTATTTTCACGTCGATCGCGTCGGCCGACGACGAACACGGGCTTTTCCGACAATACTTCGAGTATTTGAGCAAAGAAAATCTCGTCGACGCGAGCGAACTCGAAGCGTTGGAAGCGCAAGGTTGGGTCGGCGACATTCTGTTCCAACCGTTTTCGCCGACCGGCGCGCTGACGCCGAAACCTTATCGCGCGGTCGCGCTTTTCACGTTCGACGAATTGGCGGAATTTTCGCGTCGCCCCGGCAAACACGTCGTCGTTATCGGCGGCCCCTGCGGCGCTTGCGGCGCGCCGAAAACGAACGCGCTTCGCCCGCTCCTCGCGAACCCCGACGCCCGCCTTTGGACGCGCCTTATCATCGACCGCGACGCCGCGAAAGCGCTTCTCGACGACCCGACGATCGACGACTAACTTTTCCGTTTTCGTCGGGCTTCCGAAGATTTTAAGTCGGCGTAATAAAAACGCCGAACGCGTTTCCTTTCGGTTTCGCGTTCGGCGTTATTTTTTCTATCGCGACGTCGTTCGAGCCGACGAGACTCGCGTCGCGGCGTTCGGCGCTACTTCTTTTCCGACAAAATCGTCGGTTTGTATTCCGGAACGAAATCGGTCAAGCGTTCGCGAATCTTATCTTGCGGGCCGTCGAGCATCGAAAGCAATTCGTCGAGTTGCGCTTGAATTTCGTCCAAGTCGAACTGGCGGTGATTCGCGGCGAAGATTTTCTTTTGATCGGTTTGGATGCGCGTTTCCGTTTCGAAATAAAGCTCTTCGTACAGTTTTTCGCCCGGTCGCAAACCGATTTCGCGAATTTCGATCGCGTTTTCCGGCAACCCGGAGAGGCGAATCAGGTCGCGGGCGAGCGTCTCGATTTTGACCGGCTCGCCCATATCGAGGACGAAAATTTCGCCGCCTTTTCCCATTGCGCCGGCTTCGAGAACGAGTTGCGCCGCTTCCGGAATCGTCATAAAGTACCGCGTCATCCGGAAGTCGGTGATGGTGATCGGGCCGCCTTGCTGAATTTGCTTCGTGAAAATCGGCACGACGCTTCCGTTCGAGCCCAACACGTTCCCGAACCGCGTTACGATGAATTTCGTTTTCGAGCGCTCGGCCAACGCGTTGACGTATCGCTCGGCCATTTGCTTCGAACACCCCATCACGTTCGTCGGATTGACCGCTTTGTCGGTCGAAACCATCACGAACTTTTCGGCGCCGCAACGGTCGGCCGCGTCGGCGACGACTTTCGTCCCGTAAATATTGTTGCGAATCGCTTCCGGAACGTTCGACTCCATCAGCGGAACGTGTTTGTGCGCCGCCGCGTGAAAGACGATTTCCGGTTTCAACGCGTCGAAAATCCCTTCGATACGTTCTTTATTCGACACGTCGGCGATGATCGGCGTCAGTTTCGTCGACTTGCCGAGCGCTCGCAGTTCGCGCTCCAAGAAGAAAATTCGGTTCTCGCCGCGCCCGAGCAGGAACAGTTCCGCCGGTTCGAAGCGCGTCAGTTGACGGCAAATTTCGGAGCCGATCGAACCGCCGGCGCCGGTAACCAACACGCGCCGTCCCGTTATTTGCCGCTTAATCCGCTCCATATCGAGCCGAATTGGGTCGCGTTTGAGCAAATCGTCGACTTTCACCTCGCGAATCGGCGTCTTCGTGTCCGGAATGAATTCGACTTGCGGAACGATTTCCAACTTGAGGCCGTTTTTATCGCAACGATCGTAAATTTCGCGGAACGTTTTGCCCGGAAGCAGCCCGGCGACGCAAAGAATCGTCTTGACGTTCCGTTGTTTCGCGGCGTAAACCAAGTTGTCGATATGCGCGACGACCGGAAGCGAACCGACGCGCAACCGCACCTTAAAGTCGTGAATCGTCAAAAAACCGACGACGCGGTACGGCAGGTCGGGCTGCGAGTTGATCGCGTTGGCGACGTGCGCGCCGCGGTTGTTCGCGCCGACGAGGAACGCCGGCTCCACCTCGGCGTCGTCGAACTTCGGCGCCACCGACTCGAAGTAAAAGCGTCGCGCCAACCGCCAACCGCCGCGAATCCCGATCGTCAGCATAAAGTCGATCAAAAAGACGCTCAGCGGAATCCGGTAGTCGACCCAACCGAACGAATGCGCCGCCGCGAAACCGCACGTCGCGACGACGAACGCGACGCTCGACTCGACGACGATCGCCCGCAATTCGCGCATCGTCGCGAAATACCCCATATTGCGGTATTGGCGCGACGCGTAAAAAACGGCGAACTTGAGCGCGAGAAGCCAAAAAATCGACGCTTTAAAAACCGCGAACGACGCCGACGCGCCCACCGAAAACCAATCGCTCTTCAAAGCGAAGGCGCCGTAATACGCCGTCGAAAAAAGCGCGAGGTTTAACGCAAAAGTCCTCGCGTATAAAAACGTTCGATTTTGCGTCATCTTATCGAAAATCGTTCGTCTTTTCAGTTCCATCGCTTTATACCTAACGTCCGACCGTTTAATGCTTTTTGTTCAAATAATCATTGGCGATTCGATTTCAAACGACGCGCGCCAACCCGCCGTTAGTTTAAATCTTTTCGCGGCTTTTGACAAGCGCCCGACGGCGTTTTCTCGCGCTTCCTTTTCGAACGCCGTCGTTAAAATCGACGTATTCCGTTTTTTCGTCGCGCTTACTCGCACCATTCCGGAATCGGCGCGGACGCGATTTCGCCGGGCGTCGTTCCTTGGAGTCGCTCGATATAACGAACGCGCTCCTCGATCGCGGCGTCGTCGCCCAAGACGTCGAACTGGAAGCGGAAATTCTTCGTTTCCCCCGCGCCAAGCGGAACGACGCGCCCTTGTTTCTTCTCGAACGAGCGTCGGTTCGGGAAATTGACCGACGGTTCGATTCCCGAAACGTAAATATCGCCGTTCGGACGTTGCGTCTTCCAAAGCGTAAAATACGGAAAATCGTTTTTATTGAACGAAAGCGACAGCCCGCGGTTCCGCTCGGCGTTCAGGAGCGCGACCGACGTGTCGCCGTTCTCTTCCGCGGCCAAGTCGAAGAGGTAACACGTTTCGGCGCAACCGGGAATCGGTTCGCGGAAAGCGTCCCAAGCGTCGAGTTCGGCGACGGCGTTTTCGTCGCGCGGACACATTCGGCGGAACGGCGCGACGAATTTCGCGCCCGGCGTTACCAACGGATAACCGGTGTTAATGTGATAGAGCAACTCGAATTCGTCGTCGACGCTCGCCAAGTTCGTAATCGAGTCTTCGACGACGAGCGTCGACAACCCGGCCCAAGTCGTGTAAGAAACGGTCAAGTTGAAACGCCGCCCAAAAACGCTCGTTTCGAGAACTTCGCCGGTCAGCCGAATCATGCCGGTTTCCGGGTCGACCGTTACCTCGACGCGACGCGCCGGGAGGTTCGAAATTCGTCCGTGCAGCGGGTAACGGAGGACGCCGTTTTCGTCGAACTCCGGCGCTCCGTTGCTTTCGAGTCCGCAACGCGCAATCCATTCGTCGAACCCTTCGAGCCAACCGCAGCCGTTCGGGGCGAAAATCGGAACGAAACGCGGATGCACCGGCCCGCGAACCGGCGAATCCCACTTCAACTCGACGTCGCCGCAACGCGCTTTCCAAATATTCATCCCGCGCGACAAAAGAACGACGAACGAAAACTTGCCCGCGTCGATTTCGACGACGTCGACGCCGTCTTGAACGCCGCCGCGCAACCGCCGTTTCGCAACGCGAAACGGAATCTTCCCGTTCGAAGTCGAGCAAACGTCCCGCAAGTCGAGCGACTCGACGTAAACGTCGCGGTAAGAGTCGATAATCGTTCTCGTATTTTCCATCGGCGTTCTCCTTATTTCGCTATTTTGCCTTATTTTACAAGCAAGCGGCAATTTCCGATTTTCGTTCGTTTCTTTTTTCAAACCTTTTTCAACGGCGCGACGTTCGCCGTTTTCCGTCGCGCAACGCCGTTTTAGCGCCGCGCCGCAACCTTCCGCTAACGCAATTTCGGGAAGCGGACGCCCCCTTGAACGACCGTTTTCTCGAACGCTTCGCGCAACTCCGGCGCGACGCGAGCCGGTCGCGGCGTTCCGGTCGAAACGAAGCCCCAAAGCGTTTCGGCGGTCGCGAGAATCGCCGACTTCGGGAAATCGTCGGCGTTTTCCATAAAACCGTTAAAGTTTGCCGCGTCGACGTCGTTCGGGAGGCGCAAAAAGCGGTATCGACGCAAACACGTAACGTTTTTCATTTCGGCGATCCAAGTTTGCGCAAGAATTTTTTCGCCGCGATACGCCGATTGACGGTACTCGATCGTGTGTCGCCGAACGACCCAAATCGCGCCGTAATCGAGGTAGCGTTGCGCCGACCAACCGATCGCCGCCGAGTGCGCGACCGCGACGTCCTGCATCCAATGGACGTAACAAACGTTGTTCGCGTGCCCCCAAACGTCGACGTCGGTTTCGCTCACTTCGATCAGCCGCGCGTAAGTCGGAACCCAAACGGTCGGCTTTTGCGCGGAATCGGCGCTTTCGGCGCTTTCGTTATTCCCGCCGCCGACAATATTCCCGTTATTTTCGCTATTTTCGTTAATTCCGCTATTTTCGATCATTTTCTTAATTTTCTTCGACAAGTAAAAGCGCGCCCCGACGTTTTCGGCTCGTTCGTCGCCGTCGAAGCGTTATTTTCGGTTCGGGGTCGCCGTCGGAGCGCCGTTTTCGGCTTGCTCGCCGCCGTTGGAACGTCGGAACGTTTTGTTCGCGGGCTTTGGGCGTTCGGCGCTTGGGTTTTGCCGCCATTTTTCGTCCTTATTAATTAATAAGGGCGAAATCGGCGTCCGCCGCCCGTTTCGCTCCCGTTCGCGACGCCCGAACGCAACGCGACGCGCCGCCGCTCCGACGTCCGCCAACCGACGAACGCCGAGCGTCGACGCGCTTTCAAGTTTTCAACGGCGCGGTCGATTTTAACGGTTTCAACGATTAAAACAAGTCAAACGTCAAAACCGCTCCCACCGGCGCCGCCGTTCGTTTCCAACGGCTCCCTCCGCCGTTACCTGCTCAGCTCGACGATCGCTTCCGCGAGCGCGCGGCGCTTTTCGAGGAGCGGTTTCGGGTCGGTCGAAAACGTCGTCATATCGGTGGTTATCGGCGAGAAGTCGAAAATTTCTTCAACTTTCTTCCGTTGCGCGTCGGTCAAATCGCGATTTTCCGTCAACTTTTTCAGCATCGCGAGCATCTCGTAATCTTGGACGCCTTCGCGAATCATTTCCCAACGAACGCTCGCGACCGGGTCGTCGAAGATCGGTTTGCCGTCGTTGCGGCCCGGGGTCGCGGCGGAGAGCGGCGGATAAATGAAGCGACCGTCGCCGTTCCCCCAGAACTGCTTCGTTCCGGCGGGCGTCGAGTATCCGGAGACGTAACACATCGGGTCGAGGTAAGGATTCTGCGCTTCGTTCGGGAACGCGGCGGAACTCGTCCAATACGTCGACTCCCAAACGAGGCAGCCGGTAATCCCGCGTTCGAACGTTTGCCAATGCCAAATCCGCAACTCGACCGGCGGGTGGTCGGTAAACTCGGTGCAATACGGCTCTTTCGGGTAGGTGCAGACGTACCACCAGAAGCGGTTTCCGGCGTCCTTCTCGATCTTCCCTTGCGCTTCGTCGTAAGCCGGGCTGACCGGGCACCAAACGTCGATCGACGCGTCGTTTTCTTCGAGGATTTTTCGGAACTCGGGCGACGGTTCCTCGGTCAGCATTCGGTCGATTTCCGGCGCGTATTTCTTGAGCTTGCCAAACCCGCGGGCGACGAAGCCGTAATCCTTCGGCTCCGGTTCGTCGAACCAATAGACGTAAGCCGCGTCGAGAAGGCCGCGTTCGCGCAAACCCTCTTGCAACTTCTTGCCGTAATCGGCGATCATCGCCTTATATTGCGGCGTGTCCCCGGCGTAACCGGCGATTTCCCCCTCCGCCGACTCCGCGTAAGTCCCCCAGCCGAGCCCCTCGAACGGGAGCTTGAAGTTCGTGAAGTTGTATTTCTCAAAGACCCGCGTCATTTCCTTTTCGAAACGCGAAAAATCGAGTTCGCAACGCGGCGGGTTCTCCTCCGGCAACCATTTGACGCCGATCCCGTCGAGCGGGGCCGGGTTGTACGGGCTGATGCGGTAATCGCCGAAAATTTTCAAATATTTTTCAAAAACGGCGCGTTTATCTTCTTCCGTTTTGCAGTTGTGATACCGCCAAATATTCCCCGGCGACATGCCGTAAGCGGTTTCGAGCGTGTTTTTCGCCGGAAGCGCGAAGTCCCAAACGACGACTTCGAACGGAATCGTCGCGTCGTACTCGTCGGCGCTTATCCTGCTCCTTTCTCTCGTTTCGGTCGTTCCGCTCAAGCGAATCGCTCCGCGGTACGTCCCCGGCGCGGCGTCGGCCGGAACGCGGACGGTCGTCCAAATCGGGAGGTTTTCTCCCGGTCCAACGACAAGCGGCGCCCCGAGCCCGTCCCTACCCGCTTCGAGCGGAACCAACGCGTCCGGATAATAGCCGACCGCGCAAGTTTTGTCGGTCGGATTCGCGACGTAATGATAGTAAGCGTAACGCAAATCGACGTTTTCCGCCGCGATCGTCGCGCCGTTCGGGCCGGTCAAATCGCCGACGACGGCGCCGGTAATCCCGTAAATTCCCCGTTCGACGGTCGGGCAAATCGCGACTTGGAACGACTCAAAATCGTTCTTCGCGGCGTAAATGCGAATCGGTTCCGCGGCGCCGATCTTCTTTTCCTTTGCCTTTTTCGGAATCCGGCGATCTTGCTCGCACCAAGAGAAGGAGATATTGCCGGTTTTACCGGTTATTCCGGCAATTTCGCGGGTGAAATTTTGAACGAAATAGGGGAAAAAGCGCGTTCCGACGACGACCGGACGCGCCCCGCCGACGACGTAACGCCGTTCGCACTCGGGCGAGCCGCCGTTTTCGCCGAAGAGGGGCGACTTTTCGTCTTGGGTTAACAAGTTAATCGAAGTTTCGCGGTACCGGTCGCCGGAGAGCGTCCAATAGTCCCCTTCGTTAAGCCCCCAAAGCTCCCAAGTTTGCGCCGACGCGTTCCCTTGACCGCTCCCCCGTTTTTGGAACTTGTCGCGCTTATCCTCCCCAAGGAGATAATCGGCGCCGTCGATATAATCGGCAAAATACGTCTCGCCGAGCCCGCTAAAGAGGGGCGCGTCGTTCGGATTCAGCGTCAATTCCGCCGAAAGATTGTAAACTTGCGAATTGCACCACTTCCCGTCTTCGCCCGCCGCGCCGCGAACGCGAACGAAAATTTCGTCCGCCGCTTTCCCGGCGAAGAGCTTTTCGAGCGTCGCTTCGACCGAGCCGGTTCCGGCGATCTCGCCCAACGCCGCCCAATTCTTGCCGTCGAGCGAACCTTCCAAAACGGCGCGTCCGGCGGTCGAATGCCCGATATTCATCGAAATTTTCCCGGAAACGAACGGGATTTTACGGGTCTTAACGATTTTACCGCTATTTTCAGACCCGGGAAACGCGTCGGCGTGCATTTCCAAGTCGCAAGTTTTCGGTTCGAGCGCGAAGCGGTAAACGACTTCCGCGTCGTTCCCGAGCGTCCAGCGGTTGGTGTTGAAGTTACTCGTCGTCGAAACGAGCGGGCGGTCGAAGTTGGTCGGCTCCGACGCGCGGAAGGTCGAGAAGCGGTAAACGCCGTCCGAAATCGACTCCCCGGCGCCGAGCGCCAAGACTTCCTTCGGCGCTCCGAAGCCGAGTTGTTTGTTGATCCGCGCTTCCAAGATTTGGTAAGCCGGTTGAACCGCCGTCAAGGTCGGCTCGGCGAAGCGGTAATCGCGATGCGAATCCCATTGACCGAGGCGGAGCTGCGCCTCTTTAACGCCCTTCGGCGCGACGAAAACAAACGAATAATAGTCTTCCGGGGTCTCTTTTTTCGGAAAATCGGTAAAATCGTAATGCGCGAACGACGTTCCGGACGGCGCGCTCGCCCCGGAACCGCCCCCCGGAACGACCGACGCTTTGAAGCGGAAGCGGTAAACTTTCCCCGCTTCGAACGCGACCGGATTCGACCGCCAAGACGCGGCGTTGTTCCCGCCCTTCAACTCGAAAACGCCGTCCTTCAACGACCCGGCGCCGTCGACGCTAAGCGTCCATTCGGTCGGCTGTTCGACCGTTTGGGCCGCTTCGAAAACGTCGCCCGCGAACGCGAAGTTTGCGGAAATTACCGAAATTACCCAATTTGCCGAAGCGGCAAGCCCCGCGACGCCGAACAGCGCCGCCGCGACCGCTCCGACGAAACCGATTTTTCGCCGTTTCATTCTCGTTTCTCCTTAAAATTCCCTACGACCGTTACAAACCGGGCAAAACGCCGCCCGACCGCTTCGAACGACGCCCGTCCCCTTTAAGACGAGCGCCGCCGCGAAACGGATTTCGGAAAACGCGCTTTTTTCGAACAAGTCGCGCCGTTTAGACGCTCGAACGTTTCGCCGACGCCTATTTTACCGCTTACGCCGATTTTAACGGCTAAACGTCCAAGCCTGCCCGTCGCCTCGCCTTCGCCAGTCCGCTTAAATAACCTGTTTTAACAACAAAATCGAAGGCACCCCCTCGACTCAACCGATTTTAACGATTAAACGCAAAAACCGCCCGACGACGCGCCTTCGCCAACTCGCCCAAGCAACCTGTTTTACCGGTCAAGTCGAACGAACCCGCCCGACTCAACCGATTTTAACGATTATTCAACCGTTTTTTTTTGGTCGACGACCCAACGCAAGCCTTGGTAGAAGATTTTGCGGTAGTTCGCGTCGCCGAACGCGCCGTTCGCGTCCCCTTGAATCATCCCGAAAACCGGCGTTTTCTTGTACCGCCAAGTCCAAACGACCGGCGCGTCCGATTCCGGGTGGTCGGTGCGCGCCAAAACGTCGATTCGGGGGTTGAAGTAGACGTATTGGAAAACTTCGTCGTTGATTTTGAAGTCCTTGACGCCTTCGGTGATCGGGTGTTTGCGGTCGACGATGTAAATATTGACGTCGGTCGGGCGTTTGTACGTCGACTTGCGGTAGACGCGCCCTTCGATTTCCGTTTCCTTAATAATAAATTGCGCTCCGAAAACATCGCGGAAGAGCGGAAATTCCGGGTGCGAAATCAACGAGTGGTGCAGCATGACGGTCGGAATCCCCTCGTCCGACCAAAGCGCGGTCAAATTATCCTTTTGTTCTTGCGTCAGTTCGAAGAACGACTGATCGTGAAAAACGACGACGTCGTAATCCTTCGAGAGCCCCGGCTTGAGCATATCTTGCTTTTCCGGGATCGAAATTTCGTCGAACGTCGAATTCGGGCAATCTTTCAGCGCCGCGTGCAGGCCTTCGCGGTCGTAAGAGTGCCCGCCGACGACGAGCAGAATCCGCATCTTTTCGCCATTTTCGCTATTTCCACTATTTTCATCGCCGAACGCCGCTTTTTTCGACGTTCCAACCAACGCCGCGCAGCTCAACGCCGCCAACGTCGCCCCGACGCAAGAAACTCCAAAATCGCGACGCCCCATTTTACCGCTCATTTCGCCAACCTTTCCGTTCGTCAAAAACGTTATTTTCGTTTCAATCGTTAAAAGAATCAACAAACGACGCGTCTTCTAACATTTCGACGCGCCGCCGCTAAGATGATACCCGAAACGCGGGCGCTTTTCAAGAAAAAGCGCGAAAAAACGCCAAAAAAGTCGAGAAAAACGCAAAAAAAGAAAAAAGCCGCGACGCCCAAACGCCGCGACTTCCAACTCGAATCGACCTTAAAAGACAATCGAACAAAAAACGCCGAAATCAAAGCCCCCGCTTTTACCGGAGTCGCTCTACCAACTCGACGACGCGCCGTTCGATCTCGTCGATAATCGTTTCAAAAAACGCGTCATCGCGCCCGGTCGGGTCTTCGAGCCCCCAATCTTCGACGCTCGCCCCCGGAACGAACGGGCAAACGACGCCGCACCCCATCGTTACGACGACGTCCGGCGTCGGAATCGCGTCGAGCGTTTTCGGGCGTTGCGTCGCTTCCAAATCGAACCCGCGTTCGCGCATCAAACGAACGGCGTCCGGGTTGATTCGAGCCTTCAGCGCCGTTCCCGCCGAGAACGCCTCGAAGACGCCGGCGCCCAACTTCCGCCCGAACGCCTCCGCGATTTGACTCCGGCAAGAATTATGAACGCAAACGAACGCGACTTTCGGCGTTTCCGTCTTTTTTCCCGCGTTTTCCAAGGTCGCCGCCCTTCCTTTCAATCTGTTCAACATTCAAAAGACGCCGCTTAACGCCGCCGTTTCCGCCCGTCTTCGCTTCCTCCGCCGGACGCGCCCGACGCCGTTTAACGTTTTCAACGCCTCTGCGATTTTAACGATCCTAACCGTTTTATCCATTTTATCAATTTAACCGACTTTACAAACCTCGTCGGTTTTACCCAATTTAGCGGTTTCAACGGCTTAAAATCGCGTTCCCTCTTCCCGAAACGTCCGCCTCGCGCCGCGTTCGACGTTCCAAGAAACAAAAAAACCTCGTCCGAACTTATCCGACGAGGCTTCTCCGCTTTCGACGTTAAAAACGCCGCTTTCAAAGTCGGGGCGACTGGATTCGAACCAGCGACCTTTTGACCCCCAGTCAAACGCGCTAAACCAGACTGCGCCACGCCCCGAAACAGTTGTAACTTTATTTTAACTCCGTTTCGCGTTCTTGCAAGTCCTTTTTCTAAAAATCGCCCGTCTTTTTTAAAAATTCTCGAACTCCCACTCGACGCGACGAAAGAAACGCGCTTTTTTCCGCAATTTCTCCGCGACCGCGTCTTTTTTCCGCCGTCGTTCCGGCGATTCTCGGCAAAATTTCGACGCTTTTTGCGGAAAACGCGCCGCCCTCCATTCTCAACGCCGCGCTTTCCTTTAAAATAAAGAAAGACGCGTCGTTCGCAAAGCCGCCGGTCGTTTCGCCGTCTTTTCGCCGCCGCTCCGCTTTCCCCCGTTTCGCCGCCCTCGGACGACGGACGACAAACTCCCCCCAACCCCCGCGTTTTTATGTTTTCCGAACAAGAATACGTTCTCGTCGACTTCGGCGCCGGTCGCCGTCTCGAACGCTTCGGCCCGCTCCTTCTCGACCGCCTTTGTCCCGTCGCCGAGGGAATCCGACGCGGCGCGCCCGCCCTTTGGAGCCGCGCCGACGCCCGTTTCGTCCCGCAAAAATCGGACTCGCCGTCGAAAAATCGACAAAAAAACGCTTCGAACGCGCTCGGCTTCCGCGGCGTTTGGGAGCCGCTTACCGAACTCGGCCGTCAATATTTCAACGCCGAAACGGTCGCCGACGCGTCGCAAGGGCAACGCGCCGAAACGCTGTCGAGCCAACCTTGGACGATTAACTGCGCGGGCCGTTTCCTCTTCGAACTGAAAGGCTCGCCGTTCGGGCACCTCGGCGTTTTCCCGGAACAGGCGGAAAACTGGGACAGAATCGACGAGTTGTGTCGGAAAATCGGACGGCAAAACGGTCGCCGGCCCCGCGTCCTGAACCTTTTCGGATACACCGGCGGAAGCGCGCTCGCCGCCGCGGCCGCCGGAGCGGAAACGACGCATCTCGACGCCGCCCGCAACATCGTCGCGCAAGCCCGCCGCAACGCCGCGCTCTCCTTCCCGACGCCAAACGCCGACGTCGACGCGGAAGCCGAAACGCCGTTTGAAAACGCCGCCGAAAGCGCCGATCATCAAGACGCCGAACAAAATCCGACGCAATTAAAAGCGTCAAAACCGTTAAACTCGACCGACGCGACGCGCCCGACGCCCGGTTCGCTTCGTTGGATCGTCGACGACGCCGTTAAATTCGTCAAACGCGAACTCAAACGCGGCGTCGTTTACGACGGCGTTATCCTCGACCCGCCGACTTACGGACACGGCGCGCGCGGCGAAGTTTGGCGACTTTCCCGCGACCTGCCGCCGCTTCTCGAACGTTGCGTCGAGCTGCTGTCGGAAACGACCGCGTTCGTTATGTTGACCTGTCATACGCCCGGCTTCGAAGCGCCGACGCTCGACCGCCTCCTTCGCTCGACGTTTCGCGCTCGGTTCGGCTCCGAAACCGGCTTCCGCCGCCTCGCGAAACCGCTCGGAATCGAATCGCAAAAGAACGGAACGCTCCCGGCGGGCGACCTCGCGCTTCTCGTTCGCGAAACAAAGTAAACGCGAACAAAAAAACGCGCCGAAAACGGAAAAACGTTCGATTTCTCAACCAAACGCCGTTCCGCTCTCGGCGCGTTTTCTCATTTTTAGACGCGACGCGTTCCTCTCCAACCAACCGCCGCGACCGTTGAAAGGCCGACGCCCAACCGCCGCGACCGTTGAAAGGCCGACGCCCAACCGCCGCGAACTCCTCGAAACGCCGCCGACCAACCGACGCGAAACGTTCAAACGCCGTCGACCGATCGACGCGACCGTTGAAAACGCCGTTAATCGTTTTCCGTTTGAATTTTGTCGAACGTGTCTTGCAATAATTCGCGCAATTTCTCGGCGTTAAATTCGCTTCTCGTTCGAAAACGCAAATAAACGGCGTCGAAATCGGCGTTCGACGCGTCGACTTCCGGCTCGAACCCGACGTCGGCGACCCGACCGAGCGGAACCGTTCCCTTCGGCGCGTTGATTTGAACGCAAACAAAGTCGCAATTCTTCGTGTAAACTTGGCACCAAGGCCGTTTCGCGCCCTTGTCGAAAAACGGAACGACGACTTTGTTCGTCCAAACCGGTTTCGACTCGGCGGAAATCGACTCGACAATCTCGAACGTTCGGAGCAAAATCCCGAACGGCCAGCGCGCTTTGTCGCTTCCGCCGTAAAAGCCGCCCGGCGACATATGCCATTCGCGCCCTTGCGTCTTCCAAGGCGTTAAGTCGATTTCGTTCTCCTTCGCCCGCTCGACCGCCTCGCCGAACCGCTCGACGGCGCGGTCGAGAAACGCCCAAAATTCCGGACGGTCGATCTCGTCGAACGAAAAAACTTTCAGCTCGATCTCTTGCCAATGTCCCGCCGTTTCGACCTTTACGCGCGGTTGCGTCCCGTACAGCGGGATTTCGTCGACGTCGTTCAACGGCTTCAAATCGAGTTCGCGAACGAGCGTCGCTTGGTCGAACGTATCGAGCGCCGTTCGGAATTTCAACTTAAGGAGCCATTCTTCCGACGTCAGCGCGTGAAAAAACCAGCCGAGCGTCTTCTTTTCGGCCCGAATTTCAACGATCGTGCGATTATTCCAGTCGGTTTCGGCCAAAAGCGGCGACTCTTCCAAGCGGTCGACGACGGCGGCCAACGCTTTTCCGCTCCAACGGCAAGGCGTTCCGACGCGGCTCGTCCGCGTTTCGCAGTGCCAGCGCCGCCCGTCCGTTTCCCAAGGCGTCGCGACCGCCTCGCTTCCAAGTTCCTCGGCGACCTCTTCGCTTTCGATCGTCGGCGTTTTTTGACTCGCCCAATATTCTTTCACGTCCAAAACGGGCCGCTCGACGAACGTTCCTTCGCGGAAAACGTCGATCAGCGCCTCGCCGGTATGACTGCGAAGCGTCGTTCGCCGCTCTTCTTCCGACGCCGTCAACCAACGCGCCGAATATTCCGCCAACCGCTCCGGCGTTCCGGCGAAAACGAGTCGTCCCCCTTCGAGCCCGGCTTCCGGCCCGACGTCGACGATCCAGTCGGCGTTCTTGATCACGTCGAGATTGTGTTCGACGACGACGACGGTGTTTCCCAAATCGACGAGGCGATGCAGAACGTCGAGCAGCTTCCGGACGTCTTCGAAATGGAGCCCGGTCGTCGGTTCGTCGAGAATGTAAAACGTTTTCCCGGAATCGATTCGGGAAAGTTCCGCCGCCAACTTGACGCGTTGCGCTTCCCCGCCGGACAGAGTCGGCGACGGCTGCCCGAGCGTCAAATAGTCGAGCCCGACGTCGCAAAGCGTCCGCAAAATTCGCGCGATCGGCGGAATCCGCTCGAACAATTTCAGCGCGTCGCCGCAAGTCAGTTCGAGCGCGTCGGCGATCGATTTTCCGCGAAACTTCACTTCGAGCGTTTCGGCGTCGTACCGCTTCCCGCCGCAAGCGTCGCAGGTAATCCAAACGTCGGCGAGGAAATGCATTTCGATTTTCAAAAGGCCGGAGCCTTCGCACTTTTCGCAACGTCCGCCCGGCGCGTTGAAACTGAATCGACGCGGCGTGTAACCGCGGGTTTTCGCTTCCGGCGTCTCGGCGTAAAGTCGACGAATCAAGTCGAAAACGCCGACGTAAGTCGCCGGATTCGAGGTCGGCGTTTGCCCGATCGGCGCTTGGTCGACTTGAACGACTTTGTTGATTTTATCGACGCCGACGAGTTCGTCGCAAGACCCGGCGCGAATTTGCGAACGGTTCAAAATCCGCGCTAAGTTCCGATATAAAACGTTTTCGACAAGCGAACTTTTCCCGCTTCCGCTGACGCCGGTTACCGCGGTCAACGCGGAAATCGGGAACGGGACGTCGATCGACTTCAAATTGTTTTGGCGAGCGCCGCGCGCAATCAACCAACCGGGCGCCCAAGGGGGCAAGTCGAGCGGCCAATCGGAATCGCCCGCAGCCGCCCGCCGCGTTTTACGCTCCACTTCGGCGTTTCGGCGGCGCTCTTTCTCCGCGTCGGAAAGTTGCGCCTCGACGTTCGCGAAAACGGCCCGCAACGCGTCGAGCGGCGACGCGTCTTCTTCGACTTCCGCCGTCAAAACTTCGCCGTCTTTCCCATTTTTCGCTCCCGCCGCCCTCAAACTTTCGCCGGACGCCGCGCCTTCCGCCGATTTCCGAGAACGCGACGACTTTTTAACCGGCGTCGGTTCCTCGGCTTCCCCAACTTCCGCAGATTTCCGGGAACGCGGCGACTTTTTAACCGGCGTCGGTTCCCCAATTTCCGCAACTTCCGCAGATTTCTGAGAACGCGACGACTTTTTAACCGGCGTCGGTTCCCCGGCTTCCCCAACTTCCGCAGATTTCCGGGAACGCGGCGACTTCTTAACCGGCGACGTTTCTCCGGTTTCCGCGACTTCCGCCGATTTCCGGGAACGCGGCGACTTCTTAACCGGCGTTGGTTCCCCGGCTTCCCCAACTTCCGCAGATTTCCGGGAACGCGGCGACTTTTTAACCGGCGTCGGTTCCCCGGTTTCTCCAACTTCCGCCAATTTCCGGGAGCGCGGCGACTTTTTAAC
>JAGBDN010000071.1 GCA_017937485.1 Thermoguttaceae bacterium
CTCCCGCCGCGCCCGCTCCGGCTCCGGCTCCGGCGTCTCCCGCCGCGCCCGCTCCGGCTCCGGCCCCCGAAACGCCGCCTCCCGCTCCGCCGACTCCGGAAGAGCAAGCGGCCGCGTTGCGTCAAATCGGCGTTACGAGCGCGGAACAAGTCCCGGTTCCGAGCCAAGACCCGGCCGCGGCCGCGCAAATGGTCGCCGACGTGAAGGAAGCGCTCGCGAATCCGACGCCGCCCCCGCCGGCGCCGTCCGAACCGATCAAAATCGATTTCGACCCGGAACGCAGTTATTCGCGTCTTCTTTATCCGGGCGTCGCCGCTCGCGTCGGCTTGACCGATATGCAGACCGCTCGCGTCAACGAGTTGATGATCGAACGGTCGCAAAAGCTCGCCCAAGCGGACAAATCGCAGTGGAACGACATCACCGCCGAGTCGGAAAAAGCGTTGAAAGCCGTTCTCACCCCCGAACAAGTCGAACGGTTCGAACGCGGGATTTCCGAAAAAACGATCACGCTGCGCTTCACCAAAGAACGTTGGGAAGACGTGCTTAAGTGGCTCGCGTCCGAAGTCGGTCTGCAGTTGGTGATGTCGGCGCCGCCGCAAGGATCGTTCACGTTCAACAGCAATATCGCGTACTCGCCGAAAGACGCGCTCGACGTCCTCAACAGCACTCTTCACATCAATGGCTACACGCTTTTCCGCTATAACGAAATGTTGATTCTGCACGACTTCCGCACCGGAAGCCTGCCGCTTCAATATATGCCGAAAATCACGCCGGAAGACCTGCCGAATCAAAACCGTTTCGATTACGTCGCGTTGACGATTCCGCTCGAACGCCGCAGTATGAACGCCGTTCGCCAAACGATCGCGCCGTTCCAAGGACCGTATTGCTATCTGCGTTCGCAAGGCGGAAACTCGCTTCTCGTCGTCGACTCGGTGAACGCGTTGCGCGAAATTTACGCCGCCGCGATGTCGGTTCACAACCCGGATCCGCCTCCGGCGCCGCCGCAACACCCGCGCGGCCCGGGTCGCGCTCCGGAAGTTCCGGAATGGCGCGAATTCCCGCTCGAAGGCGTTGCGTACAACACGGTCAAAGCGCAAATCGACGTCTTCGCGCCGGAAGCGAAATCGCTTTACAACCCGCAATCGAACGTTTTGCACTACCTCGGCCGCCCGAGCCAGCTGAACATCATCGGCGGCTTGATCGACCGTCTGAAGCAAGGCGCCGACCCGGCGAAAAACGCGATCGCGAAGGTTTACCCGCTCGACCGCTTGGCCGCCGCGTCCGCGTCGGACATTTGGGCGTTCTCGCGCCGTATGCGCGGCGGAGCGTTCGGGGCGCCGTCGCAATCGACGCTTTACACGCAAATCGTCGACGCGTTGCAAAAAATGGCGCCGGACGCTCAAATCGAGCTGAACGCCGAAGCGCGTAAAATTTTCGTCGTCGGAACGGCGGCGGAACACGAAAAGATTGCCGCGACATTCGCGTCGCTGACGACCGAAGTCGCGCCGGAAGAAGCGCCGGTCGTCAAGGTTTACCGCTTCCAAAATCAACGTTCCGCTTCGGCGCCGCTCGACCCGGCGATTATGCAAGCGTTGCGCACCGTCGCGCCGTTCGCGCAACCGACGCCGACGACCGACGGCGGTCTCCTCGTGATCGCGACGCAAGCGGAACACGAAATCGTCGCGAAAACGCTCGCCGACTTCGAAGCGAGCGCGGAAGCGCCGGAATACCAACGCGAATTGAAGGTTTATCGCCTCACGACGCGCCAAGTCGCCCGCTTTACGCAAATTTACTCGCAACTTTCGAGCTCGCCGGATATGCGCGGCGCCGTTCGCGTTTCCGATGCGACGTCGCCGAACCGCGTCGTTTTCTGGGCGCTTCCGGCGCAACACGCGAAAATCGCGAAAATCATCGACGAAATCGTCGCCGCTGAATCTTACGTCGAAACGAAGACCGAACCGACGCCGCAAGGTCTCCCCGCCGCGCAAGACCCCGCCGCTCCGGCCCCGGCCCCCGCCGCCCCGGCTCCCGCTCCGGCCC
>JAGBDN010000072.1 GCA_017937485.1 Thermoguttaceae bacterium
CTGCGGCGCGACGTTTTCGGACGAGAATCGAAAAAAGATTCGCGAGGCGATTCGCGTCAAGGGCGTCGAAGAAGCGTTGAAGATTCGCGGTTGGTGGAAGAAAAACAACGCGAACTGGAACCAAGTCTGTTGGTGCGGAACGCTTTACGGCGCGCTCGCGATCGCCGACGACGAACCGGAACTCGCTCGCGACGCCGTGAGACAGGCGGTCAACGGCGTAACGTGGAGTATGGCGTCTTACGAGCCGGACGGAAATTACGTCGAAGGGCCCGGTTACTGGGGGTACGGAACCGGGTTCAACGTGCTGCTCTTGGCGGCGCTTAACTCCGCGCTCGGCGTCGACTTTGAACGCTCGAAAGCGCAAGGGTTTGCGTCGACGATTCGCTATTACGAACACGTCTTCGGGACGACCGGCGACGCGTTCAATTATCCGGATTCCGGCGGCGGGCAACTTTTCGAGCCGACCGCCTTTTGGAACGCGCTCAATCTGGGCGACGTCGGCGCCGCTTGGAACGAAAATTTCCAACTCGACGCGGCGTATGTCGCGACAAAACATAAGGTTAAGTACGGAACGCGTTCGATCGACACGATCGCGGCGCATCGGCTGGGCGTTTGCGCTCTCCTTTGGGGCCCGATTCGCGAAACGCCGCTCGACGCGGAGAAAATCGACGGCGACGCGCCGGTCGACCCGGACGAATTTGGGTTCGGAAACGTTGCGCCGAAAGAACTTGGATACGTCGGCGTCGGAAACGGTCGCAACGCCGTCGCGCTCTTCCGAACGGATTGGAAGCGCGACGCGGCGTACCTTGGGATTAAGGCCGGGATTCCGAGCGCGCCGCAC
Organism: Thermoguttaceae bacterium; assembly: GCA_017937485.1. Lineage (GTDB taxonomy): Bacteria > Planctomycetota > Planctomycetia > Pirellulales > Thermoguttaceae > RUG369. Next base: position 842 of record JAGBDN010000072.1, read on the forward strand.
GGGCATATGGACGAAGGCGGGTTCGTGTACGACGACGGCGGCGTCCGCTGGATCGTCGAGCTTGGGCCGGAAGATTATCATCGGATCGAGTCGCGCGGGATGAGCCTTTGGAACATGTCGCAGAACTCCGACCGTTGGAAAATGTTGCGATATAACACGTTTGGACATAGCGTTTTAACGCTGAACGGGAAACAACAGCTCGTCGGCGGAACGACGAAAATCGTCGAAACGAAAATCGGCGGACGCGGCAAAGCGTCGAGCGCGACGATCGATTTGACGCCGGTTTATCGCGGCGAAGCGAAGTCGGTCAAGCGCGTCGCGACGTTGAATCCGGACGGAAGTTTAATCGTCGAGGACGTCGTCGAAGCGCTTGCGGATAAAGAAATTAAAGTGGAACGCCGTTTGCTGACTCCGGCGGCGGTCGAGATCGTCGGAGAACGCGTCGCGACGTTGACGGCGCCGAGTCCGATTCATTGCGGCGACGCGATGTTGTGTAAAACGGTGGAGGCGCAAGGCGATATTCCGTCGGCGTTTAGCGTCGTCGCGGCGGAGACGGAAAACGACTTCGACTCGAAGAATCCGGGCGTTTCGATTTTGATCGAGACGGCGACCGTCGAAGCCGGGAAGACGGCGACGTTCCGAACCGTTTTTTCGCCGGTCGAACGGAGGGAAAAGAGCGGCGGTGAAAAAAATAAGCGTTGATAAGTCGTTTAGATAAGGGGGTTGCGCTTCTTCGACGGCGTCGGATTTCGCGACGCCGTTGGAAAAAGGAGGAAAATCGTCTCGGCGACGTTGCTTTTTCGACGGCGGCGCGTATAATAAATTAACGTCGCGATTCTCGATTTGTGCGTCGCGGCGCCGATTGAACGAATAAAAAAAACGCAAGGTTTGTAAAGCGAGAAATAAGAATGGATTACGTATATAACACTTCGGGCGTTTGTTCGCGGCAAATTCATTTTAAGATCGAAAACGGCGTGCTGCGCGACGTGCGTTACGTCGGCGGGTGCAACGGCAATTTGCAAGGAATCGGGCGGCTCGTCGAAGGCTTGCCGGCCGAAGAAGTCGAGGCGAAGTTGAAGGGCGTTTCGTGCGGCGGTCGACCGACGTCGTGTCCGGATCAGCTCGCAAGGGCGATTCGCGCCGCGCTCGATTCGGAAAAGAAGGGATAAAGAAATTTTGCGCCGACGTTAACGCTTGCCGGTAAAGCGTTTGCGGCGACGGTAAAATAAAAACAAAAAGACCGCCGCGAATCCGAAAAAGAAACGCGGCGGCCTTTTTTTCTTGACGCTAAACGTCGTCGCGAACAACCTTAAAGCGAACGTTTATTTGAAAACGTCGGCGGAAAGTTCGACGACGATCGGCGCGTGGTCGGACGCGACCGGCTCTTCGACGACGCGCGCCGAAACGACCGCCTTCTTCCAAGCGTCGGCGGAAATTTCGCCGGTCGGGTCGGCGGCGCAAATGTAGTCGATGCGAACGTTCGGCTTGTTCGCCGGGAAGGTCGGCGCGTCGGCGGAGAGAATCGTCCAGTCTTTGACGAACGCCTTCATCGACGCTTCTTCCGGTTTCGCGTTGAAGTCGCCGGCAATGAAAACCGGTTTTTTCGCCGACTTCATCTTTTCGGCGACGATCTTAACCGTTTCGTCCCGATCCGCCGCCGTCAACGTCCAGTGCGAGCAGCAGAAAACGTAACGTTCGAACTCGACCATAAGGAGGCAGCGACGTTCTTCGCGGCCCGGGAGCGGAAAATATTCCGATTTTAACGGTTTTTTCTTCGAAAGAACGCCGATACCGTATTTTCCGCCTTGGAAGTCGATCGCCGGGCCGAACGTCGCGTTCATCTTCGCTTCCTTCGCGATTTCTTCGAGAACGTCGCGGCCCTTCGAGCGCTTCGTTTTCGAGTCGAGTTCTTGGAGCGCGACGACGTCCGGGTTCAGCGCGGTCAACGTCTTGGCGATTCGGGCAAAATCGGTTTTGCCGTCGAGACCGATCGCGTTGTGAACGTTGTACGAAACGAGCGTCAGCGTCGAGGCCGGTTCCGCCGCGAAGAGGGTCGAGGCGGTCGCCGCGCAGTAAACGACGAGCGCCGCGAACGCGCTAACCGTCGATTTAAAAATAAGTTGCGAAAGTTTCATAGCGAGTCTCCTTGCGCGATCGTACCGCCGGAAAGAATCGGCGAGCGCAACCGCGGAGCGTTGAAAGGAATTAAGGCGAACGTTAAATCGTTAAAATTATCGGGGCGACGGCGCGTCTTCTTCCTCCGCTTCAGCCGCCCATTCGGCAAGCGTCGCCGCGATTTTGCGGTCGAGTTCGTCGATGCGGCGGAGAAGTTCGTCGTGTTGCGCGTCTAAACGAACCATCAAATCGTCGGTTTGCGCTTGCGTCATACGGCGTCCTTAAAATGAAAAACGGCGGCGAAGTCGGTTTTTGCGCGGGAAACGAAAAAACGGAAACGACGACGAGGGAAAACGGGAAACAGTTTGAGGAAAACGAAGCGAAAATGCGCTTCGAACGTCGCTTTGAACCGCGACTTTCGGAATATCGGTTCCGTAAAGACCGAACGACGAATTTTTTTCTTTTTATCGCGAGAATCGGTAAAAGAGAAAAAGTTGACGCGTTTTGCGTATTTTAACAGAACGGGAACGACGCCGCGATAAAGAGAGCGTCCGCGGAAGAATAAACGAACGAGAATAAAAAAGTCGCCGTTAAAAAACGACGACGCAAACTCCCCGACGCCGCCCGCTCGACTTAACGCGAGAGAGAAACGGGCGGCGATAAAGGGAAAAATCGGTGAAATCGTTAAAATCGATCAGATTTCAACGCGACCGCGCTTTTGAACGGCTTCAATTTCCTTATGGCAGATCGTAACCGCGTCGCGAGCGAGGGCGCCGTCGAGAATCGCGGACGGTTTGCCGGAAACGAACGCGTCGCGAGCTTCGGTCAATTCGTTGACGAACGGGGTAATATCGTCGCCCGCCGGGAATTCCGGTTTTTCGACTTTCGCGTCTTCTTGCGTGTCGCCGAGGATCACCGTAACGGGCGTGCCGGTGAACGATTCGCAAATAATCGTCGCTTTTTCAAAGTGAACTTCGTACCCGTGCGTGAACGGACGGCCTTGTTGCATAATGTTGCCGCTCGTCGCGGTAACGACCAAGTCCGGATCGTCGTAAATGAATTGGGTGTTGAAGTATTGCGGAGCGTCGCCGCGGAGACGACCGACGCTTTGAACCGCTTTCGGCATCCCGAAGAGAGCGCGGATGTAGTGCGCGTCGTGAACGTGCAAGTCGAGCATCGGGCCGCCGGCGCCTTCCATCGAGTAGAAGCGGTCGAGATTGAGCCAGAACGGGTTCGAGGTAACGCGAGTGAAATTACCGCCGAGGAGTTTGCCGTATTTGCCGGATTTAGCGGCTTCGAAAACGTAGTTGTGCGAGTCAAAGAACGGGAGGACGTGCCCGATGAGGAGCATTTTGCCGTTTTTCTCGGCGGCGGCGACCATTTCGACGCCTTCTTCGGCTTTCAACGCGATCGGTTTTTCGCAGAAGACGTTTTTACCGGCGTTCAGCGCGGCGATCGTCGCGGCGGCGTGTCCGGCCGGCGGGAGGCAGACGTCGACGACGTCGACGTTTTCGTCGGCGAGCATCGCGTCGAGATTGTCGTAAGTCGCGATTCCGGTCAAATCCATTTGTTGACCGGCCGGGCCGAAGTTGCCCTTAATTTTCGTCCAGTCGCCGGTCAGGCGTTCCTTCGCGTACGATTCGCAAAGCGCGACGACCTTCACGCCGGGAATGCGTTGATACGCGAGGTAGTGAATCATCCCCATAAAACCGATTCCGACAATACCGACTTTAAGCATTGTGCGAGCCCTTTTTTCGTTATAATCGTTAAAATTTCGTTAAATTGCGAACGACAAGAAATCGACGGCGCGTTCCGAAGCGACGCGGGGGAACGGCGGTCGGTCGCGGCGACGGGCGAATTTTCAAAGGCGGAGCGTTTCCGCGGGCGGAAAAAACAACCGTCGCGTTCCCAATAATCGTTTGTTAGTATACACCTTGCGCGGGGGGAAAGTAAAGCGTTTTTTTCCCGTTTTCGCGATTTTTTCTCATTTTTTTTCGATTCGACCCGCGCGAGCGGAAAAGTTTGCCGCTTTTTGCAGAAAAATCGTTGGAAACGGGCGAAACGGCGTTTTCTTGCGGAATTTGGGCTGGACGCGACGGACGTTTTTTGGTATTTTAGCGACGTTGCGGCGAAACGGAGCGGCGGTTTCGTTTCGTCGGTCGCGTCGCCGTCGAGTTGTCGAGGAAAACGGTTGATATTTCGGCGAGTCGAAACGGCGGAAGCGCGGCGTTAAAATCGAAAAGAACGTTAATAACGAAAGATTTAAAAGAATGCGAAACGATTTATCGAAAATGTCGCGAACTCGGCGTTTGCGACTTGCGTTGGCTTTGACCGCTCCGACGCTTCTCGCGACGGCTTCTTGGGCGATTTCCGACGCGGCGGCGGAAGAAACGAGCCCGATTCGTCAAGCGGTCGCCGTCGAGGCGAGCGACGCCGCGGAGAGCGCGAAAATCGTTCAAACGGCGACGCAAACGCCGATTTCCACCGAAGCGGGCGCTCGACTCGGCGCGGCGGGACGGAAAACCGGGGAACGCTCGAAAGGCGGGCGCTTGGCGGAAGAGCTGGAAAATTTGCCGAATTTAGGGGTTAGAGCGGTCGACGAGGCGGAAGTCGAACACGCTCCGCACGGCGCGTCCCTTTTCGACGTAATGCCGGGAACGACGAAGTTCGCCGATTTGAAGAAAAATCCGATTCTCGCGAAACCGGTCGCGGAAGAAGTCGTCGACGGGTACGAAGTCGCGACGTATCAACCGCCGACCCTTCCGGATACGACGATTCAGATCGTCGGGATTAAGGGCGTCGTCGAAATGATTATGATCAACTTGGGCGAGCCGCGCACCGAAACGGACGCTCGCAAGGTTTTCGCCGAAGAGATTAAGGACTCGCGCCCGATTCTCGTCCCGGACGAAATTGGGAACTTTAGAGAAGTTTTTCCGGAAAAAGGCGTCGCGTTCGTCTTGGAAAAAGGGGACAATCCGGCGATTCCGAGCGACCGCGTCGTTCAGATCGTCGCCGAAACGGTCAAAGCGGAATATTTTATTTTGCGGGCCGAACAAGAGTTGAAAACGTCGTTGAAAAACGCTCGCGACGACGCCGAACACGCGTTGCTTCACGAGAAAAACTCGCCGGGCGCGCACTGGATTTTGACGAAAACGCACCTCGCGGTCGGCGATTTCGCGAACGCGCGGCGGCACATCTTCCAAGCGATTAAGATGAACGACTCGATGGCGCAGTTCCACCTGACGCTGATCGACGCGCTGATTCAGTCGGGCGAAATCGACGCGGCTTCCCGATATATGGAAGCGGTCGAAGACGCGTTCGTCGAACACCCGCTTTACCAAATCGAAGGCGTTTTGCTCGCTTCGGCGCTCAAACGCGAAGCGGCGGAACCCGATTACGACGGCGCGATTTCGCTTGGTCAAAGCGCGTTAAAGTTGCTGAAAACGCTTGGCGAAGCGAACCTGACCGCCGACGTGATCGAAGCCGGAAAGGCGCTTGAAATGCGGGCGAACCTCGCCGTCGCGCTGGCCGTCGCGCGCAAGAGCTGGAAAGACCCGAGCGATCAAGAAAAGGCGTTCGAATGGATCGAAGCCGCCGACGAAATCGCGAAAGAACTCGACGCGGCGCGCGGCGAAAAGTCGGATTTGGCGAGCGCTCGCCTCGCGGTTTGGCGAACCGGGCTCGAAGTCGGGCTCGAAATGCCGGACGCGACGCAACTCGACCAATACGCTCGCGATTTGCGTTCGACCGTCGACAAATATTTGGCGAAGACGCTCGACGAAGTTTCCGCCGCGTCGGCGCGCTGGACGGCCGGGCAAGCGTTGGCGAACGCCGCTAAAATCTTCGAAGCCCGCAAAGATTACCAACAAGCGATCATTTCCGGTCGCAAAGCGCTCGAATATCTTGAAGTCGCGTTGCAATTCCGACCGGAAACCGACCGAACGATCGTCGGCGTGTTGAACGCGCGGCTCGGCGCCGACTTTATCAACGGTCTGAAAAACGCCAAGGAAGCGTCGGCGCACTTCGCGAAGGCGGACGCGTTGTTCAAGAAGATCGAAGGCGAAGTTAAGCCGAAAGACGCCGCCGAAATCGGGGCGCAACTGGCCGCCGTCGGCGCGATTTATTGGAAGAGCGGCAAAAAAGAGGAGGGCGTCGCGACGTTGAAACGCTCGGTCGCCGTTTTGGCGCGGGCGGTCGAAGCCGGCGTCGTCGACAAGACCGCGCTTTACGTTCCTTACGCGAACCTGGCGACGATGTCGAAAGCGCTGAAAAACGCCGCCGACGCCGCGAAATATACGAAGTTGGCCGAAGCGTGCGCGCCGAAAAAGTAAAGTTTGCCGATTTTAGCGGTTAAAACGTTTGAAATTGGAACACAAGAAAACGTCGTTCGTCGATAAGGCGAGCGGCGTTTTTTTTGCGTCGAAAGGGCGATCTTGTCATTAATACTATAGAAGCGTTAAAAAGCGACGAACGGAGCGCCGTTTTTGCGGGACGGCGACGAGAAAACGACGGAAAAAGCGAGACGGCGGCGAATCTTGACGCGGAACCGAACGGGCCCCTTGACGCGTCGCGCCGCAAATTTATAATGAACGGTATTATTGGCGAAAACGAAAATAAGCGTCGCCGCTTACCGCGTTCTTGGGAAGACGAAGGGCGTCGCGGAATTGCGTTTTTGTGTTGAAATTTTGCGTTTGTTGCGAAAAGGAGCGTCGTTATGTCGTTAATCCTTCCTTCCGGATACGTTCCGAAACTTGTTCCGGAATTGATGGAGCAGGCGATTTTCTTTTTGAAAGAGGATTTTCAAGAGGGGCTCGCGTCGGAATTGAATTTGCGGCGCGTAACGGCGCCCCTTTTCGTCCTCTCCGGAACCGGCGTCAACGACGACTTGAGCGGCGTCGAACGGGCGGTTTCTTTCCCGATCAAGGATATGGGCGACCGTCGCGCCGAGGTGGTGCATTCGTTGGCGAAGTGGAAGCGGATGAAGCTGGCGCAGTACCAAATGCCGCCCGGTTACGGGATTTACACCGATATGAACGCGATTCGAGCGGACGAGGAACTCGACAACATTCACTCGCTTTACGTCGACCAATGGGACTGGGAGCGGACGATCGCGCCGGAAGACCGCAACCTCGACTACCTTTGCGACGTCGTCGAGGCGATTTACGACGTTTTTAAGGACGTCGAACGCGGCGTGTACAACGAATATCCGCACATTCGCCCGATTTTGCCCGACCAAATCACGTTCGTGCAAGCGGAAGATTTGCTGAACGAATATCCGAATTTGTCGCCGAAAGAGCGGGAAAACGAAATTACGCGCAAATACGGCGCCGTTTTTCTGATCGGCGTCGGGCACAAGCTGTCGAACGGCGAAAAACACGACGGACGCGCGCCGGATTACGACGACTGGAGTTCGGAAACGGAGCCCGGTTATTATGGTTTGAACGGCGATATTTTGCTTTGGAACCCGATTTTGAAACGCTCTCTTGAGCTTTCGTCGATGGGGATTCGCGTCGACAAACGGGCGCTTTTGAAGCAGCTGAAATTGGAAGGTTGCGAAGAGCGGCGCGAGTTGGCGTTCCATAAAGCGTTGTTAAACGACGAGTTGCCGCTTTCGATCGGCGGCGGAATCGGGCAGTCGCGGCTTTGTATGTTTTTCCTGCGTTGCGCGCACATCGGCGAAGTGCAAGCGTCGATTTGGCCGTCGGAAATGGTTCGCGAATGCGCGAAAGCGGGAATTGCGTTGCGTTAATTCGCCGTAATTTTATTAACTTAACGAACGATAAAACGCCTTGTCGGGAAGCCGGCGGGGCGTTTTTTTATGCGGCGAGAGCGGGCGAGCGCGTTTGAGAAGGGGAATTTTGCCGCGTCGCGACGATTGAGGGGCGAATCGAAGAGCGAACGTCAAGATTTAGCGATATTGACGATTTTAGAGCTGGGGCGGCGAACGCGTCGCCTTGATGAAAAGGTTGGCGCCTTGACGAAAGGTTCGCAACCGCGGCGAAACCTCGACGCAACGGTCGGGCAACCGTCGGGCAACCGTCGGGCAAACGTCGGGCAAACGTCGGGCAAACGTCGGGCAACGGTCGGGCAAACGTCGGGAAAACGTCGGGAAAACGTCGGGAAAACGTCGGGAAAACGTCGGGAAAACGTCGGGCAACCGTCGGGAAAACGTCGGGAAAACGTCGGGAAAACGTCGGGAAAACGTCGGGAAAACGTCGGGAAAACGTCGGGAAAACGTCGGGCAACGGTCGGGCAACCGTCGGGCAAACGTCGGGCAACCGTCGGGCAACCGTCGGGAAAACGTCGGGAAAACGTCGGGAAAACGTCGGGAA
>JAGBDN010000073.1 GCA_017937485.1 Thermoguttaceae bacterium
ACGGCGGCGGCGACCGCGCTCGGGACGGCGCGACCGGTCGCCGCGACCGTTGCGACAAGAGGCTGGACAGGCTCGCTTTTCGACGCGGCAAAAGCGGCGTCGGCGACTCCCGTCGCGGCGACGAAAGCGGGCGTCGCGGCGGCGACAAGCGCGACGCGGGCGGCGGCGAGCGCGGTTTCGTTTCGCGGCTTCGGGGCCGCTTGCCGATTTGCGGGCGGAGCCGCCGCAAGTCTTGCCGTCGCGCTCGGCCCGTTGACGATTATTTCGGCGGTCGCTTACGCAACGCACCAATTTGCAACCGCTTCGACTCGCGCGACGGAGGCGGCCCGCGAAGCGACGAGCGCGGCGCAAGAGCAAGCGGCGGCGAACGCGACGCTTCGCGACCGGCATTCGGAAATGTTCGATCGGCTTGTCGAACTGTCGGAAAAATCGAATCTTACTAACGCCGAGTTTGCGGAAGGTTGCGAAATCGCGAAACAACTCCAAGGCGCTTACGGCGACCTCGGGATTACCGTCGACCAAACGGCGAAAAAGTTCGGCGGTTTGACCGAGGCGGCGCAACGCTTCGCAATGGCGAAAATCCAGCAGGAAATCGCCGATAAGCAGTTGCAACTTCAAAAGTTAGACAACGAAAATAAAGAAATTTCGCGCGAGTTTGTCAGTCTTGGCGGGCTCGGCGGGTTTACGCGATTTCTTGGCGGGGCGGTCGGTTTAACCGATTCGCGCGAAGAACGGCACGAACAACTTGCGACGCGACGCGGCGAAATTCAAGCGGAAACGCGCAACGTCAATAACTCAATCGCGCTTTTGCAGGCGCAATTGACGGGAATGCAACGCGACGCGGCGTTGCGGGCCCAACAAGGCGCCGCTCCGACGCCCGCGTCTTCGGCGACGCCGCAAAAGTCGGAAGAAGAGAAACAAAAAGAGCTGGAAGACGCGCAAGCGACCGCCGCAAAATTTGAGAACGCCGCGCTTTCCGACGCCGATCGAAAACGCGCGGAAATTAATAAACAGTACGACGATTACGTCGCGGCGTTGGCGACGATTCGCGACGAAGGAATCGCGTCGGGGGACGTCGAAGCGACGAACAAGTATCAGGTCGCGATCGCGAACGCCGACGCTTGGAAGACCGCGCAACTTGCCGACGTCGATGCGGAAGTCGCGGCGGACAAACGCGAAGAAGCGGAAAAGAACCGTCGCGACGAACGTTCGCGACGCGACGCGTCGGCGTCGGCGGAGGTAACGAAAGCGCGGTTCGCCGTCTTGCAAGCGATGAACGGCGGCGGGAACGTATCCGCCGCAACGTCGGCGCTTAGAGCGGCTGAAGCCGAGTTCGAAAAGACCCGGCAAACGAACGCGCAAGCCGACGCTTCGGCGGCGATGGAGCGATTTGCGGCGGCTCAAAAAGAGCTGAAAGAAGCCGAAAAGTCGGGCGATAAAAATCGAATCGAAGCGGCCAAAGAAGAGAGCGACGCCGCGACGCGCGAGCTGACTTCGGCGAACTCGACGCTCGACGAAATTATTCGCGGGTCGTATGAAACGGCGCAAAAGATGCAACCGCAACTCTCGTCGCAAGGCACGTTTAACGCTTGGGAGGCGATGAACTTTTCGCGCGGCGCGTCGCCGGAACTCGAAGAGATGAAAGAGCAGACGAAAGTCCTTAAAAGTCTCGACCGAAAGTTCGTTTTCACCGGCGACGACACGCGGCTTTAATCGTTCGACGGCAAGGTTTAGGAGGGCGTTTTATGGCTTCTTGCATCCAAAAAATCTTCGACGGAATCAGAATCGGCGAAGCGCTCGATTCGCGGGAACGCGAGGACGGGCAAAATCCTTCGTACACCGAGCGTTATTACGTCGAAGGAACCTCGTCTTCGGCGGTCGCGACGGAGACGGGACGCGCGCTGATGGTTCATAAGTACGGCAGTCCGCCGACTTACAACGGGCTTCCGCTCTTGACGACGCGCACGGAACCGCTCCGTGGCGTCGCCGCTTGGCGGTTCGAAGCGGTTTTCCAGCCGCTCGAAGTTCAAACGGAAGAAGTCGCGGAGTCAAACTATTCGTTTTCCTCGACTTCCGGCACGGCGAACGTCAAATATTCGCTCGAAACGGTCGCGGCGGTTACGGTCGACGGGCGGCCCGTTCGGAACTTTTACAACGGCATAAACCGCAACGACGCGGGCGGTTACGACGGCGTCGATTTGTTTGTGCCGACGCCGGAATTTTCGATGAAGCAGTCGCATCCGATGGGTTGGTTTTCGCGTTCGGCCCGCGTCCTTATTTCGACTCTTGTCGGATGCATAAATAACGCGCCGTTCGACGGTTACGCGCCCGGCGAGTTGATGTTTAAGGGAATCGACGCGACGACGGCCCGCTACACGGACGCTTACGGCGTCTATCAATGGTATTGGCAAGCGACGTATCACTTTGCCGCGTCGCCGAATACGTTCATCCAATTTGGCGGGCAAGACGTGCCGAAACGCGGTTGGGATTACTCGTGGATACTGGTGGAAAAGTGGGAGAACACGGAGACCGGCGATGAAGAGTCGCGCCCGGTTCAGCTGAATATCGAGCGCGTTTATCGAACGATGGACTTTTCGGCTCTTTGCCTTAAATTACCGCAATAAATAAGTTGGAGCGTTTTAAAATGGCGAAAGATATTTTGCGTCAAGACGTCAAAGACGTGATCGCGGCGTATAAGGGCGGGGCGTTCGGCGCTCGAAGCGTCGCGTCTCGAACGCCGCCGGTCGGAGTGAAAATCAAAAACGCGACGTTCTCGAGCGTTCCGTCGGGAGCGCCGCTTCAAATAACGGGCTTTTCGCAAGATTTCGAATACGACGTCGCGCTTCGCAAGTACTTAAACGACGAACTTTATTTGACGGGCTTCGCTCCGGACGAGTCGGCGAAACCGGAAGAAATCGCGACGACGTTGGAGCCGATCGGTTCGCAAAAGTTCGGTCGCGCGTCGGCGGAAATCGTCGGCGCGAAAGTCGTTTTCCCGGCGGACGGCGACGATTACGAATACGCGTCGGCGACGTTCGTCGCGGCGGAGAGCGGCCCATTTCGGATTGTCGCCAAGTCGAAGCTAAGCGCCGAGCGCGTCGCCGTTTGCGCGTTGGCGAAGGTTGCTGGGAGCAAAACCGGCGAAGAAAGCGAAACCGGCGAAACAACGGTCGCGGGGGGCGTCCAAATCGACGTCGAAACGAGCGAGTCGGAAACGAAAACGAGCTATACCGTTAATTGGCGGGGGTTGCGCGTTTGGAACGACTCGAGCTTATGGCGGCCCGGCGAGGAGCCGGATTGGGCGCTTTCGGCGGCGTTGGACGACCCTTGCGACGTCGCAACCGCCGCGTTTGACGACACGCTGGAAGCGGCGTTGTTGGCGAATCAAGCGGACGGCTCGTTTTCGCCGAAGCCGCAAGTCGCGCTCAAAGTCGCGCGAAAGTACCTCGACGACCGAATCGTTTTGACGGCGAACTTTCCACCGGGCGCTCCGGCTCGATTCGGCGCCGATTATTTGTCGAGCGGCGGCTTGACTTACGGCGGGAAAAATATCGTTTCGGCGTCGAGCGACTTGATTATCGCTCGCGTCGACCCGGCGGAATATTCGTATTTAACCTACGGCCCCGGCGGCGCTTACGATTACAGCGCGACCGTTTCGCCGGAAGCGGTCGTTTACGCGATCGAGTGGCGCGGGTTCCGGTACCGCTACGACGGCGGAACGGCTTCCGCAACCCTTTACGCGAAAACGTTTTATCCGGGCGACCATATAACCTTTAAGCCGTTGAACGGCGCCGTCGGGTCGCCGATTTGCGTTCCCGTTTGGACGGGGTTCGACGTCGTGCAAGCGTCGGGAGGACAACGCGTTACAAAGATTCGCGGCGCCGACGGAATCATCATTTCGGTTGAGACGACGACCGACGAACAAGGGAATGCGTTTAACGTCGGGGTGATTCGCGTCGTCCTCTCGGAAGAGCAAAAGGAAGCCCTGAAAGGCGAGAAGGGCGACCAAGGGGAACCGGGAGAACCCGGCGCGGACGGTAAAGACTTTACGTTTGAAGACTTTACGCCGGAACAGCTCGAAGCGCTCAAAGGCGAAAAAGGGGACAAGGGCGACCCCGGAGAGCCCGGCAAAGACGGCGAAAAGGGAGAAAAAGGCGACCCCGGCGCCAAGGGCGAGAAGGGCGATCCCGGCGAAAAAGGGGCCGACGGACAAGACGGAGCGACGGGGCCGCAAGGGCCGCCGGGGCCCGCCGGAGCGGACGGAAAAGACGGCGTCGACGGTACGAACGGCGTTGACGGTAAAGACTTTACGTTCGAAGACTTTACTCCGGAACAGCTCGAAGGGTTGAAAGGCGAACCGGGCAAAGACGGCGAAGACGGAAAAGACGCGGATTGGTCGACGCTTCATATCGGCGACGCGGTTCGCAATCCGAAGCTCCGAAAGTCCGTCGCGACGGGAGTTGTCGACGACGCGCCGCTTCTTTCGGAACTTGGCGACCCATCCACTGTCGACGTCGTTTCATACGTCGGCGAGTTTTCCGAGTCGGACGCGATCGCCGGGTATGAGTCGCCGCCGACGGCGAAGTTTTTGAAGACGCTAACCCTTGCCGAGAAAACTGTTATCACCGGCGCAACGTTGGGTTTAAGCGAAACGGCGTCGACGGGAGCGGTCGCGGTCGTCGTCGCGGTCGAGTGCGCCGACGGAAGCGTCGTCGAAACGACGAAATATTTGTCGTTAATCTTAACGACGGAAAAGGTTAAGGTCGTAACCGCGACGACGACCGGCGACGCGCTAACCGGGCTCGGGACGCCGAAAGCGTCGGACGCGGTCAAATACACGAACGGCCCGGTCGCGTATGAAAAGGTTGTCGTCGGATACGCAAACGTCAAAACGGCGGCGCTTAACGTCGAGCCGGTCGTCGTCGACGCGGAGACCGCGAACTGCGTCGGACTTCCGGAGTCTCACGCCGATCGCGACAAAATCGGAACGGAAATTTTAGGCGACGAAGGAGGCGAAACCGATGCCAATTCGTAATTTAGGCCCGTGCGCGTGTTGCCAACTTGCGGCGTATCCGACGAAGGCGGTTGTTACGGCGTTTGCCGGAACGACGTTCGTCGGCGAACTCGAACGCAAGGGCGACGCGACGCTCGTTTACGCTTACGCCAACCCGATGCGCATTGAATACGTCGTGCATTTTTCCGACGGTTCGACCGTAAACCGAACGTTTAAAGCGTCTAAGGATTTCGATACGGACAGCGCCAATGTCGATACGAACTGGAGCGTCGATATGTCGACGTGGATTATCGAGTATCGGTACTTGGCGACCGAGGCCGACACGACCGGCGCCGGGAAGTATCAAACGGAAATCGTCGGACGTTGGGACGGGCACGGCTATATGTATCCGACCGGCGTCGGGTTCGGCTGCCCGACGGAGGCCGAGAACTCGATTTACGGAACGCTTGAATTTGCGTTTGAGCGGGTGGAAGAATGAGCGACGCAACGCAAGAAACGGTCGAACGTTGCGTTTTCGCGACGCCGACGGAACACGGCTGGTGCAACTGCAATCGCATTTGCAAAATCATCGTTTGCGCCAACGTCGAGCGGAACGCGAACCTCGCGTCGCGCTCCGACGGCGCCGCGTTTCACTCGTTCCCGGCGGACGGGTACAACGCGCTTTTTCGCCGCGATAAAGAGCCGATCGAAGCTCCGGACGGAGCCGCGTTCGTGCGCTCGCGCTTCTGTTGCCGGCGTCATTGCGTCGACTTTGCGGCGCAAGAAAAATAAACGCCGCGCCAATTGACGCGGCTTGTCGGTTATTCGGCGGCTTTTACTCGACTTCTTCGAAGAAACGGTCGAGGAAGAGCGAACGCAAGTATTGCGATTTCGACAACTTCGCGCGTTCGGCTAACGTTTCGAGCGCGAGAAGTTCGTCGTCCGAAAGTCGAACGTTTAAGGTGTGCGGGCGTCCGCCGCGTTCGCCGTCCTCCTTGCGCGGGCGACCGGCGCCGACTCGAGCGCCGCCGCGTTTCGGGAAGACCTCCGGGAAAAAGTCGTGAAGGTCGATTTCGATTTTGACGAGCTTTTCGCCGGGCGCAAGCGGAATCGCTTCGGGCGCCGTCGGTTCCGGAGGCGTTTCGCCGCGTTCGAACAAACGCAACAACGCTTCCGATAACGGCGTTTTGGCGTTTTCCGCCGCCTCCGCTTCCGATTCGCCGAACGACGTTTGACCGTCGAAATCGTGAAAATAAACCCAAAACGCGCCGTTTTCGCCGGGTTCCAGCGTCGCGTAATAAGCGTGTTTTCGTTTCATAATATCCCCCCTCCTTGCGGAGGGGGCTCCTTTCTATCGTTAGCGCTACTTGAATCTTACGCCGGTTTGCTTTTTGATACTTTGTAGCGTTGATTTTGCGATTTCTTGACCGCTATGCCAAGGGATTGAAGTCGTTTTGCCGTCCTTTTCCATAATCAGGTGGCCTTTTTGAAAACCTAGCGAACGCCAACCGTTGCGCTTCAAGATTTCGAAGACTTCTTTGCATCTCATTTTTACCTCCTTTCTATGCCTTTATTATAATGTATATTGATTATTTGTCAACACATTTTTTCAATTTATTTTATCTTTTTTCTTATAAAACGACGTGAAAATACTTGTTAAATATTTAAAAAATAACGACTTGCTATTTTTATGTTTTATGGCATAGTGTAACTAACGAAGCGGCAAACGCAACCTAAGCAAAAACAAGAGAAAGGCAAGGCGAAACAATGACGCATCAACAGATTAAAGCGATGGCGCTCGCGGTCAAAAACGAGTTTATCGACGCGCTCGGCGAGTCGGATTTTTCGGTTTTCGTCGACGACGCGCTCGAAAATTTTCAGATTGTCGACGTCGAAACCTTCGGCGAAGACTTGGAGCACCAAGGCTGGTTCGAGTTCGATACCATCGCCCTGCTGATGGACGGGCAAACGCTCGGCGCGACGCTGAAGCTTTCGGAGGACGCGGTTCCGGAAGTCCTTTTGACGCGGATTTTAGTCGGGCTTTGCGACTTAACTTAACGAAAACGGCGCGGCGCGGTTGACTTTCCGCGCCGATCGCGTATAATATCGATATAATATACCCGCCAAGCCTAGCGCGGAAAATCGACTCGGTTTTCCGCGACGCTCAAACGGCGGGTTTTTTCGTTTCTTGCCGAAATATCTCGATTTACGCGAAATAACGACTTGCTATTTTCTTGTTTTATGGCATAGTGTAACCAACGAAAGCAAAGAGCGTAAATCAAACAAAAACAACGAGAAAGGCAAGAAAATGAGAACGAACGCTTACCTCCCGCAAATTATCGAAAGAGTCGTTGGGTTTTACGCCGACGGGCCGAACGCCGACCCGAACGCGGCTCTTTTTGTTCGCGCTCGCTCGGACGGGGCGCTTGAATTTTTGCTTACCGGCGAAAGGCGAAACGAGCCCCTCGGGTATCGAATCCTCGAACTCGACGCGCGGCGCTTCTTCGAGGACGAGTTCGAAACCGCTTTCGACGACGCCGGACTGACGGAAGCGGGACGGGAAGCGGTCGCTCGAATCGCCGCGACTCTTTGCAACGACCTTCTTTTTGAGGAAATGATGGAAGACGCCGACGCTACGGAGGACGAAGGCGAGGACGCCGAAGCGGAATGGCTTCGCAATTTGGCGGGCGAGTTGTTCCGGTTTTGACCGACTTCGGGAGTAAAGCGGCGCGTCTTAACTCCGCGCCGTTTCTCGTTTTATATCGGGAAAATTGTCGAAATTATCTTGAAATAGCCGTTGACTTTCGGCGTGTTTATGGCATATTGTAACACGCAAGGGGAAAAGAAAGCAAAAGCCCAAAACCGAAATTCAAAGGACTTAGAGATGGAAATTTTCAACGCTTACCTTACCGAAATTATTGAGACGATTCAAGATTTTTACCGACGAAACGGCGAGTACGAGCAAAACGACGTCGGGCTTTACGTTCGCGAAACCTCCTACGGCGACCTCAAATTTTGGGCGGGCCCGCGCCGAAACGCAAGCGACGACGATTACCTGATGACCTGCCTCGGAGCGCGATACTTTTTCAGCATTGAGTTCGACGGCTGTTTCGAAAACGGAAAGCTGACCGAACACGGCGAAGCGAAAATCGACGAACTGATTACCGACGAATACGACGAACAATTTTACGAACAATTGGTCGGCGATTACGAAAGCGCCTGCGAATACGACAAGGAAGACGAAGCGGCGAGAGTCGACCGCCTGCGCCGGGCGATGTACAACCGATAACGAAAGAGCGTGGCGGCGGGCGAAAAAGCGCCTCCGCTCTCTTTATTGTGCGCCGCGTTCCTCAAACGCGGCTTTTTTTCCTTGCTCGAAAGTTCAAAAAATTTTTTCTAAAAATTCGCTTTTGCTATTTACAGGGCCTGTAAATATGGTATACTAAAAGTGTCGGGGGATTCGCCCTCGATTTTTCAACTCCATTTTTAGAAAGGAGCTTCCAATGTGCGTTTATTCCAAACTGTTTTACGAAGTCTTCGACGCCGACGGACGATCGCTCGGCAAGCAAGACGACCGCGACAAAGCCTTGAACGACCGTCCGCAAGACGGTTTCGTCGAAGAGGTCGACCGTGTCGTCGTTCAAGTGAGCCCGCGTCGCCGAATCGTGCGCGAAGACCGTAAGATCGTCGGTTAACGACTTGGAAGGCTCTCCCCGTCGTCGCTCGGCGGCGGGGAGAGTTCAACTTAACCCCAACGGAGGCAACAAGATGAGCGTTCAAGAATTACGGGAACTGTACGGCGACGCCAAAGGGACGACGATTATCAACCGCGCCGTTAAAGCCGAGATTCCCGGCGGCGAACTCCTTTACCGACTCCTCGACGACCTTTACCCGAGACGTTCGGCAAGTCCCGAGTTGGAAGCGACATACGCGCGGCTCATCGCGATTAAAAGCGAGATGACGCGAGCGATCGCCGTCAAGTACGGCCTGAAAAGCGCGACGGAGGCGACGACGTGAACGAAAAAATCACCGCATACGACGCCGAAATTTTAGCGTTGGAACAACTTAAAATCAACGCGGACGAACCGCTTCGAGCCGCGTTTTCGGAGACGCAAGAGAAACTTCGCGTCGCCAAATCGACCGCCGTCGAGAACCGAGAACGCAAAAAAGCGGGACGCAAGCCGCTTCCGGAATCGGAGGCGCGACGCAACCGTCTTTCAATTCGCTTTACAGACGAAGAACTCGCGCTTTTGCGCCGTCGAGCGGAAGAAAACGGCGAAGAACTCGCGCCGATGATCGCGCGCTTAGCCGTCGTCGGCTTAGCCGTCGATATTTAAGGACGCCGAATAAGCGCCGCGCGTTCAAGAAACGGAAAACGCCGCCTTTTTGGGGCGGCGTTTTTGCAACAGCGGGCATTTTCACCGCCATTTCGTCGTAACTCCTTGTTTGATAAAGTCCTGCGAACCCCCCTAGGGGGTACTATCGATAATTTTCGAGGGTTTTAACGATTCGTCGTTAAAGCCCTTTTTTTTATTGGGATTAGCGCGATTTTTCGACGTTTCCTGTTGTTTTCGACTTCGTTGAAAATCGATAAGAATCGCTTAAAATCGCTCTCGTTTGCAACCATTTTGCAACCTCCTTTCCGATCCTTCAAAATGGTTGCAATTCGATTTTTGTTTGAGTTTTCTTTACTCGTTGCGGGCCGACTTGGCGACGGTAAAAACCCTTGCGGTCGTCGTTTCTTTGAATCCAACGCGCCGAGTCGCCAACTCGGTCGACGACGTTCGTTTGGAGGGCTCGTTCCAAGTCGACGAAATGTTCGTCGGCGGTTACGACGCGGCGCGGTCGAGCGGGAAGGGAAGCGGAGGTCGCGACGGCGCTTGCGAAACGCCGGTCGGTTGCGTCGCGGCTCGGACGTACTCCTCTTCCAGCGCGTGAAGGTAATGCTCCCGCGCCGTCGACTCGTTGTGTCCGATCCACTCCGCTTCGGCGATCGCGCCGAAGTCGCGGTAAACCTCGTTCGAGCGACTTGACCGCATATTCTGAATCAGTCGCTCCCAACGCGGCAGGCCCGACCAAAAAACGACGCGCTCGACCCGCTTCCAAACGGTGTTCGGGTTGCGCCCCTCCGCGATCGCGTAAGGACTCCCGCCTTCCGGAACCAAGTCCCAAAGCGCTTCCAACTCCGCCCGCAACTCCGGGAAAAGCGG
>JAGBDN010000074.1 GCA_017937485.1 Thermoguttaceae bacterium
CCCCCCCCCAATTTCTCCCCAAAATCCCAAAAGTCGCGCCGCCTTTTCTTTCCGTCGTCGCTTCGCGAACGCCCCGTCGCCGTTCGATCGCCGCCTCCGAACCGCCGCGTTCTCCCCCCGACTTGCCCGACGCGAAAAAAGCGCTAAAATAAAGGAAATCTAACGGATAACAACGCAAAAACGCCGCTCGTTTCTCGCTCCGCGGCGTCGACGAAGCCGACGACTTCGCCGATTTTAACGATTGAAAGGAACCAAACGATGCAACGCTCCTACACGCTCGACGAATTGGCGAAATTCCTCCGCCGTCAACCGAAACAACTGCAAAAACTCGCCGAAAACGGAACGCTCAAAGGTCGCAAGGTCCAAGGCGAATGGGTCTTCGCGCTCCCGGACGTCGTTCTTTGGATGGAAAGCGAAATCGTCGAACCGGAATCGCAAAACGCCGAGTTCGAAAAAACGCTCGCGACCGGCGCCGACGACGAAGAAACGACGCTCGCCGATATTTTCGTCGAAAACGCGATCGACCTCAACTTCCCGGCGAAGACGAAAGAATCGGTTATTCGGAATATAACGAAACTCGCCGCCGACGCCGGAGTTCTTTGGGACGCCGACGGGATGGCCGACGCGCTCCGAGAACGCGAAGAAATGGCGTCGACCGCGCTCGACGTCGGCGTCGCGATTCTGCACCCGCGCCAACCGCAGCCGCATATTATCGCCGAAAACTTCCTCGCGCTCGGCGTCGCGGGCCGCGGCGTTCCGTTCGGCGGCGGTTTCAACAACCTGACCGACGTCTTTTTTCTCCTTTGCTGCGACTCCGACCGCGTTTACCTCCGAATGTTGAACCGCTTGGCCCGCGTTCTGAAATCGGAAGGTTTCCTCGACGCGCTCCGCGAATGCCAAACGCCGTTCGACGCGAAAAAACTCCTCGCCGACGCCGAAAAAGCGCTCGCTTGACGTTTTCCCGGGAGCGCAAGCCGACAAAATCGATACGACCGGCAAAATCGACGTTTTTTCCTCTTTGTCGCCCGACGTTCGTCCGTCGGCGGGACGTCGTTCCCGTCGTCAAAGTCAATAAAACCGCTCGATTTTAACGCGTCGACGCAACCGCCCCAAACAACGCAAACAACCTAAACAACCGCCGCGTCGGAACGCCGGATTCCCCGTTGCAACCCGGACGACGCGGCGTTTTCCCCCGTTTTCACGACGAAAGGACGCTTTATGCCGACGTTCGCTCGACGTTTTTTAACGTCTTTATCGATTTTAACGCTTTTCGCCGCCGCGTTTTGCGCTTCGACGACGCTTTCCGCCTTTGAGCCGACGACGCCGGACGAAACCGCGATTTACAACGCCCGCCTCATTCCGGCCCCGGTCGCCGTCGAATTCGGTCGCCGCGTCGTCGTTTTGAACGACCGCCTCGACGTCGCGCTCGTTCTCCCGGACGCTCTCGCCGCCGACGAAGCCGCGCTCGGCGCCGTCGTTCAATCGACGAAAGCGTTTCTCGCCGAAAAATTCGCCGCCAAGGTCGACCCGAAAGCCTACTCCGCGACGCAAGCCGCCGCGATGTTGAAGGAACGCGCCGCCCAAAACGCCGAGTTTACCCAAATTACCGAAGCGGTCGCGCCGGACGCCGACTTCTTCAAGACGCCGAACGCCTCCAAAATCTTCGCGGTCGCCGACCCCGCCGTCGCCGCCGACGCGTCCCCCGCCGAAATCGCCGAAAAGCGCGAAACGTCCGCCGGAACGCTCGTCGTCGCCGCGTCCGACGCCGCCGGAATCCGCGATTCGCTCAAAACGATCTTCCAACTCGCGGAACCGTTCGGCGACACGCTGAAAACGTCGCGTTTCCTCGTTCCGGAAACGAAAATCGAAGACCGTCCGGCGCTCGGCTTCCGCGGGATTCACCTCTGCTGGTTCCCGGAAACGAACGCGGCGCGAATCGAGCAAGCGATTCGCATCGCGGCGCTTTACAAATTCAATTACGCCGTTATCGAATTTTGGGGAACTTTCCCGTTCGAGAAACACCCGGAACTTTATTGGGACGAATTTCACACGACGAAAGAAGAAGTCGTTAAACTGGTAAAGTTGGGCAAAGAACTCGGAATCGAACTGATCCCGCAGCTGAACATTTTCGGACACGCGACGGCGGCCCGCGTTTCGGTCGGCAAGCACGTCGTCCTCGACCGCTATCCGGAATACGCGCCCCTCTTCGAGCCGGACGGCTGGACTTGGCGCGTCTCGAACCCGGAAGCGCGCGCCCTCTTAACCGAATGCGTTCTCGAACTTTACGAAACGTTCGACAAGCCGCGTTACTTCCACCTCGGCTGCGACGAAGCGTATTCGGCGGCGACCGGCTTCGAGTCGCGGCGCGGCGGCCCTTACGTCGACGCGTTGGCTTCTTGGCTCGTTTGGTTCCGCGACGTTTTGGCGGAACGGAACTGCCGCGTTATGATGTGGCACGATATGCTGATCGAATCGGCGAAATTTCGCGGCTACACCGCGATGGGAACCGCCAAAACGCGCGGGCTCCTCGAACGTCTTCCGAAAGACGTCGTGATCTGCGACTGGCAGTATAGCGCGCCGAAAAAGGACGAAACCTGGCCGACGACGACCTTTTTCCAAGAAGAAAAAGGGTTCGACGTCCTCGTCTGTCCTTGGCGCGACACGGCCGGAATCCGCAGTTTGGCGACCAAATCCGCCGAGACGAACGGAATGGGCGTTCTCTGCACGACTTGGCACCATTTTTACGGCGGCGATATGCGCAACATCCTTATTTACGGCGCGCAAGCCGCTTGGGGGACGCGCTATCGCGGCGGGAATCTGAACGTCGAGTTTAACCGCCACCTCAAACAAGCGAGCGAACCGATCAAGGATAAGAAATACGTCGTTCACGGCGTCAACGATTGGCAAGTAATTCCGGAAACGAACGGCCCGCAAGGTTAACGCGAAGCGCCGCTTTTCGCCGTTTTACTTAATTTAACGTAAAAAACGCGCCCCGACGCTTGCGATAACGCCGTCGAGGCGCGTTTTTTCGTTTCAACCGTTAAAACCGAACCGTTTTAACGCCGACTTAACGCCGTTGTTCGCATTCGGCGCCGTCTAACGCCGACTTAACATCGTTGTTCGTTAACGCCGTCTTAACGCCGTTGTTCGCGTTCCGGCGCCGTCGGTTCGTTAAAGAACTTCGCCGCCGTCGCGACTGGCCGCCGCTTTCAACACGTCAAGGTCGGTCGTATCGGAGGTAAAGCGAACCGAGCCGTCCGCGTATCCGAACTGAACGCCTCCGGCGTGTTCGCTCGAAAACGCCCCGACGCTGTAAAAACGCCGATAGAGCCCGGCCTTCGGATCGTCGTCGTTCTTCAAAACGTTCGGCGCCCACTCGAGCCCCTTCGAACTAACGTAAATCGTCATTCCGTATTGGACGTAAGCGCCGCGAATCCAAGCGAAATAACCGTCGTACTTTTGCGACGCGATTTCGCCGAGAAGCGCGGTGTTCGACAGTCCGTCGGTAATCGACGCCCAAGTCGTTCGGCTCTCTTCGTAAAAAACGCCGTTGTTCGCGCAGGGCCCGCCGCCGTACTCCTCGCCGCCGTTTTCGTCGGCGGTTCGAATCGTCGAATAGAGCCGCTCCGAGTTCGGCCGCTTCCCGACCGCGCCCGCGACGCCGTAATAATGCGTCGTGTAACAGCCGATTTCGTCGCCGTACATTTTCATACTCGACTCGACGTTCGCGCAACTCGGGCAAAGGAACGTCGCCATTTTCACCTTCGCGAGCGTCTCCATTCCGACGTAATTCTCGACGCCGTCCGCCTCTTGGTAATTCGACGAAAAGTCGACTTCCGAATAAAGCGCGCTTTGCTCCAAGTACGGCAAGACGCGCGGCCAAATCCCAAGTCCTTGACTTTCCCCGTTTTGAAAGCGGAGCCAAGCCTCCGGCGGGAGCGCGCCGTTCGCATCGGCGTACGTTTGGAAGCCGAGCAAAAGCTGTTTGAGGTTGTTCGAACACTGCATTCGTCGGGCCGCCTCCCGCGCCGCCTGAACCGCCGGGAGGAGCAAACCGATCAAAATCCCGATAATCGCGATCACGACGAGCAATTCGACGAGCGTAAAACCGCTCGAACCGTTAAAACCGGAACGGCGAACGCCGCGGCGTCCTTTGAACGCGCCGAAAACGCAAGCGCCGCGAAACCGGCCGAACGCGCCGAAAACGGAACCGCAAGCGCCGCGAAACCGGCCGAACGCGCCGAAACTGGAATTGCAAACGCCGCGACGTCCTCCGCTCGACGCAAATCCGGCGTTAATTTGGGCCCTTTGCGAATTTTGGGCGCCGCGCTTAAATTTAACTTTCGCCGCCCCCCCGGCCAACGCCGACGACGCCGCGACGTTAAAATCGCTCGAAACCGGAAAACCGGAACGACAAGCGTCGCGAAGTCGTCCGAACGCGCCGAAACCGGAACGACAAGCGTCGCGCCGACGCTCGAACCGGACGAAACCGGCGTTAATTTGAGCGATTTGCGAATTTTGGGCGCCGCGCCGGAACGCAACCTCCGCCGCGGCGTCGCCGAACGCCGCCGACGCCGCGCCGTTAAAATCGTTCGAAACCGGAAACTCGGACGCGTTTTGCGCCGAACCGCCAATAATTTTATCAAACATTATTTTATTCTTTTACCAAAATTCAAAAATTTGACAAGAAATAGACGAACGCTTACCCGTACCGCTCCTTGACGAGCGGTCGCGAGAAAACGCAAACCAAATTCAATGAAGAAACGCGCTTGCTAAGCGCTCGAAATCAATTAAGAAGCCGAACGACGGAGAGGTCGGCGAGCGTTCGCGTCGCGCCCCAACGTTCGAAAGAAATAAGAAGTCGCGTCGACGGCGCCGCGCTTGCGACGCTTTCCCGACGTCCGACGTTCCAAATTGCAAAGAATCGCGCCCAATCGACGCAAAAGAAGCGAGCGCCAAAGGTTGCGAAAAGCGCGAACGCCGTTTGAAAAGCTCCGACGACGGCGACCGTTCGCGGCGCGGCGTCCCAAACGACCGTTTCGACGGCGACCGGAGCCGGAGTCAGCGCGTTCGCGTCGAGAAAAACGACGGCGTCGCGGAAGTCGCCCGCGCCGTCCAACGCGGTCAGCGGAGCCAACGGAACGCTCGACGCGGACGGTTCGTCGCTCAATTCGGCCAAAAACGCGGTCGCGGCGGCAAGATCGGCGTCGAAAACGTCGAAAGAATCGTTAAAATCGCTAGAATCATTCAAAACGCGCCCGGCGTTTTCGCCGTCGGCGCAAGAAAAAGAAGAAGCGACGCTCAACGCGCCGTTGCAATCGAAAATTTCGCTAAACTCGTCGCCGGTTTGTTCGCCCGTCCAAGCGCGCAACGTTTCGACGGCGTCGGCGGCGGTTCGCGCGTCGTCGACTCGGCGCAAACGGCGTTCCTCCGCGGCGTCGGAAGTCGCGAAACGACGGCGCGCTTCAAGAATGCGAGCGCGACGAAACCCCGACGCTTCCGGCGAATCGTCCCGACGCTCGGTCGTTCGCAAAAATTCGACGACGGCTCGGTCGGCGGCGGTTTGCGCTCGCGGCGAATCGAACGGAACGAAAACGGTCGCCCCGCTTTTGCCGATTTCAACGTTTTTGCCGGTTTTGTCGACAACGTTCCCCGACGTCGCCGGAACAAACCGCGCCGCGACAAGCCCTTCGCGCTCCGCCGTTCGCCGCTCTCGCTCGACCGCGGCGACGCAAAAAAGAACGAAAAGCGCCCCGACCGCTCCGACCGTCGCCGTCGTTCGCAACGTTCGTCGAAAATTGGTCAAACCGCTTATTTCGCCTTTCTTCGTCTTTGGTTCCGTCTCGTTTTACGGCGATAAATTCAAACGTTTTTCAACATTAACGCCGCGACAACATTATTCCAACGCTTATTCGCAAGGAACGACTTCGATCTTCGCGGCGTCTTCGCGAGAAACGACGCACGTTTGTTCGTCGATTCGCGTCGCGACGGTCGTTTCGTCGCATTGCTCGCGGAGAATGCGCAACGTTTTATTCGGTCGCCAACTCGACGACGAAAACTCGGGCCGCTCCTGCAACTCCTCCGGAATCCGCGCCAAAATGACGGCGTCGTGTTCGGCGCTCGCCTCGTTCAGCGATTGCGCCGCGCGGTGAACGCTCGACAGGTCGACGGTGCGCCCGGTATGAACGATTTCGTCGAGGCAACCGTGAATGCACATCGCGCAAAATTGGTCGTTATTCTTTTCGCGACAGTGATAATCGGAACGTCGGAAGAGCGAGGCGCCGACGCGCGGACAGCTGTCGACAAACTCGACGAACTCGACCAGCCGAGTCGTGATTTCGTCGTTCATCGCGTGTTCAAGGCGGCAAGCGGACTCTTTCGAGGTTTTCGCGTCGACGCCGAGAATCCGTTCGAGGAAGATCTCCATCGCCGCGTGTCGCCGAATAATTTTACGCGCCTCCTTCTCGCCCAACTCGGTCAACGTAATGGGAACGTAAGGCAGGTAAACAACGTATCCCTTCTCCGCCAACGCTTTAAGCGCGCTCGTTACCGACGGACGCTTCACGCCCATTCGGTCGGCGACGCAACTGCTGCGGACGACTTTCTCGGTTTGCGTTAACTCGTAAATCGTTTCGAGGTAGTCTTCGAGGCTTTGCGTCAGGTCGTGGGAATCATCGGTTGCATTAGTCATAATCAATCCTCGGCGCAAAAACTGTTTTTAGTTCCGATAATAAACGCGACGTCGTTCGAGGTCGACGCGTTAAAAAAACGAAATATTCAAAATCAAGCGTTCGCCTTCCGCCGTCTCTCGCCGTCAGTCTTCGACGACCAAGTTGCGGAGCGTCCCGACTTTCTCAATCTCGACGACGACTTCGTCGCCGGCTTTGAGGTAAAGGGGCGGTTTGCGCGCGTCGCCGACGCCGCAAGGGGTGCCGGTGAAGAGCAAGTCGCCGACGTTTAACGTCATAACTTGCGAGATATAAGAAATTAAGTAGTCGATCGGGAAGATGAAATCGCTCGTGTTCCCCGATTGAACCGTTTCGCCGTTGAGGCGCGTTTCGATTTTCAGCGCGTTCGGATCGCCGACTTCGTCCGCGGTAACGAGCGTCGGCCCGATCGGCGCGAAGGAGTCAAACGACTTGCCCAAAAACCATTGGCCGCCCGGCTTGTCTTTTTGCCAATCGCGCGCCGACACGTCGTTCCCGCAACAATACCCGGCGACGTAATCCATCGCTTCGGAACGCGGAATATCTTTTCCCTCTTTCCCGATCACGACGACAAGCTCGCCTTCGTAATCGACGCGATTCGAGACTTTAGGCAACGCGATCGCGGCGTCGCAAGCGTTCAACGCGCTCGGCGCTTTATTGAAAATCACCGGAACCTCCGGAAGCGCGTTCCCAAACTCGCGAACGTGATCGGCGTAATTGAGCCCGACGCAAAGAATCTTCTCCGGTTCCTCGACCGGCGGGAGGTAGAAATAGTCGTCGTTCGAAAAATCAAGCGTCGCGACGTCCGCTCCGGCTTCGTCGAGCGCTTTTTGCAATTCGGCGAAGAAATCGGACTCGACGTTCGCCCAAAGGACGTCCTTCGTCGAGGCGTAATTCCAACTTTCGTCCCCGAGAAGCTCCGCCAAAGCGACCCAACCGCTCGCCGCTTCGCTCCAAACGGCCAAAAATCCGCCGCCGTTTCGAGTTTCCGCGATTTTTTCGTTGTAAAAATTTGCGAAACGCACGTTATTTTCTCCGCCGACGCTTCAAACGCCGCTCGACGCGACGAAGCAGCCGTTTTCGGTCGTTTCAGAACGCCGAATCGTCGTTCTTTAGCGACGCGCTATCCTTTATATTAATGACCAATATTGAAAAGAACGCGTTTGACGACGGCGTTTGCGCCGGACAAAACGCGACCGCCGAACGCCGCCGCGACTCAAAATCGCGTCGGCGTCCGCCGGTTAATCGTTAAATTTTAACGCTCGAAAGATTGCCGAACGTTAAATAATCGCGCTTCGTCGAGGAGTTCGCGCCGCGCTTTTGGGCCTTCGGGCGTCGACAAGGACGCCTCGCCGCCGGCGCTACGCGCAAAACTTTCTCGACGAAACGAAGTTAACTAAGCGCGAATCACGCTTCGTCGAGGAGTTCGACCGCCGCGAATTTTTGGCCTTCGAGCATCGCCAAGGACGCGCCGCCGCCGGTGCTGACGTGCGAAACTTTGTCGGCGAAACCGAGCTTTTGGATCGCCGCCGCGCTGTCGCCGCCGCCGATGATCGAGATCGAATCGCTGGCCGCGATCGCTTCGGCGACCGCTTTCGTCCCGGCGTCGAACGGAGGCATTTCGCAAACGCCCATCGGGCCGTTCCAAACGACCGTTTTCGCGTCTTTGACGAGGTTCGCGTACATTTCCGCCGTTTTCGGCCCGATGTCGAGACCTTCGAAACCGTCGGAGATTTCGCCCGCCGCGACGATTTCTTTGTTGCAGTCGGAGCTGAACGCGTCGCCGCAGTGCGTGTCGATCGGGAGGACGAGTTTGTCGCCGCCGGACGCGAGAAGTTCGTTCGCGAGTTCGACTTTGTCCGGTTCGACGAGGCTGGAACCGACTTTGCCGCCTTGCGCGAGCGAGAAGGTGTACGCCATCGCGCCGCCGATCAGGACTTTGTCGCAAATACCGAGCAAGTTCTTGATGACCATAATCTTGTCGGAGACTTTCGCGCCGCCGAGGATCGCGACGAACGGGCGTTGCGGAGCGCTAATCGCGTCGGTCAGGTACTTGATTTCCTTTTCGACGAGGAAACCGCAGACGCGCGGTTTGCCGGCCATCGCTTCCGGAACGGCGACCATCGAGGCGTCGGTGCGGTGGCAGGTGCCGAACGCGTCGTTGACGTAAACGTCGGCGAAGGAGGCGAGTTTCGCGGCGAAGTCGGCGTCGCCCTTCTTTTCGCCCGCTTGGAAACGGAGGTTTTCGAGAACGACGACGTTGCCGTCGGTCAACGCGGCGACTTTCGCTTCCGCGTCGGCGCCGACGGTGTCGGTCGCGAAGTCAACTTTCGCGTTCGGAAGGAGTTCGCCGAGACGAACCGCCGCCGGTTTCAGCGAGTATTTGGCGTCCGGTTCGTTCTTCGGACGGCCGAGGTGGCTCATCAAAACGACTTGGCCGCCGCGTTCGAGGACGGATTCGATCGTCGGGAGCGCCATACGGATGCGGCGATCGTCGGTGATGTTCCCGTTTTCGTCGAGCGGGACGTTGAAATCGACGCGAATCAAAACCTTCTTACCGGCGACGTCGACGTTAGCGATCGTTTTTTTCGCCATTGCAAAACCCTTCCTATTTTA
The DNA here is from genome assembly GCA_017937485.1 of Thermoguttaceae bacterium. Classification (GTDB taxonomy): domain Bacteria; phylum Planctomycetota; class Planctomycetia; order Pirellulales; family Thermoguttaceae; genus RUG369. The sequence goes on from JAGBDN010000074.1 coordinate 9,324, forward strand.
CTTAAACGATATGTTTTACTTAAAGTTTGCAAAACGGCGACGTTTTTTGCGCGCCTTCCGCTTTGTTTGCGAAAATTTCGCAAAAAAATCCGCCAAAATTGCAAATTTTACTTTTTTCTTCGCGTTTTCCCAAAAAATCGCCTATTGCGGCGACCGCGAATCGACTATAATAAAGCATACTTCAACGGCGACGTTTTGGGAAGGGGGGCGGACGCTTTTCCGACGTTTCTCCCGGAATTTCCGCGACTTTCGGACGCTCGGCGCGACGATTAGAAACGCCTAACGCTTACCCGAACGCCCCATTTTACGCAAAACGCCAACCCTCCTTCGACGCGGCGTTCCGTCGTGTTCCTCGGCGTTCGTCGCCGTCGACAATTTTACCGATTTTAACATTTTCGCCGAAAAAACTTGCCGTTTTGTCCTTCGTTCGTTCGATAAAACGGAAGGAAAGGCGTTTGCACGGCGCGTCGTTTGGGTTTAAAATTTCCGGTCGTTCCGGCTCGCGTCTCTCGCCCGGTCTCGACGGCGCCCCGTTTCGCCGAGATTCGACGCCGCCGTCGCCGTTTTTCCCCGACCCGACGTCGATTTTTCCCCTTAATATATTATATATTAATGTCGATCAGCAACGCAAAAGAAAGCGAGCGCCGTTCGCCGCTCGAAAACGATATGAAATCGCTTCGAAAATCCAATTTCGCTCCACTTTTCTCCACTCGCCGCCGCGTCGCTTTTTTCGTCGGGGTCGCTTTGCTCGCGTCGACGTTCGGTTTCGCGCCGCGTTCCGCTTGGTCGCCGACGCCGGTTTTCGCCGACGCCGTTTCGCAATCGGACGAACCGCTCGACCTTTCCGTTCTTGACGCGCCGACCGACGCCGCGCCGTCCGCGTCGGTTTCCCCGTCGTCCGCCGACGTCGGGAGCGGAGCCGAAAACGGAACGTCCGCCGCCGCTTCGTCGACCGAATCGACCGCCGCGAACGCGTCGAAGGCCGGAGAACGCTCGAAATTGCTCGAACTCGTTTTAGCGGGCGGTTGGATCGGCGCCGTTTTGCTCGTCGCGTCGATTATCGCCGTTTCGTTGGCGATTCGCCTCGCGCTCGCGCTTCGCCGCGCCGTTTTCTTCTCGCCGGAACTTGAAACCGCCGTCGCCGACGCGCTCGCTCGGAACGATTTCGCCGCCGCGCTCGCCGCCGCCGACGAGCGGAACGACGCGGTCGCCGGACGCGTTCTCGCCGCCGGGCTCCGGGAAACCGACCGCGGTTGGACCGCCGTCGAAAAGGGGCTCGAAGACGCCGTCGCGGAGGAAACCGCCGCGTTTTACCGTCGAACGGAGCCGCTCGCGACGATCGGGAACGTCGCGCCGATGCTCGGGCTTCTCGGGACGGTCGTCGGGATGGTCTCGACGTTCGGCGAGCTGGCGGTCGCGGACGGCTCGGGGCGGAACCTCGCGGGCGGGATTTATTTCGCGTTGGTAACGACGGTCGACGGGCTTCTCGTCGCGATTCCGGTTCTCGTCGCGCACGCGATTTTGAACGCTCGCGGCGCCGCTCGTTTCGCGGAGCTTGTTCAACGCCTCGACCGCCTTTTCGCGTCCTCGAAACGCCTTTTAACGCCGGAAAATTCGGGACTTTCGACGCAATTTTCGCAACCCGCGCAAAGCGCCCCGATTCACCCGACTTCGCCGCTTCCGCAAACGCCGCAAAACGCGTCGAAACCGCAACCCGCGCAAAGCGCTCGAACGGCGCAAACCGCCCAAGCCCCCCAAACGTCCCGTTCTCCGCAAAACGCCGCGTCGTCCGCTTCCGGCGAAGCGCCGCGTCGTCCGACGACGGTTCGCGGCTTGGAGGAAGTCGCTCCGGCGCCGTCGCGACCGACGCTTTCGTTAAAATCGAAACCCGACGCGGACGCCGAGTCGTCCCGCTAACCCCGGCGCGACGCCGGCGTCGCCCGTTTTAGTCGACCGACGTCGCTTCGCCCGCCCCAACGCCCTTCGGAGAAACTCGATTGGCCTCGCGTTCGTTTCCTTCCTCTTTCTCGTCTTCTCCCGGTTTCCGCGTCGGCGTCTCCGTCGAACGCCGCGCGGAACTCGAACGGACGAATCGTCTCAAGCAGGAGATGTACGCGAAACAAAAAACGATTCAGTTTTCAAACCTTTTGGAGCGAGCGAGCGATCAAATCGGGGAATACGTCGAATCGCAGCGGAACGTTTTTCTCGTCGAAGCGTCCGCGCCTCTTCCCAACGGCGAAACGAACGACGCCGCGTCCAACGAAGTCGGCGACCTTTCCGAAAATCGCGAAGCCGGCAATGTTAACGAACTCGACGCTTCGCTTGGCGACGTTTCCGACGCTCCGCCGTCCGACGACGTCGACGATTTTTTCGACCCCGCCGACGACGTTTTCTTCTCCCCTAAACCGTTTTATCGCTACGACCGTTTCAATTCAACGCAAGAAGAGTTTGCGTTCGACCCGACGGCGCGCTCCGAAACGACGCTCCGCGACCATCTGCTCGAACAGTTGCGCCTCGACGGACGTTGCGCCGACCTTTCGCCGCTCGTTCGAACGTTTTGCGAAAAGATCGTCGATCGACTCGATTCCAACGGTTATTTGACGGTCGACGCGTCGGCGGCGTCTCTTCAAGAAAGCGATTATTCGGCGCTTCAATCGACGTTCGAAACAATTTTCAACGTCGACGCGACGCCGGAAACGCTCGACGCCGCCCGCGACGCGCTCGCCGAATTCGAAAACGCCGCGACGAAAAGCGCTAGCGACGCCGCCCGCCGTCGGTTCGACGCCGCCGTCGGACGCAAAACGACCGCCGACGAACGCGAACGTTTCCAAACGGCGCTCGACGCCCTCGTCGCGTCCTCGAACGAAAACGACGCCCCCGCCGACGCGCCGCTCGACCCGCTCGACGCGTTGTTTCCGAAAAAACCGTCGAAAAAGGAACGCGACGCCGCCGAAAAAGCGCTCGCCGTCGTTCAGTCGCTCGACCCGCCGGGCGTCGGCGCGCGCTCGTTGCAAGAAAGTCTCCTGTTGCGCGTTCGCGACGACGTTCCGAACGCCGACGCGCTTCGCCAAATTATCGCCGAAGCGTTCGACGACTTCCAAAAGAAACGCGTTTCGGCGATCGCCGAAAAAACCGGGCTCCCGTTCGCGACCGTCGCCGCGATTTACGACGCCGGGTTCCCGTTCCATCCGGCGCCGAGTTCCCTCTTTGCCAACGAAAGCCCGACGCGGCTGATTCGCCCGGAAATTTTTCTCGAAAAATCGCCGTCCGGACGTTGGCGCGCCCGACTCGACGACGACCGCCCGGAATTCCGCGTCGACCCGCTTTATCGCAAAATGCTTCTCGCCAAGAACGTCGACAAGGCGACGAAAGATTATTTGCGCCGCCAATACGTCGACGCGACCGCCCTTCTCGACGCGTTGCAAAGCCGCGATTCGACCGTTTTGCGCGTCGCGCAAGCCGCCGTCGATTTTCAAAACGAGTATTTCGACGACGAAACGACGGCGGCGCGTCCGCTGACGCTTCGGCAAGTCGCCGACAAACTCGGGCTCGACCCGTCGACCGTCTCCCGCGCTTGCGTCGACAAATGGCTCGAAACGCCGCGCGGCTTCGTCGCGTTGAAGTCGCTCTTCCCGAAAGCCGTTTCCGGCGACGTCGCCTCGGCGAGCGTCGAAAGTCGGATTCGCGAGCTGATCGACGGCGAAGAAAAGTCGAATCCGCTCGGCGACGAAGCCCTCGCCGCGGAGTTGCTTCGCCGTTTTCAAATCGCGGTCAGCCGGAAAACCGTTCAGGAATATCGCGAACGGCTCCAAATTCCGAACAGTCGCGCCCGCAAGCGCCTCTTTTTGGAACGGGAAAAACGGGAAAAAGGCGATTCGAAAAACGTTTGACGGCGCGTTTGACTCGCTTCTTTCGTTTCCCGACTTTGTCGCTTTCCTTATTTCTTGCGAAACCGCGCCGCGTTCTTTCGCCGTTTCTTCTCCTTCGCCGCCGGACAACATTCAAACAAAATCATTTTCAAACGCCAATAATCAAACGGTACGACATTATTGCATTTCTTTTTGAAACTTCGTTTCGCTTTATGCCAATAAAACGGCTTCTAAAATGACATTTTTTCAAAAAACGTCATTTTAGAAGCGGCTTAGCTCTTGTCAGAAATCCGTTTTGACGTTATCATTAGAAGAAGAAAATACAGGAAGAGCGCGATTCGCAAAATTCCGCGCCCGTCGTCGGGCCGACTTTCGCCGACGACGCTTCCTTGTCGGTCGCCGTCGAACGTTGAAACGCGGCGACGCTTTCCCGTTAAGCACAAAAACAACCCCCGAAACAAAAATTAGGCGTTCTATGGAAACGGCGCAAATCGACAACAAGCCCCTTTGGACCCGCGGGTTCGTCGCGCTCTTGATCACGCAGTTTTTGGTCGCGCTCAACGACAATATTTTCCGTTGGCTGATCATTCCGATCGGCAAATACGCCGCCGGTTGGATCGGTCGCGAAGACGATATTCGAATGATCGGCTCCCTCGCGTTCCTCGTTCCGTTCCTCTTCTTGGCGACCTACGCCGGGTACGTTTGCGACCGTTTCAACCGCCGCAACGTGATGATTTGGGCTAAAGTCGCGGAATTGCTGATTATGCTTCTCGGAACGGCGGCGATTATAACGCAATCGGTTCCGTTTATGCTCGTTACGCTCTTCCTGATGGCGTCGCAAAGCGCGTTTTTCAGCCCGGCGAAATACGGTTCGATTTTGAACCTCGTCCCGGCGGAGCGTCTTTCGCAGGCGAACGCTTACGTTTCGGCGACCTCGATGCTCGCTTGCGTCGGCGGTCAGCTCGTCGGCGGCTACCTCTTCGTTTGGTCGACGCTAAATCCGGAAGCGCCGATTCCCGGAAGCGGCGGAATGGGCGCTCCGGCGGTTTGGGCGAGCGTCATTATCGGCGTCGCGACGGTCGGTTTGATTTCGAGCTTCTTCCTCCCGTCGATTCCGGCGGCCGACCCGAGCGCGAAATTCCCGGTCAATCCGTTTAGTCAAACGTTTATCGATTTACGCTCGCTTTTCCGTTGCCGTTACCTCTTTTGGGTCGCGTTGGCGAGTTCGTTCTTTTGGGGTTTGGGCGCGTTGGCGCAGTCGAACATCGACAAGTTCGCGACGGAAACGCTCCTCGTTCGCCAAGATTACGTCGGTTGGCTGATCGGCGCCCTTTCGTTGGGGATCGCCGGAGGCGCGCTCGTCGCCGGAAAACTTTCGCGAGGTCGGGTCGAAACGGGTCTCGTTCCGCTCGGCGCGGCGGCGATCGTTTTCTTCTGCGTCGTTTTGTACTTTACGCCGAGCGTCGTTTTGCCGGAGGGCGCTTCGGTCGCGTCGCCGTCGACGGTCGGCTTCGTTTTCGGCGCGGTCGCGCTCGCCGGACTCGGTCTTTCCGCCGGTCTTTACGACGTTCCGCTCTTGGCCGCGCTCCAAAAGGAGAGCCCGGAGGCGAGCCGCGGTCGCGTTTTGGCGGCGTACAACTTTTATTCGTTCCTCGGAATGGCGATTTTCGCGACGCTGCAAGGCGTTTTCGCCGGGTCGTTCGGGCTCGACGCGAAGCAAATTTGGCTCGTTTGCGGCTTGCTTTCCCTTCCGGTTTTCTTCGCCGCGCTCCGCGGTTTCGCGATTCCGACGATTCGTTTCTTCGTTTCGCTCGGACTGCGCCGCTATTACGGGTTGCGCGAATACGGCGTCGAGAACGTCCCGGAAACCGGCGGCGTTTTGCTCGTCGGGAACCACGTTTCCTACCTCGACGCGCTGATCGTTTACTGCGCTTCGCCGCGCCCGGTTCGCTTTATCGCCGACGCGGGCTTTTTGCCGTCGCAAAATAAACTCGCGAACTTCGTTATTCGCAAAACCGGCGCGATTCAAATCGTCCCGGGCGACCGCCGCTCGATCGTCGCGATGTTGAAGGAGAGCCGCGCCGCGTTGCAAAAGGGCGAAGTCGTCTGCATTTTCGCCGAAGGCGCCCTCACTCGCACCGGCCAAATCCGCGCGTTCCAACCCGGCTTCCTCGCGATGTTGAAGGGTTCGGAAGACGTTCCGGTCGTTCCGTTCGCGATCTCCGGTTTTTACGGCTCCCGTTGGGGTTACGCGAAGTTCGCCGGACATAAGACGAAGTCCCCGTACCGCCCGGCGATTTCCTTCGGCGCGCCGACGACGCTCGCCGCCGAACGCGCCGCCGGTCGCGACGACGCGCATATTTCGCAACGTTTGCTCCATATCGTTCAAGAATTGGAAGTCGACGCGCAAAGCCTCAAACTCCACCCGGAAAACGTCCGCCTCCTCGTCCCGGCGCGCCGAGCGATTCGCAACCTCCGAACGGTCGGGAAGCGGCTCCAATTCGGCGACTCGACGAAGCGCGAAGCGACCGGCAAACAAGCGCTCCTGCAGATTCTCGTTCTGCGCCGCGCCTTGCGCCGCGTCCTCGGTTCGGACGAAAAAGTCGGCGTCCTCCTCCCGACGTCGACGATCGGCGTCCTGATCAACGGCGCGCTCGCGTTCGACCGCCGCGTTCCGATCAACCTCAATTACACCTTCACGAACGACATCAACAACTACTGCATTAATAAAGTCGGAATCAAAAAGGTTCTCACGTCGCAAAAGTTGTTGGCGAAGTTGCCGCATTTGAACCTCGACGCGGAGTTTCTCGTCTTGGAGGAACTCGCGCCGAACATCGCGAAAATCGACAAAATCCTCGGCCTCCTCGACTCGTTGACGCCGACTTGGCTCCTCGAACGCCGCCTCGGTTTGACGAAAATCAAACTGACCGACCTGAACACCGTCGTCTTCACGAGCGGTTCGACCGGGATGCCGAAGGGCGTTATGCTGACGCATTGCAACGTCGCGGCGAACATGCAGAGCTTCGGTCAATCCGCGTCGCCGACGCCGGACGATTCGCTCCTCGGAACGCTTCCGTTCTTCCACTCGTTCGGTTACACGGTGTCGATCTGGTTCCCGCTCGCCTATCCTTACGCTTGCTATTACCACTTCAACCCGCTCGAACCGCGCCAAGTCGCCGAAGTCGCGCGTCGTTACCGTCCGACCCTTTTCCCGACGACGCCGACGTTCCTGCGGACGTACCTGCGCCGTTGCGACCCCGCCGACTTCGAATCGATCGACTTCCCGGTCCCGGGCGCCGAAAAGACGCCGGCCGACCTGCGCGACGCTTGGAAGGAAAAGTTCGGTTACGACCTTTGCGAAGGTTACGGCGCGACCGAAATGGCGCCGGTGATGTCGGTCAACAAGCCGCCGCGTCGCGCTCCGGACGATTTTTCGCCCTATCATAAAGCCGGGTCGATCGGCCGCACGAGCCCGAACTTTGTCGCGAAAATCGTCGATATGGAAACCGGCGAAGAGCTCCCGCCGAACGTTTCCGGGATGCTTCTCGTCAAGAGCAACTCGATCACGCCCGGTTATTACGACGATCCGGAGCGCACCGCAAAAATCTTCGTCGGCGACTGGTACGTTTCCGGCGACATTGCCAAAATCGACGAAGACAACTTTATCTTCATCACCGGGCGCGAAACGCGGATGTCGAAGATCGGCGGCGAAATGGCCCCGCACGGCCTCATCGAAGAGCGGTTGGCGCAAGTCGTTCAAGATTGGGAACGCGAAAACGCCGACCCGAACGCCGCCGCGTCCGACGACGACGCGAAATCGGCGCTCCGTCTCGTCGTTACCGCCGTTCCGGACGAGAAGAAGGGCGAAAAGTTAGTCGTCCTTTACACCGACTTGCCGAGCAATATCGACGAGCTCTGCAAGCGAACCGCCGCGACCGGGCTTCCGCAACTTTGGGTTCCGTCGCCGGCCAACTTCCGCAAGGTCGACGCGATTCCGATTTTGGGAACCGGCAAGCTCGACTTGAAGGGCGTCAAAGACCTTGCGCTTGAAATTTACGGTCTTGCCGACGCGCAAGACTAGTCGTTTGCAATTCGAGCGGTCGCGCCTTGCCTTTGCGATCGCTCGGATCGCTTGAATCGTCGCGTCGTTTATCTGCGTCGTTCTTCGTTTTCCTTTCCTTTTGCCGACGTTTCGACGTCTTTTCGACCGACGGTTCCGGCTCGCCGCGTTTTCCCCAAACGCGGCGAGCCTCTTTTTTCGCCCTTTTTTCAATCTTCGTCGTTTCCTATTCCCCCTATTTTTCCTATTCGTCGCGCAATCGGCAATTTCGCCCGAAAATCGTTCCGTTCTTTCTCCGCTTCGGCGACGCGATTCTAAACTTTTCGCAACTCGGCGTTCCGGCGCTTTTCGCCGCGCCGTTTTTTCCCTTTACCCAAGAAAGCGAAACGTTTATGCGCCGTTCCTTCCCCCCTTTCGCGCCGCTTGCCGCCGCGCTCCTTCCGACGTTCGCCGGTTGCGCTTCCGATTCGTTAACGTTCGCCCGCAAACCGAACGCCTCCGCGAACGCCGCGACGCCGCCTCTCGTCGAAAAAGTCGAATACTCGGAACTTCCCGCCGCGACCTATCCCGCCGCCGAAACGTCCGCCCAACCGACGCCGCCGTCCGCCGCGCCGCTCGGCGGTTTTTACGCGACCCCGTCGAGCGCGTCCGTTTGCCCCGCCCCGGTCGCCGATTCGGCGTCGGTTTCGCCGTCCCTTCCCGCGTTCAATCCGTCGACGCCGGCTCCCGCCGCGCCCGGTTCCGTTCCGCTCGGCGATTTCGGCGCCGCCGACCAACGCGAAGAGCGTCGCTTGCGCGAAGAACTCCTCGAAGCGCGCGCCGACGCCCGCCGCCAAGTCGACGCGAACGAATCGCTCCTCCGCCAAACGGCGACTTACCGCCGCGACGCCGAGGAAACGGTCGCCGCGCTCCGCCGCCAAAACGCCGAACTCGCCGAGAAAAACCGCGTCCTCTTAGCCGACGCGAACGAACTCCGCGCCGAACGCGAGTTCCTCGAACGCCGCCGCCGACTCCAAGACGCCGCGACGCGCCGCCCCTCCTCGACCGTCGTCGTCCCGAACAGCAGCGTCGCCGCGCTCGACCTGCGCCTCTCCGACCCGAAAATCCTCCCGATTCGCCGAGACGGCGACGTCGCGACGATCGAGCTGCAAGACGATCTCCTTTTCAAACCGAACTCGAACGAGTTCAGCGAAGAAGGCAAAAACCGCCTCCGCCTCCTCGCGACCGACGTTTTGCGCCGCTATCCGACGAACGTTCTCGCGATTCAAGGTCATTCCGACCTCGACCCGGCGCGCCCGGAGGACGCCCTTTCGGCGCAGGCGGCGAGCGTTCAAAAGGCTTATCTCGTCGCGGAGTTTCTCGTCGAGGAAACCGGCGTCGCGCGGAACCAAACGATCGTCGGCGGAAGCGGAGCCGTTTCGCCGATCGTCTCGAACGAAAACGAAACGAACCGCCGACGCAACCGCCGCGTCGAAATCGCGATTCGCCCCGAAACGATCGTTCCGCGCTTCGAACTCGCTCGACGCGACCTCGAACCGTCGACGCCCGCCGAACCGACCGACGCCGACGCGCCGAACGCCAAAGTCGCTCCCGCCGACGCCGTCTCGAACGCCGCGTCGCGAATCGTCCGCTAATCCGCCGCAATCTCCGCATTCTCGCTATTTTAACCGTCGCGCCGCGAAAAAAATTCCCCCTTTTGCGGCGCGACGGCGAAACCGCTCTTCCGCGGCGCCGGAAAATTCGTTATACTCGACGCAAATTTCGGCTTCCAGTGTTTTCGCCCTTTTTACGTTCATTTTTATCGCTCGACGACGCTTCGCGCTCGCCGCCTTTTTTCCTTATGCTTCGACGTTTTTCCCCGCGCTCCTCCGTTTCGCCGCTCCGCTTCGCCGCGCTCTCGCCGTTCGTTCTCATTTTCGCGACGGTTTCGCTCGCCGGTTGCGGAACGACGAAGTTCAGCGACACCGGTCGCACCGCGACCGAACAACTTCTCATTTCAAGCGCGATGGAAGACGTCGTCGACGAATACGACTATTCCCGCCTCGCCGGACTCAAAGTTCACATCAAAATCGCCAACTCGACGACCGACTCCGACTACCTCAAGAGCTTAATTCGCCAACAGCTCGCCGCGAACGGCGCGTTCGTTCGCGACGCGATCGACGACGCCGATTACGTTCTCGAAGTCGCGCCCGGAACCGTCGGAACCAATCGCTACGAGTTAATGTACGGTATTCCGGAAACGTCGATTCCCGCCATTGGAACGCTCGCGGCGACCTCGATTCCGGAGTTCGCGCTGATCAAACGCACCGACCAAAAAGCGCAAGTCAAGCTGAACATGTGGGCGTACAACAAAACGACCGGCGCGATCATTTGGCAGTCCGGGCTCAAAACGAAATCCTCGAACATCCGCGACCGCTGGATTTTCGGCGCGGGCCCCTTCACCGACGCGTCTTACGACGAAGCGGGCATGCGGCTCGGCGCCGACGAAACGGTTCTCCCGTCGACCCTCGGCGAACGCGTTTCCGACGACGAAAAACCGACGATTAGCGCCGGCGCCGTCTATCAAGAACTCGACGCGGCCGCGATCGAACGCCTGAAAAAGATTCGCGAAGAAGGACTCGCGCAAGCGTTGGCCGAAGAAAAAGCGGCCGAAGCGGAACAACTCGGCGAAGTCGAAACGGACGGCGCCGACGCCGAAAAAGACGCGACGGTCGAAGAAGCGCCGACGCCCGCGTCGGAAGCCGCCGTCGCCGCGACGCCCCCCGCGTCGCCGTCGCCGATCGCGTCCGTCGCCGCGACGAC
>JAGBDN010000075.1 GCA_017937485.1 Thermoguttaceae bacterium
ATTCAATGTCAAGGGCGTATCCTTAGCGAGTTTAAGTGTTTTAAAGAGCTACTTCAAAAAGGTAAGGAAGCCGACCTGACTCAAACCGAAGAGTTCGCTTGCGCTCTTGCCGCGCTCAAAACCTCGGAACATCCGGTCGGCATTGCCTGCATCGAAGCGTTGCTTAAACCCGACGACCGGGAGACAACGTCGACGCAAGCGGCGCCGTGTTCCACCGCAAGCGTCGACGCTTAATGGCGTCAGTCCGCCGATAAGCTAGTCCCGGTCGCTATGGAAGCCGGAACGGTTGCGTCGCCCCCATCGGCGCGGCGGGTTCGAATCCCGCCCCGGTTTTTGAGGCAAGTATTCATCGCGCGGCCTCGTTAAACAAAGGCGCGAGCGCAACCCCCGCGAAACGGGGGCGAGAACACGACGCGAAAAGGTCGGTCGCGAGCGACTGCGTAAAGGGGTCGCGGGAGACAACCGCAAACCGTCGGGGCGGACGTTAAAGCCGACGACCGGGGCTAGTCGTAAAAAGCCCCGCCGCGCCGAGCCGAATGGGGGCTTCGTCGGGTTCGACTCCCGACCGGCGCATTGAGAGAACGGCGTCGACTCCGCGACGTCGCGCTCTCCGCCGAGCGTTCCTGCAATCGCGCTCGGCGTTTGAACAACGAAAGGCGGCAATATGGAAAACGAAACGAAAAGGAACGAGCTTGTCGCGTCTGCGCAAGACGACGGAATCGTCGAAAATTTGAGTCCCGGAGCCATCCGGTATTTGGTCAACGCGCGGCTTTGCGGCGGGACTTTGGTTCACGCGAAGAATCCCGTTGAGTTTTACGAGAATTTTTTGAGCGAAAATTACCGCGACAAGCGACTCGCCAAGCGTATGCCTTTTCTCGTTGGGGAATTGAATCCCGCCGAGCATCTCGCGAGCGTCTCCCGAATTATTGAGACGACTTGTACAAAGTATCCGCTTCCCGGCGCTCGCTTGGCGATCAATCGCTTGCTTTGGGGCGTCGAAATCGCGTTGTTACTTTCGAACTCGATGGTCGAGCAAACCGAATTTGACGCCGACGTTCTTCGCGAGATTCACGACGACCTTGGAAAAGAACTCGCCTTTTTAGACGGCGAAAGACGCGGAGCGGAAGAAGAGATTATCGCGTTGGGATTGCGACATTTTCCGCCGCACGTTTACGTCGCCGTTCCGAAAGACCACGAACGATAAGGAGAAGACGAACGATGGTCAAAGAAGAAAATTTCCGGTTCGAATCGCCGGAATACGTCGAAGGCGTTTGCCGGATTCAGCGGATTGAACGCGCGATCGTTTTGATTGAGAACAGAAATTTTTCAGGTGCGCGGAAGGCGCTCGAAAACGCCGTCGATTGCGAGTACGCCGACTTAGCCGAGAAATTCGGCGATGCGCTCGAAGCGTCCGACGTTGAATTCCATCGTTTATACGGCGTAAGACGTTCGCCGACGCGTTTAACGTCGTTCCGCGCGACGACGGAAGTCGACCGAACGATCAGACAACGTATGGTCGCCGACGACCTTTGCCGAGAGGAGCTGACGGCGCTTGCGGAGCGGTTTAACGAGTTTCGACGCCGCGCTTGCGAGTCGCGAACCGACGCCGAAAAAGTCCTGCTCCCGCAATATATGGAAGCCGTCGCGACGGCGGCGGAGAAGCTGGCGACCCAGCTTGAAATTTCGCGTCAACGCGCGATCGCGTTCGTCGAAGCGTCGACGATTCGCCGCGCTAACCGACGGCCAACGCAATAACGGCGCTTGCGTCAGCCGCGAACGGTTCCGGGGCTTTTACGGCTTGCCCCGGTTTCGGTTCGATTCCGAAGCGCGGCCTTAGAAACCCTTTCCCCCTTCCGGAACCGTTCGCGACGGTTACGCCACCGGCGGGGGGAGAGGGAAAACAGACAAGAGCCCGACGAGGACGCGATTTTGATTTTTGTGGTTCCGTCAAAAATCGTCGTCGCCGCGAAGCGTAGTGGTGTGCGCGACCGGCTCGGGGCTCGTTTTATCAGCGTTGGCGACTTATAAGGAGGAGCGTTGCAATGAGTAGTATTTGGGACGGCTTTAAAAATTTTTGTTTGTGTGCCTTGACTGCGGCGGCGCTTCTAGGAGCGGTTTACCTCGTCGCCGAAGTTGCTTGTTTTGCGGGAGCCAAGGGGATTTCGAGAGCGACGCGCGACGATTTGGAACAATCGCAGGTAACTTATCATATCCCGCCGATTGTCGTTAAATTGGTGAAGCCGGACGGCGAAACTCTCGAAGCGACGGCGGTTCTTGAAGGCGCTTCGCAAGAGACGGAGCAACAGCAATGAACAACGAAAAAGCGAAAGCTGTCGACGGAACGGGAAAAGGCGACAACTGGTTCTTAACTTATCGAGTCGAACCAGAACCGTTCGTTTGGATCGAGGGCGTTTACGCCGACGGGAAAAAACTCAAGATGTTTCGAACCGATTCGGTCGGTTGGCTCAACGTCTGGAAGAACGCCGAACTCCGAACGGTCAATCCTCCCGTTCGTTGGCGATATTTTAAGACGAACGCCCAAACCGCCGACGCGGAGGCTTGCGATGAAAGAGTTTAAGGTTTACAAGTATCCGATCGAAGCGCGGATGACGTCGATCGAAGTTCCCGACGATTCGCGAGTTTTGAGCGTCGCCAACCAGTACGAACGCGCGGTCGTTTACATCGCGGTCGGGACTTCGCCGCGAACGACGAAAATCACGGTGTTCGCGACGATTACGGGATACGACAACACCGGTTTCGACGGTTACAAGTTCCTTGGAACGTTGCTTTTCCAAGGCGGAAGTTACGTCGCGCACTACTTTTACCGCCGCGACGACTGACGACTTGCCGCCGACCGCGCCGCGCTCGGTCGTAAAATCGAGGTCTGCCTTTCCCCCTCGGCTCCTCGCTTGCCGCGTTCACAGACCTTCCGGACGCGGCGGAGGATATAAGCGCGGCGCCGGGGCGGCGCGGCCCCGACCGCCGCCCCGGATTTTTCAAACGCTAACCAACGTAAGGACAAAAGATGAGAAACAAGAAACCGGAAATTTTCGAGTGGGGAAGCCTGCGATTCCGCGTCGTCGAAACGAAAGGATGCGACGGCTGTTACTGGTACGCCGACGGGGCTTGCGTTTCGCCGCCGGAGTTCGACCGAGATTGCGGCGGTTGCGCGTCTTACGAGCGCGTCGATAAACGCAACGTCGTTTTTATCGAGGAGAAAGAGTAATGCCGACGTTGACGTTTTGCCAATTCACCGCCGCCGAACGGAAGGTCGTCGTGCCGGAGTCGCTTAGGTTCTTCGCTTACGCGCTTTACGAATCGTTGCCGAGAATGGAGAGCGACGCGGCGACGCAAGACGTTCAAGCCGTTTTCGCGGCGGAGGCGGCGAGGTTGACCGGGTTCGAAGGCGAGGCGGTCGCGCGGGGCCGACTCACTAGGGCCGCCCGAACCGCGAACGAATACGCCGTCGCGCTCGCGGCAAAGGAGAACGGAAAATGATTATTCACAAGAAGTTTCGGCGCTTCACGTCGTTCCCGTTTTACGAATTGAATCTCGACGGGCGCGACTTGGGCGAGTACTTGGAGCCCGCCGAATACGTCGCGCTCGACGTTGCGACCCGCGTCGACGGAAGCGACGTCGGCGAAGAAGTTCAAAGCGCGTACGACGCGCTCCTCCGTCTTATCAAGCGAGATTTCCGGAAAGGGAAGCGAACCGCCTTGGTTTTCTCGAAACCGGGCGAATTGCAACGGGCGGAACAAAGATTTATAAAGGCTTTGTACAATTACGATTACGACGCGACAACGGTTAATAGAATCGTAATCGCGATTCACAAGTGGGGCGGTTGCTGGGAACCGGAGACGCCAAGAAAGGTTGATATGACGATGGGAACTTATTTCGATAAAGAAAACGCGCTCGGATACGATTTGAGCTTGTATCTTACGCCGGTGCATAGCCTTGCGTTGCATAATTTGACGAACTCCGAGGCTCGCGTCAGCGGGGCGCTCGACGACGCGACTTGGCAAGCGACGACGCGTTTCGCGGCGCGGAGTTTGTTCGCGCCCGACTCGTCGCAATTGGAGCGAGCGGAAGAGCGTTGCCGAAAAGCCTGCGATAACTTGCGGGAAAAGCTGGAATACGAAGGGCTTGCGAGCGAAGACGCCGAGGTTTACGTCGCCGCCGTGCGCGCGTGGGCGCGTTGCGAGACGCCGAAAATCCAGCCGGACGAAGAGGAAGACGAGCCGGATGAAAACGACGACGTCGCATAACGTTAAGCCCGACAACCGCGCGACGCCGGGTTAGTCCTTACCGGCGGTCGCGTCGCCGCGAGAAATGGGCTTCGTGCGGCTAGGGGCTTTTCGAATAATCCGAAAAGGACGAAACCAAATGATACTACTGCTGTTGGCCTTGTGCGCCAAGTTATGCCGGATAGGAGGTTAAATTGAAATGAGTTGGGACGTCAAACCCGTGCAAAAAAGATTGTGGTACGACCTTGAAAACGCTCGCGGCGTCGATTTATCGGCGTACTTGCCGGGAGCGCTTGCCTGGGCGATTCAGTATCACAGAGAAGCGAACAGTTGGTTTAAATTTCTGGTAGTCTATTATGCGATTCGTTGCGCGGCAAGTTGGGACGACGGCGACAGCGAGACGCTCGAGCGAAAATCGATCGTCGAGCAAATATCGAGAGTCTTTCCTCAGACGGAAGAGAGAGTTCGGGATTTCCTCAGCGAACAAGGCTTTAGCCAAGACGATTTCGAGGTTCTTAAACTTGCGATCGACGCTTGGAAACGTTGCGCTTTGACGCCGAGCGAAATTCGAAAGCGAAACGAAGACGCTAAAGCCTTAGGCTTGCAGATAGAGGAAGCGGCTCCTTAAAAGTCGCCGGACGGGCGTTTAGCCCGGACGTTAGCGCGTCGTTAGTTTAGCGGAAAACGCCGGGTTCCTAACCCGGTTACTCCGGTTCGACTCCGGAACGACGCCTGCCTTGCCTCCGTTCGGAGGGGTCGACCGAGGCGTTTGCGCCCCTTAATTTAAACGCCGCTCGCAAAACAAACCGGAAACGGAGCCTCGAACGGCGAGGCGATAAGCGGCGTCTCTCGATTGCGTCGAGACCGCGCCGGGAGAGTTGCGGTTGATTCCGCTCCCGGCGCGGCTTGACGCAAAGTCGCAAACTTGCAACATAAACAAGGAGAAGATTTAAGATGAAAATTGCTATCGACCAAAAGAACGCTCAAAACGTTGGCGACGCGATGCGTCAAGTCTCGGAAATCTCCGCGCAAAGCGGGTTCGACGAAGCGAAACTTCGCGCGATCGAAACGCTCTCGGCGCTCCAAGTCGACTTCGAAAGCGGCGTTCCGGAAGAAACGCTTCGGTTCGCCAAGGCGTCGCTCGACGTCTTTCGCGGGCGGGCGCTTGCGGCGCTCGGAACGCTCAAACGGAGCGGTAAAACGGTGGTCGTGATTACCGGCGACGAGGAACGCGCGGCGAAAATCAACGCGTTCGTCGAGCGTATTTTGAATGAGTTTAACGATTTAAGCGGCGAGACCGTTAGCCGTCTCGCTCAATCGATGCAAGACGTCTTTCCGCCCGATTCGCTCGAGACGCCGTGGGACGTCGACGCGAAAACGCCGGAATTTTGCGCCGCGCTTCAGAGACACGGCGTCGCCGACGAAGACGCGCCGGGCCTCGCCGAACGGGCGATGCGCGTCGTAACCGCCGCCGCGAAAGAGCTTTTCTGGGACGCGAAGAAGGACGACGCGACGCCGTATCCGAACTTGACCGCCGCGCTCTTGCGACACGCCGAAGAGTTGAACGACGTGCCGCCGGAAACGCTCCGCAAAACGGTCGACCTCTTCGTGCAAATGTGCGAATTATACGAGTTGCGAAGCCCCGACTTCAACTTTGACTCGAAGGTCGCCGACCTCGCCAACGCGCTCCGCAAAGAGGGCGTCGAGGCGAAGGAAGCCTTGCGCATCGCGGCGAAAACGGTCGCGGCGTTCGTCGAAATCGACAAAGAGCTTCGGCTTTTGAAGGAGTTGAAATAATGAGCGTTCCGAGCGACCGCTTCGCGCTGATTATCGGCAAGCAATATTTTAGCGCCAACGGAACGTACTTCTCGGCGATCGTTTTCGAAGCGACCGCCGACGGCGTCCAAAAATACGTCGTCGAACCCTTCGTCGGGCGAGACGGCCCTTGCCGAAAGTCCGTGTACAAAAGACTTCGGCGACGCGGTTACTTTAAAGATTACGACTTGCTCGACGTCGAGTGTCACGAATATATCGTCGACCGTATCGCCTTGTTGCAAAACCATATCAACGCTCGCAAGGGCGCCGACGCGGTGATCGCCTCCGACCCCGACGAAGAAAAATATTTCCGACGGCGCGGCGTGATTTACGATTGGTAACGGCTTCAAAGAAAGGAGTTGAATAATGGGCGAAGATTTTGACCTCTCGACCGACGTCGTAGAAATCACTTGCATTTCTACGGCTCGACTGGAAGAGCTTTTGAAGGAACAACGCGCTTTGACCGACGCGATTCGCGAGCGCAACCTTTGGCGCGGCTTAACGATCGTTCTCGGACTCGGCGAACTCGCGCTTCTTACGCTCTTCTATTGGAGGGCGGCGCCGTGGGTTTGAGGTTCACGCAAATTCAGAGAGCGGCGTTGAACGAGCGCAAGTTGCGACGCGCCGGGTGGACGACGGAAATCGTTTTCCGAACGCGACTTAACCGCGTCGACTTTTACGCGAGGAAGGGCGGCGCTTACGTCGGTTCCGCCGAAGCGGTCGAGTTGAAGCCGGTCGACTTTATCGCGGACGATTGGAAAATTGGGAATTACGCGCCGCCGCCGGAACCGGCGACGGTGATTTGGGAGAGCGGAAGAATCCGGCGACTTGTGGAGACGGGAAGGACGAGACAATGACGCAAACCAAACGAAAACAAGCTCTTGGACGTTCGCTTCGCGAACTTTTCAAACGCCGCGAACGCGAACTCGCCGCGCTCTTGACCTCGGTCGAAATCGAGCGTTTGCGGCGCGAACGGGAGCCGCTCCCGGATATCGTCGTCGAAATTTCGATAACGAAAGACGGCGTAACCGTCGGTTAGGAACGAACGCGATGGCAAAAAAAGACTCGGAATCGGACGACGCGTTGGAACGAGGGGTTCTCGAATTGCGCTTAATCCTCGAAACCGTCGAGTTTGCGCGAAAGAAATGCGCGGGAATCGAAGGTTGCGGCGAGTTGTTCGCCGCGTTGACCGCTTTCGTCGCGACGCGCTCCAACGCGCTTGCGAAAACACAAAACCTTGAAAAACAAACGATTAAGGACGAAGAAAAATGAAAAACGCGAACACGCTTAAAATCGCCGTCGTCGCCGCCGCTCTTTTCGGCGCGACCGAAAGCGCCTCCGCTCAATGTTTTTTCGGCGGTTGGACTCGACCGACTTGCCGCTCGACCTGCCGCGTTCCGCTTCCGTCGACGTCGACGCCGAACGCTTGCCAAGCGGCGACTTACCGCTCTTGCGCTCCGACTTGCGAAGCGCCGTCGACCGGCGGATCGACCGCCGTTTGCTCCGGCGGCAAGTGCGTCGTCGTGCCGAACGCGGCGCCGGAAAGCGTCGACGTCGAGAAGTTCCGCGACGTTCTCGGCGCGAATAAGGTAGAGCGGCCCGAAACGCTTCCGGAGAGTTGCGTCGCCGCCGGGAAGACGACTTGCGCCGTCGCGTCGCCCGCGCCGAAACCGCCCGGCGCGAACGGCTGGCTTCCCGCCGAAATCGCGCTCCTCGACCTAGTGAACGCCGAACGCCAAAAGCTGAAACTTGCGCCGCTTACCCTCGACCTCCGCCAACGCGACGGCGCGAGACGCGTCGCGGCTTGCAACGCTCGACGCGGCGTCGCGGAACATTATCGAATGGATTTTTGCGGCGTCGAAGTTTGTACGCCGGGCGACAACTACCACGAGGCGCTTTCGATATGGCGAACGTCGCAGGAACATTGGGACGCGCTGACCTCGGCGGCGTTCACGCGAGCGTCGGTCGGCGTCGCGCAAGGGCGGGGAACTTGCTTCTGGACGATGAGGCTGTTTTGATGAGCTTGCCGTTAGATTTGGAGTTGCCAAACGCTCCCGGTTACGATCTGTCGCTTTATTGCCCGGCGTCGTTAGCTTGTATGATTAAGATGCTCATAAATCAAGACGTTTTGTTTCGCGATAGCTTTCGGCGTTGGGCGCTGGGAATGGCGACCCTTCCGTGTCCCGAACGGGGTTCGGACGCGTTTAGCCAAATGTTAAAAAACGTCGAAGACAACCGTTTGAAAACGCGTGAAAAAATGCGCCTAGCGGGAGCGACGCAAGCCGAAATTGAAGGGTTTGAAACAGGCGTCGTCGCTTGGGCGAAAAGTCGGTCGCCTTATAGTCTACGGAGTTAAAACGCGCGAAGCATATTTCGGCGCATTTTTATCCCGTTAAGCCGCAACGTTTAGCGGTTTTGGAATGCTCCGAAAATACTTCGAGCAAAACGAACTACGAAGTTGGAAACGGCTTCGCGGTTCCTGCCTCGCCCGCGTTCGCGGGACTTAGCCGAGGCGCGAGCGAAACCCCGTCGCGGCTCGCTCGTTAAATCGTCGATTTCAGGCGACGGACGCTCGACGTTAAATACTCTCGAGCGGATAAGCGCGACCTCATTTTGCACTTCTGTCCGGCGCCGCGCGACCCGTCTCGCCGCGCGGCGTTCGACAAACCGACGACAACCCGAAAGGACGAACCAATGACTATTGAAATTAAGTACGCCGAGCCCAAAATTAAACGACTTCCGGAAGTGATGACTCGCTCCGAAGCGGCTCGATACCTGCGCGTCGACGCCCGAACGTTCGACCGCTATTGCCAAGAATACAATATTCCGCGTTTCCAAGCGACGCGGCGAATTTACGTGAGACGCGCCGACGTCGACGCGCTCTTTAAAACGTCGAGCGTCGCCGAGTAACGCGCTCGGCCCCTTCGACGTCCCGCCCCCCTTGGGAACGTTGGAGGGAACCAAAATGACGAAACGGATTTTGACGGCGGTCGCGACGGTCGCAACCGCTTTGCTGATAGCCGGTTGCGCGTCGACTCGTTCGACGGTCGAGACGCGAGCCGCTTACAAACCTTGTTCCGGCGAGCCCGAAATCGAGCTTGTCGTTAAATTCGAGCGTTGCGAATAATCGCCGTCGCGAGGCGGAAGTCGAGGCGGAAGCCGCCGACGCTGTTTGCCCCCGCCTCGCGCGGGGCGCTCCTTTAAGGTAAGAAACAATGAAAGTTACGTTGAACAAAAACTGCGTCGCGGACGCGATTCGCCGTTGCGCTTCGGTCGCGAACACGGGGAAAATGGGAGCGATTAGCGGCAAAATTCGCGTCGTCGCGACGCTCGATTCCGTCGAGTTCGCCGCGACCGACGGCGCTCGGCTCCTCAAAATCGCGCCGCCCGACGCGATCGATCGCGTCGTCGAACCAGGCGAAACGCTCGTCCCTTGCCGCGAACTTCTCGGCGTCCTCTCGACGTCGGTCGACTCCGACTTGACGATCGAGCGGGAAACCGAGCGGCTCGTCGTTTCGTCCGGAACCGCGACGTATCGGCTCCAAGCGACCGACGCGCTGTTCCCGCAACCGCTGAAACGGCAAACGTTAAAGACGTTCGAAGTAAGCGGCGCGGAACTCGCCGTCGCGGCGAAAGTCGCGCGGTCGACGGTCGATTGCGACCGAGGTCGCGGTTACGCGCTCGCCGGGGCCGCGCTCGACGCGACGGCGAACGAGGTTTTTCTCGTCGGGACGGACGGTCGAAAATTGACGGCGTATCGGTTCGGCGCCCCGACGAATTTCAGCGCGACCGACGGCGCCGCCGACGTCGCGGTTATTCCGGAGGCGACGCTCAGAACGGTCGCGAAGGCGTTCGCCGACGCGTCGACGGTTCGCGTCGAAATCGCCGACGGCGGATACTCGACGTTCGCGGCGGAAACGACGACGCTCGAATCGGTCGCGGTCGAAGGGAAGTTCCCGAATTGGCGGGCGATCGTTCCGCAAAAGACGGGGCGACCGCGCGTCGATTTCGCGTCCGAAACGCTCGCCGCGACCGTTCGCGCCGCCGCTTGCGTCGCCGACGCAAAACGCCCGAGCGTTTGGCTTAGACTCGCCGACGGCAAACTGACGGCGGAAACGACCGGCGCGGAAATCGGGGCGTCGCGGATAACGCAGGCGGTCGAGTATCGCGGCGAACCGTTCGAAGTCGAGTTCGATTCGCGTTTTTTGCTCGGTTTCTTCGGCGTTTTGCCGTCGGCGACGACGCTTACGTACTGGCACGGCGGCGACAGAATCGCGCTTTTCGAGACGAGCGACGAGAAAATTTCGTTCGTCTGCTTACCGCTCCAACCGCCGCAAAATAAGGGGAAACGACGATGACGCGAATGTTTCTCGAAGACGACGACAATCTGTCGGACGACGACTTCGACGACGCGACGTCGCAAGACGAAACGGAAGAAACGGAACCGCTCGAAGAAATTGACGAAGACGAAGAGCCGGAGCGGCTCGACGATTTTGACGAGGACGACGACTTCGACGAAAATTGAGACGCCGATTTCGAGCCGACCGACAAAGAGTGGTACGCGGAAACGCTGGAAATCAAGAAGGCGGCGCGACGTTTTATCGTCCCCGATTTCGCCGACGCGGACGAAGAGGAAGACGAGGAAGAAGAATGACTTACGTTATGTGCGCCGTTTGTTTCGCGGCGGGAGCGGCGGTCGCGCCTCTTGCGAAGGCGGCGAAGCGGCTTCGCAATCGATTGCGGAAAGAGTGGCGCGTCTGCCAAACGTTGCTGAATCCGGAGCGATATTATTCGGTTTTGCTTGTCGAGCGGAGCAGTTACCAAGACGCCGAAACGACGATGCTCGCGGCGATGCGGAGTTTCGCGCCAAGAACAGGACGCGTCCCCGACGGCGCGGTGTTCCATTTCGAAGGCGACCAATCGACCGTATGCGATTTGACTTTTGTGCGACGTAAAACCTTAAAGGATAAACAACAATGACGTTTGGAAAAATTTTGCCCGCGTTACTCGCCGGGAAGCGCGTCCGCTTGCGCGGTATGCCGCCGTTTCATACCGAAAAAGAGGTTTGCGAGTTTATCCGGTTGACCGCGTCCGGCGACGCTTTAGAGCTGGTCTCCGAAATAAAATTCAAGGGGAAACCGGTGGAGTATCCTCGTCCGTTGCCTTGGTCGCGCAACCTGTTCGAGCGCGACGATTGGGAGCTTGTCGACGCGAAGGGAGAAGGGAAATGACCCAGAGCGAAGCGGAAGAACGTATCGAAACCCTTGAAACGCACGTCGGCAATTTAATCAATCGTACCCTTGATTTGGAAGAAAAGGTTTCGTTCGCGCAAGGCCTTGTCGGCGCGATGGTTCCGGCGGCGGGTTTGATGTTTTTTACGTTCGCTTGGTTCGGCGGTTGCACCGTCGTCGAGGCGCCTCGGAATTATCCGGAGAACGTCGGCGAGTTGGTGGAAACGCTCGAAAAAATCGACCCTAAAACGTCGCTTGGCAAGGAGAAACGACAATGAAAATCGGAATCGTCGACGCGGATTTGCTCGACAAAGGAACGCGCTTCCCGAACCTTGCCGCGATGAAAATCTCCGGACACTGGAAGCGACGCGGCGCCGACGTTCGGCTTTGCCTCGATTTCGCCGACGCTTGCGAGTGCGATAAACTCTTTGTTTCGAAGGTTTTCACCGCGACGCAAACGCCAAAATGGCTCGGCTTTCTCGCCGATCGGTGCGAGTTCGGCGGCACCGGCTTCAATCTTTACGACGCGCCGCCGCTTCCGGACGAGGTCGAGCGCGGGCGTCCCGATTACGACCTGTACCGTCCGTTCGTCGAGTCGTTCGGCCCGAAACCGCCGAGTTGGCTCGATATGTATACCAAGGCGAGCGTTGGTTTTACGACGCGCGGTTGTTTCCGAAAATGCCCGTTTTGCGTCAATAAAAATAGAAATCGTTCGATTCGTTGGGATCGCGTCGAGAATTTCCTTGACTTATCGCGACCTTACGTTATCCTGTTAGACGACAACGTTTTCGGGTGCAAAGATTGGGCCGAAATTTTCGCGGAGTTGGAATCGACCGGGAAGCGGTTCGCGTACCGCCAAGGGCTCGACATTCGGCTGGTAAGTCGGCGAAAAGCGGCGGTTCTCGAACGCGCTAAATACTGGAAAGAAATAATGTTCGCGTTCGACAATATCGCCGACGAACGGGCGTTCCGACGCGGCGCCGAGAACTTCCGCGCCGAGTGTTCCAAGACGTCGCGGGCTTACGTTTTGACGGGATTTTACAAGCGCGGCGCCGACGAGTTAAACGACGTTTTCAAACGACTTGCCGTGTTGGCGGAGTACCGGATTTATCCGTATTTGATGCGGCACGAAAACTATAAGCTCGACCCGTTCGCGCCGGTTTTCGTCGACTTGGCGCGGTGGTGCAACCAACAACGTTTTTTCAAGGCGACGACGTTCGCCGAGTTCGCCGAAACTTACGGCTCGCGGAAGAGGCGCGAACTTATTCAATCCCGCGACTTGCAACCGCTTCGAGCGACGTTCGAAGCCGATTTTTTTAACGTTTCCGGACGGAAGGCAAGGCAGAAAAAGAATGAACCCCGTATATCGACTGATTTTACGAAGCGGCTCGCGCGATTCCGTGTATCTCGCGTTGTGGTTAAGTTTAGGCGAGGAGCCGGGGCGGCTTCGTTCGGTCAGCTTCTCGAAGCTCGTCGCGCACTGCGCTCGTTACGGCGTGGAGCTGACCGAACCGCAACTCCGAACGCGTTTTAAGTCGCTTGTCGACGCGGGACTTGTCGAAAAAGTCGACCTTGCCGAACGCGGCGTCTTCGACCTTTACGTTTTCGCGCCGTATCCGGAGCGCGAAGAGCGGGAAAAGCCGCGCCGATCGTATCCGCTTTTCGAAGCGTGTTTCGGCGTCGATTTCCGTTATGAAACTCATTCTCAAAATGAAAACGAAGTTCGTAACGGAAACGAGAACGAAACCGAGAATGCGGCGCAAGTCGCGGAAAAACAAACGGTTAACGCGGTTTCGAAGGCGGCGAACGAACCGCGTTTCGAAGCGGCGCCTTTAGAGGAAAATAATATTAATAATATTATTAATAAAACAAACAACCAGCCGGAAGTTTTTTGTTGCGACGAAGTTGCGAAGAGGCCCGCGACCGACGACGTTCGGCGCCGCGTCGATTTCGCCGACCCGCGCGTCGCGGCGTTGCGAGCCAAAATCGTCGAGCGCGTTTGGGAGCCGACGCTTCACGCCGACCTCGTCGACCGACTGACCGCCGCCGTCGTTTTGCGACTCGGCGGGTTCGATTGGCGGGCCGCGTCGGCGCTGATCGCCGAAGCGAAAGCCGACCGCGCTCTGTACGACGAGACGAAGGGAACGCGGTTCCAACGGGGTTCGCGCGAAATTTGGCGCGGGCTGGGCCTGCGCGTCAAGCGAATTTTCGAGAACGCCGGGTGGGTTTGGACGCCGACGCGCTTTGTCGACGAGCCGGAGCCGAAACGCGTAAACCAAGCGACAAAACCGGTTGCGACGCGACCGGAACCGGTCGACGAAGCGCCGCGAACGCTCGACGAACTCCTCGCCGCCGCCGACGGTTTCGAGCCCGACGCGCTCAAACTTGACCTCGAAGCGTTCGCGAAACGGGTCGCTCGAAAGCGCGGAATCGCCGACGCCTGCCAAGCGCGATGCAGGGCGCTCGAAATCCGCCAAGCGCTCCGAGAACTGCAAAAACACGCCGTCGCGACGGCTTGACGTAAAAAGACGAAAGGACGAAGAGACAATGAAACGCCTTGATTTTACTCAATTTCCGCAAGAAGAAATTTTCGCGCCGACGCCGGGCGAACGCTTTTTCGTTACGACGGCCCGACGCGACGCTCCGGACGAAACGGCGGTCGCGCTCGTCGAATGCGTCAAACGCGACGTTTGCGCGTCGACCGACGATAAATGCCGAGATTGCGCGCTTAACGGCGCCGTTTGCCCCCAATATTGCGCGATGCACGAGACCGTGTTCCGCGCGATTCAGACCGACCCCGACGCGCTCCCCGACGTCGACGAAGGCGGCGATTTCCGAGTCGACGCGGCGACCGTCGCCCGACAAAACGCCCAAAAATCTAAAAATATCAAAAATCCCCCAAAATCCCCCCGAAAAAAGGACGAACAAATGACCGCGAAAACCGCCGCTATCGAAACCGTCGACCAACTTAATTCCGCCGAAAAATTCGAACCGCAAGTCGGCGCGCTTTACCGATTTACGAACGTCGACGGAACGTTCGAGTTCGTTCCGTTCGACGCGGCGCCGCGCTCGGACGAACACTGCCTGAGTTGCGAGCTTTGCGGCAATAAAGGCTTCGATTGCGGGAATTGCGTTTGCGACGGCCCGTCTCGCGCGGACGGACGAACGGTCGCCGCCGTTTACGCCGACGGGAGTTACGGCGACGACGACGCGACATCGTTCGACGCGGAACCGGAACGCGAACTTTCCCTGTCGGCGGACTCGGTGCGACTCGTTGAGACGCGAACCGAAGAGCTTCATATCGAAGACGTTGAGGACGAAGACGACGAAAGCGAACCGGTCGACCCGACGGAGAAATTTCGCGCTTGGGAACGCAAAATCCGCGAAATCGAAGAGGAAGAAGTCGAGTGCGCGAAGATGGAGGCGTTGGCGAAGGAAATCGCTAAGACCTTGAAAAAACGGCGGCAAGCGCTCGAAGACAAGCGCCGCGAATACACTCGCGAGGGCGCCGACCAGTTCGACGACCGCGACGACCGTCCGTTGCTCCGCATCGCCGAACAGGTTACGGCGCGTCAAGCAAGCGACGCGCTCGAGCGAGGCGGGAACGTCGCGGACACCCTCGAAGCGATGCGTCGGGCGTCGGTCGCGCCGCTCGAAGTCCTCACGCGCGAAAATTGGCGCGGCGCGAGCGTCGACGCGCTCGAATGTCTCCTGTCTAAAAGCGTTTACGACAACGTTTACTGGAGCTTTACGACGCTTGGCGAGCTGAGCGACTGGCTGAACGAAGGCGAAAGTCGCGACAAGAAAGACGGCTTGAGCAAGAAGGCCGTCGCGGCGATCGAAGCGGCGTTCCGGACGATTTTCGAGCCGATCGAGCGCGAGGAAGAAGAGAAGGCGGCCCGACTCGCCGCGAAGCGCGAAAAGCGTCGCAAGTCGAGCGGCGACAAGGCAAAGCAGAAGCGCAACACGGAAATCAAGGCGGAAATCGAGGAGGCGATTCGCGCGGTCGAAACGCGGCTCCTTGCCTCGAATCCTCCGGAGGAAATCGACGCCGAAACGTTCGCGAAAATCGCGACGAAGTGGCGCGTCGAAAAGGCGTTCACGCAGGCCGAAGCGTCGACGCTCCGGCGTTACTTCGAGACGGTCGACCGGGAGAACGCGCCGACGGAAGAGGAGTTGAGAGACGTCGAAACTCGTTTCCTGCCGACGATTACGAACGCGTACCCGACGATCGTCGACTTGCCGGACGGGTTCGACGAGGCGGAACTTGCGAAAATTTCGGCGCGATGGAAAGCGAAAGGAACCTTGAGCCGAGCGCAGTTCGAGTGGCTCGCAAAATACGCCAACGCGTTTACGACCGCGCTCGCGGAGCAAACGCCGGAACCGGCAAACGAAGCGGCGTAACGAGTTAAACGACAACCAAGCCGCGCGACGGAACGCGCGGCTTCGCCTAGAACGAACGGAGTCGGCAAGTTATGGCGAGAAAACCCGGACGACCGCGCGTCAAAAAAACGCTCCAACGCAGTATCAAAATGACGTTTTACGTTACCCCCGACGAAGCGCTTGCGCTTGCGCAGGCCAAGCGCGCCGTCGACCCCGACGACCGACTGCCGGTTAGCGTCGCGTTGCGCGAATTTGCGCTCGACCGAGCGGAGCAAATTTTAAAGCGGAATTAAAAAACGTGGAAAACCCGAAAATTTTCATTCGATAAATCGCGAATCGGCGGGGCTTGCGTCTCGCCGATTTTTTTGTCGAAAAAAGCGCGTCGTTTTAGGGACGAAACGACGTGTTTGAAATAAACGCAAGGAAGCAAGCGATGAAACTGAACGAAATTTTACAAGAACGCGACTTAAACGCGTATTTCCTCGAAGCGACGCGTCGCGTTGTCGCGGCTCGTTTTCGCGGGCCGGACGCCGACGAGTTGACGCAAGAGGTTCGCCTTGCCGCGCTCGTCGCGCTTAGAAAAGCGGCGTCGCGACGCGTTGAAGCGGGAGAGACGGAAGCCGAGGCGTTGCGAGCGGTTGCGACGCGCAACCATATCGCGTCGATCGTTTCGATCGCGGCGAAAGAAGCCGTCCGAAAGTACTACGCGCGACGAAAAGTCGTTTCGCTCGATTCGGAGGGCGTCGTTGCGAAACCGGCTCCGACGCAATACGCGGCGGTCGCGCTAGAAGCGTTGAAACCGCTTCATCGCGAACTTTATCGCGCCATTGCCGACGGGTTGTCGCCGCGACAAATCGCCGCCGTTACCCGCCTTTCGACGCGGACGATTCGCGACGAAATTCGCAAGATGAAAAATGCGGCGCGACGCGTCGCTAAGGAGACGGTCTAAATGGTCAAACAGAACGACTTGTTGAAGAATTTTATCGTCGAGCCCGCCGAAGTTTATCACGCGAAACGAGACGATTACTTGACGTCGCACGAACTGCTGACGTTCGCCGAGTCGCCGCGTCTCTTTTACCGCCGCCGCGTCGGGCTCGCGCCGAAACCGTCCGGCGCCGCGTTCGAGTTCGGGAGCGCCGCGCACACGCTCGTTTTGGAGGGCGAGGACGCGTTCAAGCGTTTGTACGTTTCCGACGCGGGCGCTCCGGTCAACCCGAAGACGGGCGAGAAGTTCGGCGCGACGACGAAAACGTATAAGGAATGGGTCGCGTCGGTCGGCCCGAAAACGGTGTTGTCGGAGTCGCAAATCGAGCTGTGCTGGACGTTGCGTCGTTCCGTCTTTGAGAACGTCGACGCGTCGCGGCTCCTTGCGACGGGGCGTCCCGAACTCGTTTTTCGCGGCGAGTACTGCGGCGTCGACTGCCAAATCCGGTGCGACTGGCTCCGCGACGACGGCGTTTTGATCGACTTCAAGACGTGCGATCAGCTCAAATTTTTCGAACGCGACGCGCGGATTTACGGTTATTCGCGCCAACTCGCGTTCTATCGCGCTCTCGTCGAAATCGCGACGGGCCAACGGTTTAACGTTTACATTATCGCGACCGAAAAGCGGGAGCCTTACGCGACGTGCGTTTACCGCCTCGCCGGTCTCGACGCCGCGCAAGAAGCGAACGAACGCGATATCGAACGACTGCTAGAGTGTTGGGATGCGAAAGTTTTCCCGACCGGTTACGAAGGAGAAAGGATTTTAATGTATGAGCAGTGAGCTTACAATGGCCTCCATTCAGTCAGGGTTTAGCTTTAATCCGCCTCGCATCTTGATTTACGGACTAGAGGGGATTGGCAAGTCGACGTTTGCAAATGGACTCCCGAACCCCATTTTTTTGCCGCCGGAAGACGGGCTCGACAACGTTAATTGCGAGAAGTTCCCGTATTATCCGAGTTACGACGATATTTTCAAAGCGATCGACTTGTTGACGACTCAAAAGCACAACTATCGCACTCTCGTTATCGACACCGTCGACGCGATGGAACGCCTTATTAATAAAAAGGTTTGCAAAGACCATAACGTTAAAAATATCGAAAAAGTCCTCGGCGGATACGGTAAGGGATATTCGATCGCGTTGGAGCATTGGCAAGAGTTGATAGAGCGTCTTACTCAGCTTCGCTTTAAACGTCGAATGGCGATCGTTTTGAGCGCGCACGCGTCAATCGAAAATTACTCCGACCCGGATACGTCGTTTATCCGTTTCGCTCCGCGACTTAATAAAAAGGTTTGCGGGATTATTTGCGAAAACGTCGACCTCATTCTTCACGCGACGCGGCGCGGCGGCGCGGCGAAGGGCGAGGACGGCGGCGAACGGATCGTCAAGATGGAGCCGTCGAGAAAAATGGCCGGAAAACGACGTTATTTCACGATGCCGACGGAACTTCCGATGAACCCAAACGTTGTGATGACAGCAATTGAAGAACATCAACGCCGCTTGGCCAGCGGAGAATTTCAGGAGCCCCAACAATGAAAATTGATTTCGACCTTGCCTCGACCCCCGAATATACCGGTTCCGTAAACGCGCTTTTGCCGCCCGGAAAGTATCCCGTCGAACTTGTTGAAGAGCGCGACGACGCAAACCGTTCCGGAACCGGGCGCAAGCTAATTCTTGTGTACGGCGTCCTTGAAGGCCCGTGTAAAGGACAAGAATTTAGCGAAAATATCAACTACGAAAACAGTAGCGATACGAGCGTTAAAATTGCTCGTTCTCGATTAAAATCTCTTGGCGTCGCTTGCGGAAAGCCTGACTACGAAGACACTTGCAAGTTGTTCCATATTCCGTTTGTCGTCGAAACGATTCAGGAAGAGGGAAGCGACGGCAAACTTCGCACGGTGATTAAGCGCTACTTGCCGTACTCGGGGCAAGCGCGACAAACGCAAGTCGCTCCGACGCAAAGTCCGCCGCTGAACGCCGTTCCGCCGCAACAGTATCAACAACAACCGCCGCAACAACAAGCGCAAGCGTACCCGCCGCAACCTCCGCAACAACAGGCTTACGCGGCGCCGCAGTACCTGCCGCAACCGGCGCAAAACTACGCTCCGCCGCAACAACCGCAACAGTATCAACAGCCGTCGCAAGCCGCCGCGACCGACGCGCCGTTTTGGGGTAACTAACGGAGGAACAAACGATGAACATTGTCTTCAATAATGCGACGGTCAACGTTTACAACCTGTCGGGCGCGACGCTCGAAGACGTCTTCGACGACGATTTCGAGGAGGTTGACGCCTACGAAACCGACGACGAAGTCGGCGACGAGCCGGAAGAAACGGCGCGTTGTAACGAGGAGATTTACGCCGACGTCGACGCGCGGCCCGTGTTCGCGGCGGAAGCGGCGAGCGATGGGCGCTAAGTCGCGACGGAAGGGCGCTTGCGGCGAACGCGAACTCGCTAAGGAACTGACGCGGGTTCTCGGCGTCGGAGCGCGGCGCGGACGACAGTTTTGCGGTTCGCCCGATTCGCCCGACGTCGTCGCCGACTTGCCCGGCGTTCACATCGAGTGCAAACGCGTCGAAACGTTCAACCTTTACAAAGCCTTAGACCAAGCGACTTGCGACGCGGGCGCCGATCTTCTCCCGGTGGTCGCGCATCGCAAGAATCGGCGCGAGTGGGTCGTCGTTTGCCGTCTCGACGACCTGCCGCGCCTCGCTTCTCTCGTCGTCGACGCGACGTCAAAACAACCGACGGAACCCGAATAATGACAACGGAAAATACGCTGACGAACGAAGAAAAACTTGCGTGGGAAAGAAACCCGGCGAAACGGCTGACGTTGACCGACGCGCCGATTCCGTTCGAGCCGAAATTGATTCGAGTGAGCTGGCCGCGTTCCGTAACGGTTTTGGACGTCGAAGGAAACGACGTCACCCAACGTCTCGAAGACGACGGCGTCCTGTTTTCGATCAACGTCAAACCGGTCGAAGAAGCGACGGCGAACGCGCTTTTCGAACAGACCGAAATAACGTTTACCTCTTTCCCGAACGAGGTTTACGGCAACGGCGTTTACAATATCGAGAAGTCGAACGACGGCGAAAATTGGGAACTCGTCGCGGTCGTCGAACCGACCGAAAAAATCGTCTCGACGCTTGTTCCGGGGACGGCGCCCTATTGGCGCGTTTCGCCGAAAGTTCACGGAACGTTGGACGAATCCGCCGCCGCGATAACGGTTTCCGGCGTCGAATGTCCGCACATTTACGCGATTTACGACGATACGCTCGAGCCGGAAAACGACTCGACTATCGAAGCGATTTGGGAGATTTTGCCGATGTCCGAATATTTCACGCGCGGGGAGACGCCGAAGTTTCGCGTTCGCTTGACGGAGTCGGCGACCGGTAAACTCTTAACCGCCGCCGACTTCAAGAAAATTTCGTACACGATTTACAAACTCGGCGCGAAGTATTCCGGCGAGCGGATTCGCAACGCCGTGCCGGGACACGTAAACGTCGAGATTCCGACGACTTGCGTGAAGAACGCTTGCGTCGTCGGCGACCCGTATTGGACGAAAGACGACGTCGGTTACAACTTCTTTTTCGTGCCGGACGGAACGGTCGACGACGCGATTCCGGACGCGGGCGACTACGTCGCGGAAATCCTTTTCGTTCCGAACGTTGGGAACTCGCTCGTCGTTTCGCAAACGTTTACGGCGAAATAAGATATGGAACTGCGTTGGTATCAAAAAGAGGCCGTCGACACGGTGTGGACGTACCTCCGGAACAACCGAACGGGGGCGCCGTGCGTCGTCTTGCCGACGGGCGCAGGAAAAACGCCGGTCTTGGCGACGCTGTGTAAAACGGTCGCGAAGTTCGGCGGTCGAGCGCTCGTTTTGGCGCACGTGAAAGAGCTTTTGCAACAGGCGTTTACGCGCGTTTCCGCCGAGGTCGACGGCGTTTCGGTCGGGCTTTATTCGGCGGGACTCGGCGAGCGCACGACCGACGCGCAAATCGTAATCGCCGGGATTCAAAGCGTTTACCAACGCGCCGAAGAACTCGGGCCGTTCCAGCTGATAATCGTCGACGAAGCGCACCTCATCCCCGATTCCGGCGACGGAATGTACCGAACGTTTTTGGAGGGCGCCCGACGCGTCAACCCCGACGTTCGACTCGTCGGCTTGACCGCGACGCCGTATCGCCTCGGTTGCGGCTGGATTTGCGGGCCCGACCGGTTTTTGACGGAAATCGTTTACGAAGTTGGGGTTAGGGAACTTATCGCGCAAGGTTTCTTGTCGCCGCTCAAGTCGCGCGGAGGGAGGCGCAAGTTCGACGTCTCCAACCTCCACATCCGCGGCGGCGAGTTCGTCGCCGCCGAGGTCGACGCGCTGGTGAAGGGGAAGAACGTCCTCGAAAGCGCGTGCGCGGAGATCGTCGAACTGACGAAAGAGCGCAAAAAAGTCCTCGTTTTTTGCCCGTCGGTCGACGCGGCGAAACGGGTCGAAAAGTCGCTCAAAGACTTTTCGGGGGCGAGAGTTGCGACGATAACCGGCGAAACGAACGCCGACGAGCGCGCCGCGATTATCGACGAGTTCAAGCGCTCGAAGCCGGTCGTCGACTTGCTTGGACGCGAAACGCCGTCGCTGAAATATTTGGTGAACGTAAACGTTTTGACGACGGGTTTTGACGCGCCCAATGTCGACTGCGTCGTTTTGCTTCGACCGACGAACTCGGTCGGGCTTTATCAGCAGATGGTCGGGCGCGGGCTTCGACTTGCGCCCGACAAAACCGATTGCCTCGTTCTCGACTACGGTCAAAACGTCGTTCGTCTTGGGCCGATCGATATGCCGACGGTCGCGACGCGCGGTAAAACGGACGGGAAAAATAAGGGGCGAGAGTGCCCGAACTGTTGCGCTATCGTCGCTTGCGGTCATACCGCTTGCCCCGAGTGCGGGGAATTGTTCCCGGCGCCGAAACGCGACGACAAGGCGTCGTCTCACGCGTCCGACGAAGACCTCGTCGACCAAGGTTCGATTCTCGAATACGACGTCGACGCCGTGTACTACGAGGAACACGAGAAGAAAGGGGCGCCGCCCGGAACGCCGCGCACGCTCCAAGTTTCGTATGAAATCGCGCCGCATAAGTACGTTCGCGAATGGTGTTGCGTCGAGCATACCGGCTGGATGCGTCAACGATTCGAGGAATGGTGGCGGGCGAAGTCGAACTCGACGCCGCCGAAAACCGCTCGCGCCGCCGCCGATTACGCGAACGCCGGAGCGTTGGCGACGCCGCTTCGCATTCGAGCGACGCGCAAGCCGGGCAAGAAGTTTCCGGAAATCGAATGGATTGAAGCGACGGGAATTCCGGACTTTACGCTTCGGCAGATGAACGCGGCGAGTTCGTTCGACGGGTTCGACGATTACGACGACGCGGTCGAGCCGACGCCGAAACCGCGTCCGACGATAAGACGCGAAAAAGTCGCGATTTACGGCGTCTGCGCCGGGTGCCTGAACTATTCGTTCGGGTACTGCGCGGCGTATGAATGCGAGGTCGGCGGGCACGAAAACGCTTGCGACCAATACGTTCTAAACGACGACGATATACCGTTTTAGGCACCGCCGGGCGCTCCGGGCCCGCGCTACCGCGCGAGTTCGGTTTCCGCTCCCGTCGGTCGCTAACTGTTCGCCCAGCAGAGTTTATAAGGAGTTAAATATGCGCGAACTTAAAGAAGGCTTGCTCGATTTCGCGGTTTACGCGCGAACGTTTTTGGTTACTTTTTGCGTCTTTGCCGCGATTCCGTTCGGCTTTGCGGCGGGGAACTACGTCGCGTCGAAAGCGTTTGGCGATTACGCGAAAATCCAAACCGAAAGCGTTAACGTCGTCAAGACTTACGTCGCTCCTTGCGACGCCGCGTCCTGCATTGAAGGAGAAGAACAATGAGCAAAAACAAAACGAAAAAAGTCGAGTACGAAACGCCGGAAGTCAAGGCGGTCGCGCCGCAAACGAAAGAGAAAGGTTGGGAACCGGCGATTTGCCCCGACGGCGTTAAGGTTATGTTGGAAAAGGGAACGCGCGTCGTTTCGCAAACCGAGGAAATCGCGAGGCTTAACAAAGAACTCGACGAAACGCGAAAGCAAAACGTCGAGCTGGGAGAACGCGTCGCGAAACTGACCGCCGAAAAGGAGTACGTCGTTACCGAGTGCGACAAGTTGATCGAACGCGCGAAGGGGAGCGTCGAGGCCGCGAACAAGGACGCGGCGCGTTGGCTCGCCGAGTTGCAAGACACGCGGCAAAACTTTCGTTTTTGGCGGTTTGCCGCGATCGCTATCGCCGGTTGCGCGATCCTCAACGCCGTTTGGCCGCTTCTCGGCTTTTAACGAAAATCGTCGATTTTGCTCAAAACCGCCGTCGCTCTTTACGAAAAAACGCGATTTTGACAAAAAGCGACGCGGCAAGAAAGGGATAGCGCGAGGTATGGAAACCCTGAAAAGACAAGATTTAATCGTCGCGGCAAAACGGTTCGTTTCGAAGCGCGACCGCGTTTTGTCGGCGCTCCGCTGGGTCGACGGTTTGACCGACGCCGAAATCGCCGCCGCGACCGGAATGACGGTCGCGACCGTCGCCGAACGACTCGCCGTCGTCGAACGAACGCTCCGCGAACGCTTGAAAGGAGATTTCGCAAATGCTTAAAATTCGGGAACTTCGAGAAAACGAGATTCCGCCGATTCCTTCGAACGTCGCCGAGGCGGAACGCTTGCGCCGACTCGAGTTTAGCGTTCTCGACGCCGGTTACGTTCGCTTCGTCGACCTGATGGGGGACGACGGCGCGATCGTCGACGCCGCGCGGATTAGCCGGGCCGCAACCGACCGACTCAGCGAAGAGGAGGCGGGCGTTTTTCTCGACGCCTTGGCGCGGCGCGGTCATTGGAGCCCGTTCGAGATGGTCGAGCTGAAATTCCGAGTGCGGGCGCCGATTTACGTCCTCCGTCAATGGTTGCGTCATCGAACGGCGAGCGCGCAGGAGACGTCGGGGCGTTACGTCGATTCGGATTTGGCGTTTCAAAGCGCTTGCAACGAGTGGCGCGGCGTCGACGGAAAACCGCTTCCGCCCGAGGTTTGCGACGAACTCGGCGAACTCGAATACGACGCTTGCGCGGCGCTCGAAACCGTCTATACGGAGCGTTTGCGTCGCGGCGTCGTTCGCGAGCAAGCGCGAAAAGAACTTCCGCTTTCGACTTACTCCGAAGCGTATTGGAAAATCGACCTGCGCAACCTCTTCAATTTCCTTCGGTTGCGAACCGACGACGCCGCGCAATACGAGATTCGCCGGTACGCGAAAATTATCGGCGAACAGATTGTTAAGCCGTTGTTTCCTAACGCTTACGCCGCGTTCGAGGAACACGACTTGAACGCCGTTCGATTTTCGCGTCGCGAAGCGGAGACGTTGCGAGCTTTTGTCGCGTCGCGCCGCGACGAATTGGTCGAAAGCGCCGCGCGACTCGGCGTCGTCGAATCGGCGCGATTTTTGAACAAGTTGAACGCCGCAAAGTAAGAAAGGAACGAACGTTATGAAAGAGACGCTTTTGGAGCAAACGGAAACGATTTCGCAAATTCCGGAAAATTGCGACGCCGCGATTTTCATCGGGTTTATCCCGCGCCGCAAGACGCAAGACGGCGAAACGCTTGGACTTACCGAGGCGCTTATCGAGTCGGCGCGGAACTCGATGGGCGCGACGCTCGAATCGGTCGGAGCGCCGTCGACGATCGCGAGTATTGCGCGGCTTTCGACGGACGCGCTCGGCGACGGCGAAACGACGCGCGTCGTCGTCAAGGTCGCGCACGAGAAGATTTCGCCCGACCCGATTCCGGAATTCGACGACGCGGAACTTCTCGAACCCGAACCGGCAACCGACGGCGACGAAACGACTTCCGAAACGGAAGAGGCGTAACGATGGACGCAAACGATCTCAGTTTCGATTTGGAAAACGCTCGCCGCGCCGCGTCGCGCGTCGTTTCGATCGGCGCGACGTTCAAGCCCGGTTCGCCGCCTGGAGTCGCGTCGCTACTGCGCCTAGGCGGCGGTTCGTCGGCGTTAATCGACGTTCGCGCGAACGACGCGGGCGAGCCGCTCGGGCTTTGGCTAACGGCGGCGCACGTCTTGGACGCGACGGCGAATTGGGGGCTCGTCGAGTTTTTCGACGCCGACGGTCGCGCTCCGCGACACGGAATCGCGTTCGTTATCGCTCGCGACGTAAAACGCGACGTCGCCGCGTTTTTTGCGAATTTCCCGACCAAAGGGGACGTCGCGAAGCCGTTTCGTATCTCGACGCGTCGAGTCGAGCCCGGCTCGCTCCTTTACGGATTGGGGTGGGGGGAGTCTACGTTTGGCGACGTTTTTATGGGAATTTCCGGTCGCGCGTACGCTCGTTTCGCTTCTCGCGAAATACGCGAAGCGTGTTTGGGAAAGACGGTTAACGAAGACGAACTCCCGTTCGACTTCGACGCGCCTCATTGGGAGTGGGCCGACGTTCCGGTTCGTCCCGGCGATTCCGGCGGGCCCGTACTCGACGCTCAAACGGGAGAGTTGGTAGGAATCCGAAGCGGAGGATTCGGCCCGACGCCGAGCGATCGCAGCCCCTCGGCGTATAGGATCGGCGCGCTACATTCGCTTAAGTCTTGTTATTATTCGACGTTCGAAAGCGAGTTCGTCGCCGC
This sequence comes from Thermoguttaceae bacterium, assembly GCA_017937485.1. Lineage (GTDB taxonomy): Bacteria > Planctomycetota > Planctomycetia > Pirellulales > Thermoguttaceae > RUG369. The sequence continues at coordinate 25,359 of JAGBDN010000075.1, forward strand.
CGCGCGCTCGATTTTCGCTACCAAAATCGCTACGAAACCTTATCGATTTGACTAACCCTTTTAACGAAAGGAATTAACGTTATGCCTGTTTTGACTAACGAACAACTGAAAAACGTCGCCGTGAAAATCACGCAAGCCGTGTGCGACGGCGCGATCGTCGCGACCGCCGACGGACGGCGCGTCGAAGCGGCCCGCGTCAAGGACGGCAAGCTCGAAGTTTTTATCTGGGACGGAAACGACCTCGAGTTTAACGTTTGGGACGCTACCTCCTTGGAAATCGCGATTTACGTCAAGAAGGAAGTGTTGCACGTCCCGGCGACCGAACCGGAGAAGGAGGCGGCTAAATGAGCGACGTCGAGAAAACCAGTTCCGAAACGACCTCCGCCGACGTCCCGGAAGAGCGCGAAACCGACGAAGCGCGAGCGGTCGAAAGCGAAAAGAGGATATCCCTTGCCGATCCGAGTTGCTGGCGCCACACGCCCGACCGCGTCGTTCCTTGCGTCGAGCCGCCGAAGCAAGCGGGCGCGACGTTTATCATCGACTGAGTCGACGCGACGGTAAATTTTGAAAAACAAGCGTTTCGCCGCTTGACAAATTACTACAGGTCGTATAACCGAGCGTAAACGAAACCCAATTTGCAAACCCCAATTTGAAAGGACTTTCGATGAACGCTCCGGTTTATCCTCCGTTTGTTCAAGTCGGCGAAACGTTTGTGTTCCAAGGTTTTAACGTCGGCGACGTCGTTTCGCCGGTCAAGTTGGAAGCGCGTCCGGCGACGCGGCTTCATTGCGACGCTTGCTTTTTCTCCGGATACGGGAAGGGCGCCTGCCGCGTCGACGGCGACGTTTTGCACTGCTCCGGACATTTTCGACCCGACCGCCGGTTCGTGTATTACGCGGAAGTCGGGCGGGTCGAAAGCGAATAAAGGCGGGGCTTAGCCGTCTAAACCCCTTGCCGCGTTTAGGCTTGCGCGTCGTATTTTCGGGCGAGTCGGCGGAACTCGGCCTTGATTCGGTCTTCCGACACGACGTCGTCGAGGAGCCCGAAAGAGCGGCCTTTCAAGCGGCGGTACCCGTCGCCCCAACCGAGGAAGCCGAAAAGCCGCTCGACGTCCGTTTGACCGACGCCGCTTTTGCGCCAACCGCCGGTCGCCGGGCGCGGCTCCCAAGCGGGAAGGCGTTTGGTCGTCGTCGCGCGCTCGATAATCCCCAAAACCATTTGAATCCAACCCGCGATTTTAACCGGGTTTAGCGAACCGGAAAAGGCGCGAAACTCGACCGTTTTTTTGCCGGTTAAACTTTTGAGGTTGCAAATGTTGAGGACGCTGTAACGGTCGCGCTTCAAGGCGTCGCGGGCCGCGTCGGGCGAGCCGAACCGTCGCAGACCTTTGCAAAAATCGCCGCGTTCGCGGTTTTTCGTGCCGGTCGTCGCGAAAATCGCCTTTTCGAGGTAGGAAACCGTTTGAATAAGGCGGTTTAAGTCGGCGTCGGACGCGGTCGCAAAGCCGACGTGAACGTGAACGCCGCACGTCGCGTTGACCTTGTGCCCCTTGCCGCGCAAGGCTTTAACGACTTCGACGACTTGCCGCAAGCCGTCGGCGCCTTGCAAAATTGGCGACACGATTTCGCAAGCGAGCGTTCCGGCGCCCCCTTCGATAGAAGCGTCGCGGCAAGCCGTCCAGCCGTCGGGCAGGTAGGGCGCCTGAATCCCGCGATGGTAAGGCCCGACGTTTAAACCGTTTGCGGCGGCGGTCGTTTCGTCGACGAAAGTTTCAAGTTCGATTCCAAAGGTCGCTTCGTTGGCTTTCATTGTTGTAAGTCCTTGTTTTTGTTGGGGTTTGCGTTTACCTTTAACGCTTGTACTATAAACGATTTACAACATATAGCAACGGGTAAAACCTTTTATTTTGCGATAATCGCGATAATATAAAGCCTTTGAAAGTATATGGTTAGATGTGAAAAAATTAGAAGAATTGACCGCGCCGGAGTTTGCGCGAAAACTCTTTCCGCGTTTCGATTTCGCGCCGTTCGACTCGGTTCTTCGAGGTTTCGAAACGGCGTTGACGCAACGCGGCGAGTTCGCATACGGAATCGCCGGGGTTCCGCGCCAAGTTGTCGACGCGTTGCGAGCGTTCGCGGCGATCGCGTCGAACGTCGACGCGATTTTAGAAGTCGGCGTCGAGGTTAACTCTTGGATTCTCGGCGATTGCGACGTCGAAACGAAAAACGCCGTCTTGTCGCGTTCGTACCGAGCGCGGGAGCGCGGCGACTTGGTCTGGGTTCGTTGTTCGTCGGGGAGCGAAATCCCGCGCTCGATCACGAACGAGTCGACGTTTTGGCGACCGCGAATTATCGTCGAGAACGCGCGAAACGGACGCAAACGAGCAACGTTCGTCTTGCCGCAACCGAGCGACGCCGAGATTCAAGAACGCCGTCGTCGGCGCGAAATCTTGCGGGGCAAGATGGGGCTAACGCGATAAACGGCAAAGGATAATAACAATGAACGAAAAAACGGGAACGTCAGAAGCTGAAAAAGAGGACTTGTCGGGAATTGCGTTTGTTTGCGGGCTGTTCGGTTTTGTCCTCGGCGCCGCGCTCGGAGCCGTCGTTATCGAATTTGTCGCGTTCGACGGTTTGCGACGCCGTGAAATTGCCCCGCGACAGTTTGAAACGGCGGAACCGGAACCCGCGACGCTCGCCGATATTGTCGCGATATTCGAACGCAACAACCCGGATATTACGCTCGGCGAATACGTCGAGCTGTTGAAGACGTACCCGCCGGAATGGTTGAACGCGCCGCTCGTTTCGACGCAAAGAACGGTCGAGGCGCAAGGGAGGAAGGAAAACGAATAATGAACGAGGATTACGATACCGGCGAAGGGCCTTACGAAGATTTCAACGCTTTTGAAATTAGCGTTTACGAACTTCTTGAACGGCTTTACCCCGACTACGATTTCAACGAATACAAGGGACTTTGCGCCGCGCTCGAACACGCGTTGAACCGAACCGGCGAAACGGTCGCGGTCGACTTATCGGACGTTCCGCATCATATCGGGCTCGCTTTCTATTACGCGGCGAAAGTTCGGCCTTGCACGGAAGTTTGCATCGACGCGATCGCCCTAGCCGTCGAGCGCGCCGTCGACAACGAAGAAGAGCCGGTCATTTTCGACCGAATGGAAGACGCCGCTTACTCGCGAGAGCGAAACGGCGAACTCGTCTCCGAGGAGATGTTTTACGTAAATTGCGCGGGAAACAAGGGGAAGGGGCGCGTGCCGAACAAAGCTACGATCGAGCCGACGCTCTCCGGAAAGAACTACGTTCGCGTCTTCTTGTCGCAAATTTACCCGGTGGAAAGACTTCGGAAAAAATGAGAACGACGAGCCAAACAGTTAAGACCGACGCCGAACTTGACGCGCTCGATTACGATTGCGACTGGTTGACGCTTTGCGAACGTTACGGCGAGACGCGGGAAGAATGGACGTTCGGCGCGTCCGGAGAACCGGTCTTGATACGGAAATACGGTTGGGTCGGACCGGAAATTCGCAAACGCTGGGAACTTGCGCGGGGGAAGATGGCGACGACGGAGGCGTTTTCGCGCCGCCCTCGTCGAAGAAAACGGAAAAAGGTGCGAGAAAATGACGGAAGAGAAACGAGTTAAAAAGACGTCCGACGAGAAACTTGAATTCTGTGTCAGCGTGGTCGTCGACGTAATCGAGTCGTTACGCGACGCCGAGGAAGAAGCCGTTTGTCGCGGAACGTTTCCGCAAGATCGCGGCGTTCGGCCTTGTTGCGCCGTCTTCGAGCGCGTCGCCTCCGACGGGAAACTTCCGCCTGCGACAGTATTTCGCGCTTTGCCCCGTTACCAAAAATACGAGTCCGGAACCGTCGTAATCGAGCGAGGAAAGCGCGGAACAGAAATTTGGCAAACGGTTATAACGTTTGTCGCCGAAATGTTTGTCAAACCGATTTACAATATTGACCGGGCGTCGCAATTCCTCGCCGCCGTTGATTTTTTCCGCTTTTGGCCGCTTCCGCGAGGTTGTGGGAAAACGAGAACGATTATCGAAGACTTGAAAGAAAAGTTGGGGATTTACGACGAAGAGGAGGACGAAACGATGATTACCGACACGACGCTTGACTTCCAAGAGCCCGAGAATAAAACGTTTGCGTTTCCGGCGGGAGAGCCGCGAATCGGCGAACTTTGCCGAACGGACGACGGCGGCGTCTTTCTTTGCGTCGCGAACGACGGAATCGATTCGGGGTGCGACGACTGCGACCTTGGCCCTGGTTTCGACGTCGAGACTTGCTCGTATTACAAGCTGTGTTCGGCGTTCCATCGCGCCGACGGCGTTCGCGTTCGCTTCCTCGCGGTCGAGAACTTGGCCGAGTTTGTCGCGGCGTCGCTTAACGAGGCTCCGCGTCGCGCGAAAGGCTCCGACAACAATGTTTAGCGACGAAGCGGAACGCGCCGACGTCTTGCTTGTCGCGACGTCGCAAAACGAGGCGAAAACGATTCGCGACTGCCTCGTCGACGCCGGGCGCGTCGTCCTTTGCGTCGAGCCGCGCGACGCGGTTCCGGAGCGCGTCGGGTCGATTCCGGTCGTCGTTTTCGACGCGACGAACGTTGGCGCCGCGACCGTCGACCGCGTTTGCGACGATTTCGCGTCGGTCGACACGCCGACGATTTTGCTCTGCGACGAACCGTTTTTTGACCGCTGGCGCGACAAGACGTTCGCGCTTTTCGTTAAGCCGTGTCGCCGCGCGGCGTTTTTGCAGGCGATTCGGAACGCGGCGAAGCTCGCCGAGTCGACGCGACACGTTCGCCCGACCTTTTTCGGGTTGCGGCTCGCCGACCTCGAGCGTCGCGCGATCGTCGAAACGCTCGAACGCGTCGGGACGAAAGCGCGAGCGGCGCGAGTCCTAGGGGTTTCCGAGAAAACGATTTACAACAAGTTGAAACAATATGGACTATTCGAACGTTACGCCGCTCTTTCCCGACGCCCCGTCGCAAACGAAAACCGCGTCGAGTAACGGCGGCGCGGCTTTTCTCGACGACGAACCGAAGTCCGCGCCAAACAACGAAAAAAACGACGATATTATCGTCGACGCGTCGCCGGAACCGCTTCGCGACAAGTTGGAACTCGGCGACGATTTCAGGTTGTTCGACGACGAAGAGGAAAACGACGAGTCGAAAAAGTCGCCGCGTCGCGGGAGACGCCCGTCGAAGCGCGCCGACGCCGCCGCTCGTTACGTTTGGCAACGGTTTTTAGAGCGCGTTCCGGCGCGACAAATCGCGCAAGAAATCGGAATGTCGCCCTCGGGAACGCTGAAAATTATCAAACGCCTCCGGATGTACGGACTGCCCGAGCCGGAGCCGACTGTCGACGATTATCCGGTTCGCTGTCCCGTCTGCGGGTACGAAACGCCGCCGCCGTGTTCCGTCTGCGAGGCAAGGCGGCGCGGCGTTCCGGTCGACGGCCCGGACGACGCGTTCGACGAAAGCGAGTTCGATTTGAATTTGAGCGGCGACGTCTTGAAACGTTATTGGCAGGTTCGACGCGAAAAAGAAAAGACGTTCGAAAAACGAAATGAAAAACGACACGCGCCGCAAAAACGCGGGCGGAAACCGGACTCGGAGAAATATCGATGGCAATGAACGCGCGATACGACGTCGACGCGATTAAGCGGGCCGCAAACGGCAAAACGCTCGATATTTTGCACGACCTTTGCGGCGTTCCGAACGACGTTATCGACGCGGCGCTGGCCGGGAACAATCGCGAGTTCCCTTGCCCAAAGTGCGGCGGCTCGACGCGGTTTCGCGTTACGTCGTTCGACCGGGGCCGCGTTTACTGCTCGCACTGTTGCCGCGACAAGTCGGAGGGAAGCGGCGACTTTTTGAGCGCGGTCAAATGGTTCAACGACTGTTCGTTCTCCGAAGCGCTGTCGCTCGTCGCGGATTATTTGGGCGTCGAGCCGACGACCGGCGATTCGAGCGTTTCGGCGTCCCGACACGCCCCAACGGTCGCGCCGCCGCGTCGCGAAGAACGAGTCGACGTTTATTATTACGAGACGCAACGGGGCGAGCGTCTTTGGCGCGTCGTCCGGACGGAGCGTCCCGACGGTTCGAAAACGTTCAAACAAGAGCGGTTCGAGAACGGCGGTTGGGTCGCCGGGCTCTTGCCCGACCCGAACGACGGCAAGAAGGCGATCCCCGTTCCGTACAACGCTTGCGCGCTCAAGGCGACGCTCGGCTTAATCGAAATTTACGTCGTCGAGGGGGAGAAGTGCGCGGACGCGTTGAACGAACTGTTCCGCTTAGCCGGTACGCGTCGCGTCGCGACGACGCTTGCGGGCGGCTCGTCGCAGGCGTCGCGTTGGCGGCTCTTCGTTTCCGGGTTGCCGCGCGTTCCGGTCGTCGTTCTCGGCGACGACGACAAGCCGGGGCGCAAGGCGGTCGACGAAACGGTCGAAGCGTTCCGCAACGCGGGTTTCGACGTTCGCGCCAAAATTTTCGACGCGCCGCCGACCTTTCGCGGCGCCGGTTACGACGTCGCCGACTGGATCGCCGACCGCCGCGCCGAAGGCTTGACCGACCTTTTAATTTTCGACCGCCTCGACCGCGAAACAAGGCAAGAGGAAAAAACGAACGAAACGCCGTCGGAGGGGCTCTTCGTGAAAATTCGGTCGCTCGACGAATACGAAGACCGCGATTTCGAGTGGATTTGGCCCGGCTATTTCCCGACGGCGGGAATCTCGCTCGTCGGCGGAGAACCGGGCGTCGGGAAGTCGACGCTTCTCGCTTGGTTCGCCGCGTCATTGTCGGTCGGTCGACCGTTTCCAAACGAGCCGTTCGAGGAACGCGAACCGTGTTCCGTCCTGATGTTTCGCGGCGAGGACGACGTTTCGCGCGTCGTCAAGAAGAAAGCGGCGCAATTCGGCGCGGATTTATCGAAAATCATCGTTTTCGAAGAATTTACCGAAGCGGGCAAGTTTGTTCCGCCGTCGCTCCAACGGCTCGATTCGCTGGCCGCCGCCGTCGACGCGACCGAACGCAAAACCGGCGTCCCGTGCCGCGCGATTTTCGTCGACCCGATTTCGATCGCGTGGGGCGACGGCGTCGACTCGAACAAACAAACCGACGTTCGCGCGGTGTTGCGCCCGCTTCAAGTGTTCGTCGAAGAACGCAACCTTGCCGCGATACTCGTAACGCACTTGCGAAAATCCGGAACGAACGATAAGTCGTCGCTGAAAGACCGGTTCATCGGCGCCATCGACGTTATCGCGGCGGCCCGCGTCGCGTATTTGCTCCGGAGTTTGCGCAAACGTCCCGGATATTCGGAGATGCGTTGCGTCAAGTCGAACTGTTTCGATTATCGAAACGTCGACGCGCTCCAGTGGACGATGGATGCAAACGGCGAGCTTTATATGGACTTCGACGCGGGGAAGGACGACGATTTCGACGCGGAACCGAAGAAGAGCAAAAAAGAAGAGAAGGAAGAGGCGGCGCGTCGCTGGGTTTTGAACTATTTTTCGGAACACGGAACCGACGATCCGGAACACGGACGCACCGTGCGACGCGGACAATACAAGCCGGGCGACGACGCCGACGGAATTTGGGTCGCGGCGAAAAACAACGACCTGTTGGCTCGCGATACGATTCGGGAAGCGCTTTCGGCGTTGCGCGTCGAAGCGTGGAATTTTAAGAAAGAATACTATTTTTCGTTGCCGCATTCGGAACCGGCGGACGGTTGACCAATGGTCGCGGAAAATGATGGTCGCGGATTTTCTATTATATATATTATCCGCGACCATCAAAATCCGTAACCATTGAGCTAGAGCGTCTATCAATAGAGTCTATTATAGTCCGTCTTAAAACGACGGACATATAATTGACGCCATTGCACGACGCTTGCGGCGGCGAAAGGGGAAGACTAAGCGTGAAAGATAAAATAAAAATCAAACTGCGAGCGGAGCGAAATTTGCTCGCGCTTGAAACGCTCTTGCAGATTTACGGTCGCAAGGGCGCGACGTTGCGAGAGATTAACCGCGCCGTCAAGTATGTCGGAGGGTGCGAAGCGTTCGCCGACCGTCGTGTTCGAGACCGCGCGTTGAAACGACTCGTCAAGAAAGGGCGCGTCGAGATTGTTCGCGTCGTTCGACCCGGTCGCCGACGAGGACGGAGGACGTTTCGACTCGTCGACTGTCCGGAAGCTAAGCCAAGGCTAACTTTTGACCCGTCGAGAGGGGCGGGAGGGGTAAAGTTAGGCGGCGTCTAATTTTACCCCCCTCCGAAGGGGGGTAAACGGTACGATTTTCAACCCCAAAAGGTACTCCCCAAAACTTTCTTACAGAAGAGAGCGAAGGGAACCCCGCCGGGTGGGAGAAAGACTTTTTTTTGAACGCGCGCGGGAACAATTTGAACGTTTTCGCCCTTACTTTTTGCGACGTTGGAGGCTTAAAAAATGACGACGAATCCGCTCGATTTACGCGAATTTTCGGTTGAATTGCGCCCGCTCGGCGACGTGCGGCCCTACGAAAACAACCCGCGAATCAACGACGGCGCGGTCGAGGCGGTCGCGGAATCGATTCGGCGGTTCGGGTTCCGGTCGCCGCTCGTCGTCGACGAGGACGGCGTTATTTTGGCGGGGCACACTCGCTTGAAGGCGGCGGCGAAGTTGGGGCTCGAGCGCGTCCCGGTCGTCGTCGCGACGGGGCTTTCTCCGGAGGCGGCGCGGGAGTACCGACTCGCCGACAACAAGACGGCGGAACTCGCCGATTGGGATTTGCCGCGCTTGACGCTCGAACTGGACGCGCTCCGGAGCGCCGACGCCGATTTCGACCCGACGGCGTTTGGTTTCTCCGCCGACGAACTCGCTCGTCTCCTTGCCTTGGGGCCGAAAGAAGGCTTCACAGACCCCGACGACGCGCCGGAGATTCCGGAAACGACGACCGTCAAGCGCGGCGATATGTTCCGGCTCGGCGAGCATCGGCTTCTTTGCGGCGACTCGACCGACGCGGCGGACGTCGCGCGGCTTTTCGACGGCGCGACCGCCGACCTCTACCTGACCGACCCGCCGTACAACGTCGACTACACCGGCTCGACCGGGCTCAAAATCGCGAACGACTCGATGGCGGACGCCGATTTCCTCGCGTTTTTGACTTCCGCCTTTTGCCGCGCGAACGACGTTCTTCGGCCCGGCGCCGCGTTTTACATTTGGCACGCCGACACCGAAGGACGCAACTTCCGCGAGGCCGTCCGGCAAGTCGATTGGACGCTCCGCGAATGCCTTATTTGGGTGAAGAACTCGCTCGTGTTGGGGCGGCAAGACTACCAATGGCGGCACGAGCCTTGCCTTTACGGCTGGAAGGGCGGGGCGGCGCACTACTGGAACGGCGGGCGGTCGCAGTCGACCGTTTTTGAAATCGACAAGCCGCGCAAGAACGACGTTCACCCGACGATGAAACCGGTCGAGTTGTTCGAGTTGCAGATGCAAAACTCGACGCGACCGGGCGACGTCGTTTTCGACTCCTTCGCCGGAAGTGGGACGACGTTCGTCGCGGCGGAGCGGCTCGGGCGGCGTTGCTTCGGGCTGGAACTTTCGCCGAACTACTGCGACGCGATCGTCCAACGCTGGGAGGCGTTCAGCGGCGAAAAAGCGGAGGTCGTCCGATGACCGCCGCGCCGGAACCGACCGTCGACGCGTCGCGCTTGACCCCGGAAACGCTCGCGAAAATCTTGTCGGCGGCCTCGAAGCGGCGCGTCGACGTCGGCCTCGTCGAGCGAATCGCCCGCGACGGCGGACTCCTCGACGGCGACGGTAAAATCGCGCTTTTGAATTTCGTCGCCTTTATGATTAACCGAGAATGAACCACGATGAACGTCCGCCAACTGAAACCCGTCGAGCTGTTGCGACTCCTGAACACGACCGGAACCCGCGTTTCGGAGTCCCGCCTTCGACGCGACCGGGAGCGGGCGGGGTACAACATCGGCGACGATAAAACGGTCGACCTCCTCAAGTACGCGGCGTTTTTGGCGCTCGAATACGATTCGAAAAAAGCCGCTCCGGCGCGAACCGTCGTCGACTCTTACGAAGCGACGAAAGCGGCGGCCCGCGACCGCGCGTCGGAGTCGGTTCGCGCCGCGCAAGAAATCGGCGAACTGCCGCCGGTCGCGAATCCGGAGCGCAAACGTCGGGCGGGCGAGTCGTTTATGTACTTCTGCCTCGCGTATTTCCGGTTCGTTTTCGACAAGCCGTTTTCGCAGATGCACCGCAACGTGATCGCGAAGCTCGAGCGCGTCGTCCGCAACGGCGAGATTTACGCGCTCGTTATGCCGCGCGGTTCCGGCAAGTCGACGCTTAACAAACTGCTCGTCCTTTGGGCGGCGCTGACTGGGAAAACCGAGTTCATTATGCTCGTCGCCGCGTCGGGGGCGCGGGCGCAAAAGCTCCTTGAAGAGCTGAAGGTTTGGTTGGAAACGAACCCGCTCCTACTCGCCGACTTCCCGGAAGTTTGCGTCGCGATTCGCAAGCTCGAACGCGTCGCGCACCGTCAAAAGGGCCAACGCTTTCGCGGGGAGCCGACGCGTATCGAGTGGGGCGCGACCCGCGTCGTGTTGCCCGCGATTCCGGGTTCGGCGGCGTCCGGCGTCGTCATTCAATGTTCCGGAATGGAGGGGAGCGAACTTCGCGGCGCGTCTTTTGCTCGATACGACGGGCGCATCCTCCGACCGACGCACGTCCTTGTCGACGACCCGCAAACCCGCGAATCGGCGTTTTCGCCGACGCAATGCGATTCGCGCGAACAAATCATTAAGGCAGATATTTTGGGGATGGCGGGCCCCGGTAAGAAAATCGCGTGTTGCATCACAATGACGGTCGGCGCGGACGATGACGTGGCGCACCGGCTCCTCGACCGCAAACGCAACCCCGAATTTCGCGGCGAAAAGTACCGGCTTCTTGAGTCGCCGCCGAAAAATACGGCGCGATGGGAAGAGTACCGCGAAATCCGCGAGTCCGACCTTATCAACGACGGCGACGGCTCGGAAGCGACGGAATTTTACCGCTTGCATCGCGAAGAGATGGACGAAGGCGCGGTCGTATCGTGGCCTGCTCGCTTCAACGACGACGAAATTTCGGCGATTCAGTTCGCGATGAACCTCAAGTTCCGCGACGAAACGGCGTTTTTGAGCGAATACCAAAACGAGCCGGTCGCCAAAGTCGACGAGAGCGGCGAGGGAATGGTCGACGCGATTACGATTATCAATAAATCGAGCGGTTATAAACGGGGCGTCGCGCCGCTCGAAAGTCAACTTTTGACGGGTTTTATCGACGTTCACAAAGACCTCCTTTACTGGGCGTCGGTCGCGTGGGAGCGGAATTTCACCGGCGTCGTAATCGATTGGGGAACGTATCCGGAGCAAAAAAAACTCAACTTCCAACTTTCAGAAGCGCGACCGACGTTAGGCGACGTCGCGAAGAAAAAGGCGTTCGATGCGCGGCAAAAAATCCCCGGCTTGGAGGGCGCGTTGACGGGAGCACTCGAAACGCTCGTCGAAACTCTTTTCGAACGGGGAGTTGCGCGAGAAGACGGCGCGTTGATGCGTTACGATCGAATTCTTATCGACGCAAACTGGGGCGAGATGACCGACGTCGTGTACCAGTTTTGTCGACGAAGCCGTTTCGGCGCGAACCTCTTGCCGTCGCACGGGATGGGCGTCGGCGCGTCGAGCCGAGCGTTCGGCGACTACAAAGCGCAACGCGGCGACGTCGTCGGTTTGCATTGGCGCGTTCCGAACGCGATCGGGAAACGGTCGACGCGACACGCCGTTATCGACGCGAACTTTTGGAAGTCGTTCATACACGGTCGCTTAGCGACGGCTCCGGGCGACCCCGGCTGTTTGTCGCTTAACGGCGACCCCGGCGAACGCGGCCTCATCGCGTCGCACTTGACGGCGGAATACTGCGTCCCGACGGTTAACGAGCGCACCGGGCGCCGCGTCAACGAGTGGAAACTGCGAATGAAGCGGCCCGACAATCACTGGTTCGACTGCCTCGTCGGCGCTTGCGTCGGCGCGTCGATTTGCGGCGCGAAACTTCCGACGACGCCGGGCGAAACGGCCCCGACGCGGAAAGTGCGCCGGGTTTCATTTTCGGAACTTCAACAGAGAAGGAGACGACGATAACAATGACGGAAAACGAACGATTAAAAGAGTTTGCGGAGCGCGTCGCGTCGCCGAAAAAAGCCGCGACCGACGCCGGAAGCGTCGAGCAATTTAGCGTCAATGAGCAAATCGCCGCGCTGGAATACCTAAGAAAACGCGGCGACGGCAAAACGAAAAAAAGAGCGACGCGCGGAATTCGCTTCGGCAAATTCCGCAACGTCGACTTGAATTGACTCAACCGGCGCGAGAGGAGAAAAGAAGTGGAGAAAGCGCGTTTCCCGTTTGCGTCGCCGCTCCGTTATCCGGGCGGGAAGACGAAGCTCGCGCCGACGGTCGCGGCGATTTTAGACGCGGCCGGACTCGGCGCGGACGTTTGCTTCGCCGAACCGTTTGCCGGGGGCGCGGGCGTCGCGACCTCGCTTCTGCTCGCCGGGCGCGTCGCCGAAATCGCGTTGAACGACGCCGACGAAGCGGTCGCGGCGTTTTGGTCGGCGGCGCTGAACGAGACGGCGCGTTTCGTCGACGCGATTCGGACGGTTCCGCTCGACCTTGCCGAACGAGAACGGCAAGCGCGGATTTACGCCGAACTTCGCGGCGCGTTTTCGTTCGAGTTGGGGTTCGCGTTCTTTTACCTGAACCGGACGAGTCGGTCGGGAATCGCGACCGCCGGGCCGATCGGCGGCGCCGCGCAAGCCGGAGCGGACAAACTCGACGCTCGTTTCAACCGCGAAACGCTCGTTCGCCGCGTCGTTACGCTCGCCGAACGCCGGGACGCGATTCGCGTTTCTTGCGCCGACTTCGCGACGTTTCTCCGGAGCTTGCGGAGCGAGACGCCCGACCGGCGGGTCGTCGTTTTCGCCGACCCGCCGTATTGGGCGCAGGGGCCGCGACTTTACCGGCGTTCGTTCGACGCGTCCGAACACGCTCGACTTGCCGACGCGCTCTTGAACGACGTCGCGGCGCCTTGGCTCTTGACTTACGACGACGCTCCGGAGATTCGCGCGCTTTATCCCGGCGTCGAAACGCGACCGCTTTCCGCGTCGTATTGCGCCGCTCGGCGAAAGACCGGCGCGGAGGTTTTGTTCCAAAAGACGGCGGAGGCAACGTTTAGGAAAACGAGAATGGGAAACGAGAAAATCGGCAAGGCGCTTGAAGAGTCCGCCGAACGCGGCGGCGTTCAAAGAAAGGAAACGGTATGAATTTTGTTTCGTTGTTTGCGGGAATCGGCGGAGAACATATCGCGCTAAAACGCGCCGTCGCGAAGGTTTGCGCGTCGTCGCGGAATCGGTTTTACGCTTGCGACGTCGACTCGCGACGCGCCGCCTCGTTCGCGGCGAACTTTCCGGAAACGACGTTTCGCGTTCGCGACCTCGCCAAAACGACCGCGCTCGATGAAGGCTTTGAAGCGGGCGAAATCGATTTTCTTTGGGCGTCGTGTCCTTGCACAGAATTTTCGCGAGTCAAGGGAACGACGGGACTTAGCGCCAACGTCCAGAACTTGGCGAACGACGTCCTGAACGGTTGGATTCGAACGGCTCGACCGCGCGCTTTCGTCTTCGAAAATGTTCCGGGGATGCAAAATTGGGGCCCGCTCGACGCAAACGGCGCCCGCGTTAAGTCCCGGCTCGGCGAATACTTTGAGCGTTTTTTAGGCGAGTTGCGGGCGTTGGGTTACGCCGTTTCGACGTTCAAGCTCGACGGGGGCCGCTTTGGCGGAGCGTCGAAGCGCGTCCGCTTGTACGTCGCCGGAGTTCTCGACGCGGCGTCGCCGTTTACGCCTCCGGAACCGCCGCCAAACGTCGCGACGAAAACGATTCGCGATTGTTTGCGCTTCGACCTGCCGACGAAACCGCTCGCGCACCTTCGCGGCAAAGCGACGTTGGCGCGGCTCGACGCCGCCCGCGACGCGGGTTGGTCGGACGCGCTTTTCCCCAACCACGGTTTTCTCCACGAAGCGTACCCGCTTGACGGCGCGTTCCCGACGTTGACGACGCGCCCGATGATGTTTGTCGGCGACAACCTCAAAAATTATCGTTACTTAACCGCGCCGGAAGCGGGCGCCGCGTTGGGCTTTCCGGACGATTTTGTCTACGTCGGAACCGGGAGCGACGCGTATCGCGGCGTCGGCGGAAGCGTTTCGGTCGACGCGACCGAAGCGATTTTGACGAAGCTCTTCGGCGAAGTTTTTTGACGGCGCCGCGACAAAAACGCGCCGGGAAGCCCCGACGCGCTTTCGGTAAGCGACGTTATTCGCCGATTTTCGCAAGTCGCGCTTCCGCCGCTTCGAGCGCAAGTTCGCGAACGGCGACGGCGAACTCTTCGTCGGCGTCGATCGCTCCGTTAATTGTCGCGAGTTCGGCGTCGGTGAAGCGTAAAATCGTTTTATTGCGACGAAGTTTCGACGCCGGTTTCGGTTTGCGTCCGCGCCGCAAGTTTTCGGCGAGGCGCCGCATTTCGGTCGCGACCTCCGCGTCGTCGATTAAGTCGGCGGTTTTGTCCAAGTCTTCCGCCGTTTCGGCGTCCGTCGCTTTTTCGGGGAAGAGGCAAAATTTATCGCCGGGTTTGGCGGTCGCGGAACGAGCGATAATTTCGGCTTCGACGAGGTCGTTTATCGACGTTCCGGCGTTGGAGTCGACAAGTTTAATTTCCATTGGTCGCGTCGCTTTCTCGGGCGGTTTTGAAATCGTATCGTTTGGCGACGTCGGCGGTCATCGCGTCGCGAACTTTGTTCAAAAGTTCGTACAGCGTCGCCCAATTTTGCGAACGTTCGCGCCGATTCGAAGCGAATTGTATCGCCGCCAACAGCTCCGACGCGCCGACGCATTCCGCGCAAATCGCTTTATTCATTAGCGACCGCGTGTTCGTCGTGTTACCGTATTTTTCCTGCAAGTCTTTAATCGGCATAGCGTTTACTCCATAAAAGCGCCGCCCGCGTTTTTGAGGCGCGGGCGACGGCGACCGAAGCCGCTAGGTTGAGGGTTAGACGAGACGTTCAATCACGGTCATCACCCAACCGTCGTTCGCATAATATTCGGTGGTTTTCCAGATTTGGCAACCCGGACGCTTACGCGCGGCGGTTTCCATCGTCTTGAATTTCCCGACAATTTTTTGACGCCGCACCGAATAATAAGTAACAAACGTGTCAACCATTTTAAAAGCCCTTTTATTCAAAAGTAGCGTTCCGTCAAGAGTTTGGAGAACCGTTCTCCCTCTTGACAAAAATAAGTATACTATATTTTAAGGGTTTTGCAAGAGTCTTTAAAATAATTTTTTTGAAAAACTCGAAAAATTTTCGCTTAACCGCTTGCCGCGTCGCGATTTAGCGTCGCCGAAAACTCCGATTTTTGTTTTGGTCGTTACAACCGGGCGGCGGAGGCTGGAACTATTACAAAATTTCGGTTTTTGGAATGTTTAAACTTTTATTTTTCAAGTGTTTAGATATAATATCGGTATGACTGAAAACTCGAAAAAACAAGGCGGAAAAACGCAAGCGAACGCCGTCGCCGTCGCTCCAAAATCGGGCGCGGTCGTCCGGCCCGTTCGGCGGCGTTTTTTGCGTTCGACTCGCTACGACGCGACGCGTCCCGAAAGCGACCTCGACCGATTTTGGAGCGGGGCCGATTCGCGGAGCGTCGACGCGTCGCTCGATCCGGAAACGCGGCGCAAACTCCGCGAACGGGCGCGGTACGAAGTCGCGAACAACTGCTACGCGACCGGGCTCGGACTGACGATCGCCAACGCCGTCGTCGGGAGCGGCCCGCGTTTGCAAATTGTCGACGCCGACGACCGAACGCGCCGCGACCGGCAACAAATCGAGTGGGCGTTTTGCGAGTGGAGCGAGGAAATTCGGCTCGCCGAGAAGTTGCGGGCGATGCGGTTCGCGCGTTACCAAGACGGCGAAGCGTTCGCTATCCTCTGTAATAATCCGGGTTTGCCGGGGCGAATCAAACTCGACGTCGTCCCGCTCGACGCGGAGCGCGTTTGCGCCGATTATTACCGCCCCGACCCGCGCGACGTCGACGGTATCGCGCTCGACGATTTCGGGAACCCGGTTTCCTACCGCGTCGCGACGTCGCATCCCGGCGACCTCGGTTTCGACCCGGAACGTTTCGGGTCGTCGCAACGTCGGAGCGCCTCCTACTTCAACGACGCCAAGGTTTACGACGCGAAAGACGTCGTCCATTGGTTCCGACGCGTTACGTCGGAGCAACACCGGGGAGCGCCCGAAATCGCACCGGCGCTACGCCTTTTCGCGCTTCTGCGACGGTACACGTTAGCCGTTGTAACGGCGGCGGAAGTCGCGGCGGATTTCGCCGCCGTTATCACCAGCGATGAAATTCCCGGCGGAACGTCGGCGGCGGACGAGGAAGGGGAGGCCGAATCCCTCGCTTGGTTCGAAGAGGTGCCGATCACGCGCGGCGCGATGTTGAAGCTCCCGGAAAACAACGAGGTTTCGCAGTTGAAAGCCGAGCAACCGACGACGACGTACCCCGATTTCAAACGCGAACTTTTGTCGGAAATCGGTCGGGCGCTTCAAGTTCCGGTCAACCTCGTTTCCGGCGACAGCGCGAAACACAACTACGCGTCCGGACGGCTCGACTGTCAAGAGTTTCACAAGATGATTCGGCTCGACCAGCAGGCGGCCGGAATCGCGGTTATGCGTCCGATTTTTTACGCTTGGTTCGACGAATACGCGGCGCTCGAACGTTCGCAAGGGCGGCAAACGCCGAAACGACCGGTCGTTACGTTCCAATGGGACGGTTTCGAACACGTCGACCCCGTGAAGGAAGCGGACGCGCAGGCGATTCGATTGCAGTCGATGACGACGACGCTCGCCGACGAATATGCGAAAATGGGGCGCGACTGGGAAGACGCGCTTATCCAGCGCAAGCGCGAACTCGATAAAATGCGGGAGTTAGGTTTGACGTCGGAGCAAGTCGCGCCGCCGCCCGCCGACCGAAAAACTCGAAAGAACGACGACGAAGAAGGAGACGACGATGAGTAATAAACCCGACCTAACAGGTTCGAAAGTGCGACTTTACGGCGAACCGTTCGAGTGCAAACAAGTCGAAGGCGACGCCTTGCCGCGCTTCGAAATCGTCGCGTACACCGGCGCCGTGATGGAAGTCGGCGGATACGGAAAGGTGATCGTCGACCTCGCCGGGATTTCGTTCGCAAGTCCTAAGATTCCCATCGTTTACGGCCATATCGTCAAGTGCGGAATCGGACACGTCGAGAAGAGCGAAATTCGCGACGGCGCGCTCGTTTTGGAGGGCGTCGTTTCGCGCCAAACCGAGTATGCGAAGGATTTTACGTCGAGCGCGAAGAACGGTTTCCCTTGGCAAGCGTCCATCGGCGGAACGCCGCTCGAAGTCGAATTTTTGAACGACGACGCGACCGCCGTCGTGAACGGTCGCACGGTCGACGCGTCCGTTACTATCATCCGTAAAATCAGCCTTTACGAAACTTCCGTCGTGGAGTTCGGCGCGGACGGCGCGACTTCCTCGACTATCAAATGTTCGATTATCAACCCGCAAGGAGGAAACGATAATATGTCGAGTATTACCGATACCCAAACGCCGATTCCGCAACCGCAAACCTCGGTCGAACCGCCGGTTAACGAGCCGACTTCGCCGCCGACCGGAGCCGTCGACTTTGGCGCGACGCGGCGTCAATACGCCGAGGAACATCGGCGAATCGCCGCGATTCGGAAACGCGGCGCCGATATGGATCCGGAAGTCGTAGCGCAAGCCATCGAAGAAGGGTGGAGCGAAGAAAAGTTCGACGTCGAGTGTATGCGAACCGAGTTGGAGCGATTTCGCGCGAGCCGTCCGACGGCGCCGCCGCTCCATTATTCGCAACCGGCGAGCGTTTCGAACGACGCGCTCGTCGCGATCGGGCTCCGCGCTTGCGGGCTCCCGGTCGACGAAAACCGCTTTGCTGAAAAGGACTTGGAAGCCGCCGACAAATACCGCGACGCGTCGTTGACGGAATTTTGCGAACTCGCTTGCGGGCGCGGATTGCCGCGATTCAAGCGCGACAATCGCGGTTGGCTCGAAGCGGCGTTCTCGACGACGAACCTTAATTACGTTTTGTCGCGAACGGCGAACGCCGCGCTTCTCGCCGGGTTCGAGTACGTTGAATCCGATTGGCGTAAAGCGTTCAAAGTCGGTTCCGTTTCGGACTTTAAGCCGCACGAACGCTACCGGATGAACTCGTCCTTTAAGTTTAAAAAGTTGACCGACGGCGGGCGGTTCGAACACGGCGAAGTTTCGGACGAAAAATACTCCGTCCAAGCGGACACCGAAGGGATTATGTTCGCGCTGACTCGCAAGATGTTGATTAACGACGACTTGGGCGCGTTGACGCAAATGCCGAAGGAAATCGGGATGGGCGCCGCCGACGCGATCAACGAAGCGTGTTGGAGTCTTTTCCTGAATCCGCCGAAAACGCAAGACGGCGACGCGTCGCACGAGTTCTTTAGCGCGCACAATATGAACCTGCGAACCGGCGCGACGACGGCGCTTACGCTCGACTCGTTGAGCAAGGCGCGGACGGCGTTCGGGAAACAACTCAAGAAGAACGGAACGCCGCTCGGCTTGCGACCGACGATTTTGCTCGTGCCGCCGGAGCTGGAAGACCAAGCGTTGATGTTGACGAAGGCGACGCAATTTAACAACGGCGCCGACGGTATGACGCCCGCTAACTACAACCCGCAAGCCGGGCGATTCCAAGTCGTTACGTCGAGCTATTTGAGCGCGAAGGCGATGAACGGGTCGAGCGAAACGGCGTGGTATTTGCTCGTCGACCCGAACCGGCTCGCGGCGTTCGAAACGTCGTTCCTCAACGGCAAGGACAAACCGACGGTCGAGCGGGCCGACGCGGACTTCGACACGCTCGGGATTCAGTTCCGAGGTTACATCGACTTCGGCGTTTCGGCGCAAGATTTCCGCGCGATTTTGAAAAACACTGGAGCTTGATAAACGATTAAACGTAAGGAGATACGACGATGAAAATTGCGAAACGAGTTCAGAATTACGGCTCGATTAATTACGTCAACGACGGCGACGAGACGATTCCGGCGGGCGGAATCGTCGTCGAGGGCGAGCTTGTCGGGTGCGCCGTCCGTCCGATCGAGCCGGGCGCGACCGGCGCGCTCGAAGTCGACGGGAATTGGCGCTTTCCTAAAACAAGCGGCGAAACGTTTTCCGTCGGCGCGGCGTGTTACTGGGACGCGTCGAACGAAGCGGTTACGTCGACGACTTCCGGAACGCAACTCGGCGTTTGCGTCGAGGCCGCCGCGTCGGACGACGAGTCGATTCTCGTCGCCCTGAATTACCGTGTGCGAGCGTAAGCCGTGATATATATTGCGCTTACCGATTGTTCGGTTGAAGCCCCCCCCCGAAAAATTTTCGTTAGGGGACGCGACAGACGCGTCGGGGTTTTCGCCGAGGAAACGCAAGTCGACGTAACGCTCGATTTAGAAGCCGCCGGAATCGTCGAATATCCGGACGGCTCGATTATCCCGACCGCGCTAAGCGCCGCCGTTCCGCTCTTTAAGGGGGCGACGGACGTCGCGCTCGTCGCCGCTTTATCGTAACGAAAGGAACGCAAATGACCGCCGATATTACGTTTGGGTCGACCGCGACCGTTTACGCGCCGCGTTCGGTCGTCGACGCGCTCGCGGCCGCGCTGAGCGCTTTCGGTTCGGGCGGTTCCAACTCCGGCGATTCCGGGACTTCCGGCGCGGACGACTCGTTCGCCGCGTCGGTCGCAATGGGCGTTCCGGGTTTCGTTCCGCCGATTTTCGGAGGGAACTAACGTAATGCTCGACAATATGATGCGACGCGGCGCCGAGTTCGTCGCGGGAACGCTTCACCGCGTCGGCGCGGTTGTTATTCGGATCGAGCGCGACGGCGAAACGCTCTTGGAAACGAGCGGCGTTTTGTCGCAACCGACCGCCGAAGATTTCGGCGTCGCGGAACGTCGCGCCGAACGCCGTTTGGTCGACGTATTGTTGCGCGGCGACTGCGGTTACGTTCCGAAAGCCGACGACAAATTTTGGATTTCGACCGGGCCGTTTTCGAACGTTCGCGAACCGTACCGCGTCGCGCCGCTCGGCGACGAAGTGTTCCGGTTCGACGACCCTTATGAAATTTCGATGCGCGTTCACGCGCAGAAGGAGCCTCGCTAATGTCTTACATTATGGACTTTGCGCAAAGCGTCGCGAAGATTGTCAACGACGCGAAACTGACCGATTCCGTCGCTCGCGTCGGTCTTCCGAAAATCGACGCGTCCGGCGAAAAGGAGTTGTTAATCACTGTCGTGCCGACCGTCGTCGACGCGAAAAGCGTTTCGAACGACCCGACCTTTTCGGAAGCGTTCGAAGCGCAAGTCTGGTTCCAGCAATACGTTGGGACGACCGACTTGACGAAGCTCGAACCCCTTTTCGACTTGGTGGAGAACGTTCGCCGCGCGCTCGCCGTGTCGCGGCCTTTCGTAACGTCCGGGATTTTCGCCGAAACGATTAGCGTCGAAACGACGCCGTTCGAGGCCTACGACCTGCAAAAAGCGGCGGTTTTCACGAGCGTCGTTACGTTGCGCTCGTTCGTCCCGGCGCTTCATTATCGACAAACCGACCAACTTTAAACGATAACGTTAAAGGAGATAGAACGATGAAAAACTGGAAAATTCTTTTCGCTCTCGCCGTCGTTTTCGGCTTGACCGCGACCGCCGCTTTCGCCGCCGAACCGCAAGCCTGCGCCCCGGTTTACGAGCCGTCGCCGTGCGAACCGGTCGCCGACGTCGGGCCGTGCGAGCCGGTTTACGCGCCGGTCTGCGGCCCGGTCGGGGAGAGCGCCGCCGTTCAAACGATCGTCGTCGTGCAAGCGCAAGCGCCGCGTCCGCCGAAATTTGCCAAGCGCGAAGTCGTTCGGAATTGGGAAGTTGCGCGAACGCGCCGCGTCTTGTTCAACGAGCGCAAAATCGAGCGACGCCGCGTCGAGAAAGTTCGCGTCCGGAGCGGCGGCGTCGACGTTCGCGTCGATTCCGGTTGCGCGTCCGTCGGTTGTAAAGTCGGATTGTAATTGAGTTTGCAAGGGGCGCCGTCGGAGACGGGGACGCTCCTTTTTCCCTTTGCTTTGACGCGAAAGGTTTTAGAGATATGACGATGAAACGCTTGATTTTGACGACGCTTTTTATTGCGGCCGCGTTTGTTCCGAACTTGGTTCTCGGTTCGGAAGTTAAGTTTCGGCGCGGGTTTACGTGGGAAGACGCGCACGCCGCGACGTTTCGCGTCGAGGTGAACGGAGCGCGTGGCACCGCCGTTTTTATCGGTTGCCCGAAAGATCGCCCCGACGTCGCCGTTTTTTTGACGAATTATCACGTTGTTACAAAAAATAACGAAGCGAACCTTACGTCGTGGGGCGACCATCTGCAACGTTCGATTCGCGGCAAGGTCGTCTGGCGGGCGTACGACATTAATAGACCGTGGGACTTCGCGACGCTCGAAGCGGACGCGGCGACGTTAAAACGCGAAATCGACCCGCCTTACATTCAGATCGCGGGGCCGGGCGTCAAGCCGGGGCGGGGCGCGAAAATACTCTCGGCGGGGTGTCCGGACGGGCGATTCGCTCAGTCTTGGGGCGGCTCCATCGTCGATTATTACGACGAGAAAACGGCGGTTTTCACGCCGCCGCCGGTTCCCGGTCAGTCCGGAAGCGGGATTTTCGAGGTGATCGACGGCGAGCTATATCAAGTCGGCGTTCTCACCTGGCTTTTCGGCGAGAAGGGGCGCGACGATTCGACCGGCGGCGCGATTCCGATTTCGAACCTGTACGACGCCGCGCGGGGCGTTTCGCCCGCCGGGGTTACAAGCGAGCCCGCCGTTCCGGAAAACGCGACCGAGTGCGACGTTTCGCTAACCTCCGTGAAAACGATGGTTCCGGTTGTTTTTGCCGCCGAAAAATCGGGGTGCAAGGTCGACGCGGTCGCCGTCGCGCGGGCCGCGAACGCGACGAGTTGTTTCTTCTTTTTCAAGAACAATTGCCCGGCTTGCGACCGCGTAAGGCCCGAGCTGTTGCGACTTGCGAAGGAAGGGTATCGGTTCGACTGGTACAATACGGACACGCCGGTCGGGAACGGCGTCGCGGCGAAGTACGGCGTTTTTCAAGTTCCGGCCGCGATTTTGGTTCGGATTACGCCGAACGCAAGCGCCCAAAACGAGAAGATTTGCGAAATTCCACTCGACAAGACGCCGTATTTTGCGGCCCGCGCCGCGTTCGAACAAGAGTTTATCGCGCTTTCCGAACGCTTTACCTCTTGCCCCGTCGAGCCTGTCGCGCTGAAAGGTAACGCTTGCGCGTCGGTCGTTTACGGCGACGGCGACGACGCGGCGTCGTTCAAAATCGACGCGAACGCGAACGCCGATTTCGAGATCGTTGACCTCGACGAACCGGAACCGACGGGCATTCCGGCGCAACTCGACGAACCGCAAAAGACGTCGGAAAACGCGCCGAATCCGCAAGAAAACGAGTCGAAAACGCCCGATTCGCCGCAAAAGACGCAAGAAAACGCGCCGGAAATGCAAAAAGACGCGGAACCGGTCGACGAAAAAACGGTCGAAACGCCGTCGGACGACGCCGAGTCGCCGAACGAAAAAACGGACGACGCGGAACCGGTCGACAATAAGTCGCAAGAAGACGCTCCGGAAGCGGACGACGCCGCGTCGACCGAACGCGCGGAAACGAGCGTTCGGACGGCGGAACCGGTCGACGACAAAAAGTCGCAAAACGAAGAACCGGAAGATTTTAGAAATCGCGAACCGGTTTGGGAGCGGCTCGACCCGCGCGAAACGGGGATTCTCGACGACGCGACCGAGCGCTGGAACAATCGCGGGAAACGCGATGAAACGCCGTCGGACGACGCCGAGTCGCCGAACGAAAAAACGGACGACGCGGGGACGGGCGGACTCGGTTCGCGGGCGTTCGACCGTATCGCCGAACGCGTCGAAAAGTCCGTCGACGCGAAACTTGCGGACGCGAAGGCGGATATCGCTAAGACTTGGCGCGAAAAAGGAGTTCCGGCGACGCGGCGTCTCGCGCTTTATTTGACGTTCGCGTTTCTCGGCGCGGTCGTCGTCGGGAACCTGCTGACGACGTTCGTTAAGCGTTGTTTCCGCTGGATTTGGCTTCTGCCCGGTTTCTTGAAGCGGGTCGCCGAAGCGTCGAAAGCGGCGGTCGAAGCGGGGCGCGACGCGTTCGACGACGAAGACGACGCCGTGTCGGCCGAACCGCAAGCGCAACCGAAAGCGGCGCCGAAAAAAGCGGCGTCGACGACGAAAAAAGGAGGTAAAAAGAAATGAAAGAAGTCCTTGAATGCGTTAAACTTATCGTTCAAATCGCGCTCGTCGCGTTCGTCTTTTTCGCCGTTTGGAAAGGCGACGCCGACCGTTCCGACTTGATTCGCGAATACGGCGCCGCGATGAGGTTCGTCGCCGCGAACGACCCGGCTTTCGACGTCGAACCGGTCGACGACGGCCCGCTTCCGGTCGCGGCGGAAGACGCGTCGCAAGTCGAAGAACAATAAACGGTTAAGGAGGGCGCGAAATGTCGTGCGGACGCTCGTTTGTTTTTTTCGACGCAAAAGAAATTATGGCGACCGTCGACAAGGCGACGCGTCAAAACCTCTCAAAATTCGGCGCTTACGTTCGTTCGGACGCGCGGCGGTCGATTCGCAAGCGCAAAAAGCCGTCGGCGCCGTACAAGCCGCCGTCTTCGCACGTCGGGACGCTCAAAAAAGGGATTCTTTTCGGTTACGACAAGGCGCGGGACTCGGTCGTCGTCGGTCCGGTCAAGAATCGTTCCGGAAACGCGGCGCAGGCGCTCGAACACGGCGGAACGACGGTTATTAAATCGCCGAAACGTCGAGAATACAAGATGTTCCGCGTCGGCGAAGGCGGCCCGATTCGCGACGCGAACGGAAAAGAGCGGTTCGTTCGGCTCCGCACCGAGGCGCAAGCGCGTCGCGCGACGGAACTTTGGAACCGCGAAATGAAACGAAACGCCGTCGCGGAAACGGTGAAAACGTGTCGCATCGCGCCGCGTCCGTATATGACGCCCGCGTTTCAAAGAAATTTGCCGCACGTTCCCGATTTGTTTAAAAACTCCGTCCATAAGTAACTTGGAGGTTAGGCTATGGTTACGTATATCGCGCCGATCGCGGTTAAAAACCCGCTCGGCAATCAAAGTCGCGCTTACGTTGGAAAAACGACCGGCTCGCTGGAGAGCTTGACGAAAATTCCTTGCGTTCGTTCGGTTTCCGTTCAGTTTACGTCCGACCAAGTCGACCTGTCGACTCGCGACGACGGCGGTTGGAAGCGTCCCGTTCCCGGCGAGAAGTCGGCGACGGTCGAGCTTGAATTCTTGGTTATTCTCGGCGACCCGATACAGGAGGCGTTTTTCGAAGCGTATTACGCCGACGAGCCGTCGACGATCGCCGCGACGTTTATTCCCGCCGAGGATGTGAAAGCTATGGGGTATTCCGGCGACTGGATCGTTACCGACGTCGGCGAAGACCAGCCGCGCAACGAAGGCGTTCCGTGGAAAATTTCGCTGGCCAGCTACGGCAAAATTGAACGGTTCAAAGCGACGACGACGGCGGCGGCGAACGTCGAGCCGAACGAAGATAATTGAGAAACAAGGAGTTAAACGATGCGATATTTTCACGATAGCGAACGCAACCAATGGGAATTGACGCTGAATCTCGGCGCCGCGAAACGAGTTTACGACGCGCTCGGCGTCGATTTGTTGAATCCGTCGCAGGAATCGGACGACGGACGCGCCATAACGATTCGCTTGGCGTTCGACGATTTTCTTTTGGGCCGCGTCGTCGCCGAGATGATCGCGCCGCAAGCAAAAGCGCGACAGCTTTCTCGGGACGAACTCGACGCGCTTTTCGACGCGCGAACGCTCGCGGCGGCGGAAAAAGCGTTTTTCGCCGAGTGGCGCGATTTTTTTACGCAACGTGGCAAGACGTGGGCGTCGAAAGCGGTCGCGCTCGACTACGCCTCAAAAGAGGTCGTGGAAAGCGCAAGCCTCGCCAAAGTCGAACTCCTCGAGGCCGAACGACGTGGCGCGACGTCGTCCGACTCGCCGGTCGCGCCGGAGTCCCAAACTTCCGCGACCTAACCCTTGCCGAGTTGGCCGATTACGCGTATGCGTCGTGCGAACGTAACGACGAGCTGGCGGCTCGGATTTGCGCGGTCGTCTTCAATATGCATCGGGCGAGCGACGCCGACGCAAAGGACGCCGAGGACTTTATGCCCGTCGTCGTCGACGAGTGAACGAGAGCGGCGCCGCGAGGCGTCGCTTTTTTATTTCGTTAGTTTGAAGGAGTTGCGATAATGTCGAACGTCGGAGGGATTCGAGCGGGGCGCGCTTACGTCGAGCTTTACGCCGACTTAACCAAGTTGCAACAGTCGTTAAAACTCGCGGAGTCGAAACTTAAAGCGTTCGGCGATTCGGCGGCGAGCATTGGCGGGCAATTCTTGGGCGTCGGGGTCGCCGCGTCGACGCCGATTGCGTTGGCGGTCAAAAATTACGCCGATTTCGACGACCAAATGCGGGCGACGCAAGCGGTTAGCGGCGCGACCGGGAAAGAACTCGAGCTGTTGACCGAGCGCGCTAAAGAGCTTGGGCGCACGACTTCCTTCACGGCGGCGCAAGTCGCGTCCGGAATGGTCGAACTTGGTCGCGCGGGCTTTAAGACGCCGGAAATCGACGCGTCGATCGCCAACGTGATGAACCTGTCGCGGGCGACGCAAACGGAGATTCCGCTCGCGACGGAAATCGCCGGAAACGCGTTGCGAGCGTTCGACTTGGAAGCGAGCGAAATGGGGCGCGTCTGCGACGTCTTGACCGCGACGGCGAACAACTCGTCGCAAACGCTCGAAGATTTGGGCGAAGCGTTCAAGTTCGTCGCGCCTATCGCGAAAGACGCCGGAGCGTCGATCGAAGACGCGGCGAAAATCGTCGGAACGCTCGCGAACTTCGGGATTAAAGGTTCCTTGGCGGGAACCGCGTTCAAAAACATTCAGCTGAAAATGGCCGACCCGGCGGTTCAGAAAAGTTACGAAGCGCTCGGGGTCGCGGTAATCGACGCCGACGGTTCGCTCCGGAATATGTCGGACGTGTTGCGCGACCTTGGCGCCGCGACGGCGTCGATGCCGAACGCCGAGAAACTCGCGACTTACAAAGACCTGTTCGGGATGTACGGGCTTAGCGGTGGTATCAAACTGTCGAGCGCGAACTTCCAAGGAATGTACGACGCTATCGATAACGCGCAAGGCGCGGCGGCCCGCGTCGCGGAAGAGATGGACAAGGGAATCGGCGGGTCGTTTCGATTAACGGAAAGCGCGATCGAAGGCGTTTCGCACGCGATCGGCGAAGCGTTAACTCCGACGTTGATTGAGCTTATGAACTCCGTAATGCAAGTCGCGGGCGAAACGACGGCTTGGATTAAAGAAAACGAAGGCGCCGTCGTCGCGGTTGCGCAGATTGCGGCGGGGCTGACGGTCGGCGGCGGGGCGCTGTTGGCGTTTGGGACGGCGGCAAAGCTCGTCGCGGGAGCGTTTACGGGCGTTCGAGCGGCTTCGGCGGCTTATACGCGAACGCTTGCCGCGCTTGGCGGAGCGATTAAAACGTCGTCGGCGGCGATGGTCGGCGCGGCGCGGGCTCCGGCGACGGCGGTCGCGTCTTCGGTTGCTAGCGTCGCGAAAACAACGGCTTCGGCGGCGAGCGGACTTGCTCGCGTCGCGGCCTCGTCGGTCGTTTCCGCGACGAAAGCGACGGTCGCGACGGTCGCGCATAAAGGCTTGGCGAAATCGCTTTACGACGTTGGCGCGGCGGGACTTGCGGCGACCAAAAGCGGCGTCGGCGGCGTTTGGGGTGCGTTGAAAGAGGCGGCGTTTAGAGCGGCGACGGCGACCAAGGCGTTTGGAACGACGCTTTGGAGCGCAAGCAAAGCGGGCGTCGCCGCTTCTATCTCGGCGACGAAAACGGCGGCGGCGAACGCGATCGGGACGGCGCGAACGGTCGCCGCGACCGTTGCGACAAGAGGCTGGAAAGGCTCGCTTTACGACGCTGCAAAAGCGGCGTCGGCGACTACCGTCGCGGCGACGAAA
>JAGBDN010000076.1 GCA_017937485.1 Thermoguttaceae bacterium
AACGCCGAGAAGCGGAAATCGCGCTCGAACTCGACGCGAAAACGCCCCGCCTCGACCGCAAACTCCCGGACGAAACCCGCGCCGACTTGCGACGCTTCCTCGACGATGCCCGTCAAAGTCGATAAAACCGACAAAACTGACGCGAACGCAACGCCAAGAAGCGGAAATCGCGCTCGAACTCGACGCGAAAACGCCCCGTCTCGACCGCAAACTTCCGGACGAAACCCGCGCCGAATTGCGCAGCTTCCTCGACGCCGCCCGTTAAAATCGATAAAACCGGCAACGTCTTCGCAAACGCAACGCCGAGAAGCGGAAATCGCGCTCGAACTCGACGCGAAAACGCCCCGTCTCGACCGCAAACTCCCGGACGAAACCCGCGCCGACTTGCGCCGCTTCCTCGACGCCGCCCGTTAAAATCGATAAAACCGGCGTTTTCCGTTCCAACGCGACCGCCCAAACCGGCTCAAACGCTTTTTAACCCCGGCGCGCCCGCCAAAACAGCCAAAACAGCCAAAACAGTCAAAACAGCCAAAATAGGCAAACACCGCGTCGGCCGTCGACAAAAAAAGCGCGTCCCGGTCAAGGAACGCGCTTTCAACGCCTTTTCGCCTTTACGCCGACTCGTTAAAATCGGCAAAACCGGCGTCGTCAATCGAATTTAACGCCGAAATCGTCCAAAATCGCGTCGAACTCTTCAAAATCGTCGGCGCTCAGTTTCGCGTCCCCGGCGCCGGCGGCTTCGAGCGCTTGCTCCGGCGTCCGCGCGCCCCAAAGAACGACCGCCCGCTCGTACCGCGACGCGACCCAAGCGGCGGCCAGTTGCGAAACGTTCAGGTCGAGCCGCTTCGCGATCCCCGCCGCCTCCGCCAACGCCGCGTTGACCCGTTCGACGTTCGCCTTCGCGAATCTCGGGTCGGAAGCGCGGAAATCCCCCGCCCCGTAAACGCGTTCCGGGTCGAGTCGGCCGGTCAAGAGCCCGTTTTCCAGCGGCGAATACGCCAAGAACGAAACGCCGCGCTCCCGGCAACCGTCGAGAATCCCGTTCTTTTCGACCGTTCGGTCGAGCGCCGAAAACCGCTCCTGCGCGACGTCGATTTGCCCGGCGGCGCAATACGCGTCGAGTTGCGAGCGCGTCGCGTTCGAAATTCCGACGGCGCGAATCTTACCCTCCCAACGCAAATCCTCCAAAATACCGACCGCGTCCGCGACCGGCGTCGTCGTGTCGCCGACGTGATGAATTTGCATCAAATCGATACAGTCGGTTCCGAGCCGTCGCAACGAATCCTCGACGCCGCGCCGAATCACGTCCGGGCGCAAACACCGCTGCAAGTAATATTTCGACGGTTCCGCGCTCAACCCGACGTCGTCCGCGAAGCAGTGAAACTCGCCGACGCCGGGCGGAAACGGCTTCGTATCCCAAGGAATCCCGCATTTGCTCGCGACGACGATCGAGTCGCGACGGCGCCCGCGAATCGCCCGCCCGACGATTTCCTCGGAGCGGCCGAACCCGTATATCGGCGCGGTGTCGACGGTCGTTATCCCGGCGTCGAGCGCGGTTTGAATCGTTCGAATCGCCGCGTTTTCGTCGGCGCCGCCCCACATCCAGCCGCCGATCGCCCAAGTTCCGAGCGCGATCGCCGACGCTTCGATTTCGGTCGAGCCCAATTGCCGAAATTGCATTCCGTTTTCTCCTTTTTCGTTTCGTTATTTCTTTTCACCGACGCTTTTGCGCCGCCGTTTTTTCGCGTTCTCCAACGGTCGCCGACGCCAAGCGCCCGCTTTTCTCGCGTTCGCCAGCCGTCCCGAACTAGGTCGAGCCGCCCCGAACAGGGTCGCGAATCGACCGCCAACCGCCCCAAACCGGATTGACCGAACCGAACTGAACCGACTCGCGACCGCCTCGAATCGGGAACGTTTCGCCGCTCGCGCCGCCGTTTTTCGCCCTTCTTCTCGCCGCCGCTTTCGCCGACGTTAATAAAACGACAAAATCTCGGCAAAAATCGCGTCTTTCGATTGATTTTTCCCGCCGCTCGCGTTAAAATAACGGACGTTCGAAGCGGAACCGCGCCGCCTCCGACGCCGACATCGCCGATTTTTTCGACGTTTCGACGGTTGCCGGTCGCGCCGACGTCGCCGATTTTTCGACGTTTCGCCGGTTGCCGGTCGCGCCGACGTCGCCGATTTTTCGACGTTTCGCCGGTCGTCGCCGGGTCGACGCGCCCATTATACCCGATTTCCGCCCGAAAAGCCAACGTTTTTTCAAGAAAACCGCGCCCGAAAATTTCGGAAATTTTTCGCGACTTCCCGAAAAAACCGTCCGAAATCGCCGGAGCGCCCAGAAAGGTTTGCCTATGTTCGCCGTTTTACGCCGTTTCACTCGCCCCGCTCTCGCCGCGACCGCCGCGACGCTCCTTCTCGCCGGTTCGTCCGCCTTCGCTCAAAATATTCCCGCGCCGAATTACGACGAGGCGAAAGTCCCGAAGTTCGAACTTCCCGACCCGCTCGTCGCCGCCGACGGAACGAAAATTGAAACCGCCGACGATTGGCGCAATAAACGCCGTCCGGAGCTGCTCGACCTCTTCGCTCGCGAAATGTTCGGCAAGCGCCCGTCCGTCGCGCCGGAAAAAATCAAGTTCGAAGAGCTGACCGTCGATAAAAACGCGCTCGGCGGCAAGGCGACCCGCAAAGAAATCCGAATCTACTTCGACGCGCCGAACAAAACGCCGAAAGCCGACCTCCTCCTTTACTTCCCGAACGACCGCAAGGGCCCGGCCCCGGTCTTCCTAATGCCGAACTTCGAAGGCAACTGGGCGACGACCGACGACCCGGGCGTCCGCGCGTTCGAAATCGCCGGGCATTATTGGAACGCGGGCAAAACGCCGGAGGAAACGCGCGGCGCCGTCAAGGGGCGTTGGTCGTTCGACCGCATCGTCGCCCGCGGTTACGCCGTCGCGACGCTTTGTTACGAAGAGGTCGACGCCGACTTCGACGACGGCTTCAAAAACGGCGTTCACCCGCTCTTCGGCGAGCGTTCCGACGCCGGCGACGAAACCGCCTCGATCGCCGCTTGGGCTTGGGCGCTTTCCCGCGCGCTCGACTGCCTCGAAACGCTCCCGGAAATCGACGCGACGAAAGCGATCGTCGCCGGACACTCCCGACTCGGCAAAACGGCCCTTTGGGCGGGCGCGCAAGACGAGCGTTTCGCGGCGGTTATCTCGAACAACTCCGGTTGCGGCGGCGCGGCTCTTTCGCGTCGCGAATTCGGCGAAACGGTCGCGAAAATCAACAAATCGTTCCCGCATTGGTTCTGCGGCAACTTCAAGAAATACGGCGCCGACGTCAATTCGCTTCCGTTCGACCAACACGAGCTGATCGCCCTCATTGCGCCGCGCCCGGTTTACGTCGCCTCCGCGACGCGCGATACTTGGGCCGACCCGAAAGGCGAGTTCCTCTCCGCGCTCGGCGCCGACCCGGTTTATCGCCTCCTCGGAACCGACGGTTTCGGCGACGTCAAAGAACAGCCGAAACCGGACGTTTCCGTCGGCGCGACGATTCGCTATCACCTCCGAACCGGCGGACACGACGTTACCGATTTCGATTGGATTCAATACCTCGACTTCGCCGACGAAACCGTTGTCAACAAACGTTAAAATCGGCAAACTCCGCCCCGGCGCGGCGGCCTTCAACCGTTAAAATCAACAAACTCCGCTCCGGCGCCCCAATCGTTCCGTTTTAACGCCGCGACGCGTCGGCGGGCGGACGCGCCGTCAAGAAAAACGCTCAAAAGCGGCGGAAAATCGCCCCGTTTCGGTTGATTTTCCGCCGTCGACGCGTTAAAATAAACGACGAACGAAACGCGAACCGCCGCCGTCGCTCTCCTTTTCGGCCCCGACGTCGCCGTTTTCCGTTTCAAAATTCATTCCCGTTTCAAAAATCCCCCGTTTCCGACGCTCGACGCCTCGGAAACGCGACGAAAGGAACGCCCTATGTCCTCCATTTTACGCCGTTTCACTCGTCCGGCGCTCGCCGCGACCGCCGCGACGCTCCTTCTTTCCGGCGCCGCTTTCGCGCAACAAAAAGCGAATTACGACGAAGCGAAAGTTCCGAAGTTCGACCTTCCGAACCCGCTCGTCGCCGCCGACGGAACGAAAATCGAAACCGCCGACGATTGGCGCGCCAAACGCCGTCCGGAACTCCTCGCCCTCTTCGAACAAGAAATGTTCGGCAAGCGCCCGTCCGTCGCGCCGGAAAAAATCAAGTTCGAAGAGCTGACGTCCGACGCGAACGCGCTCGGCGGCAAAGCGACCCGCAAAGAAATTCGCGTCTATTTCGACGCGCCAAACGCCGCCCCGAAAGCCGACGTCCTCCTTTATATCCCGAACGACCGCAAGGCTCCGGCGCCGGTCTTCGTTATGCCGAACTTCCAAGGCAACTGGACGACGACCGACGACCCGGGCGTCGCCGCGCTCGACGTTAAAGACCGAACCCGCAACGCGAACAAAAAACCGGACGAAGTTCGCGGCGTCGCCAAGAGCCGTTGGGCGATCGATAAAATCGTTTCTCGCGGTTACGCGCTCGCGACCGTTTATTACGAAGAAATCGACCCGGACAAACACGACGGTTTCAAAAACGGCGTTCACCCGCTCTTCGGCGAGCGTTCCGACGCCGGCGACGAACCGGGCTCCATCGCCGCTTGGGCTTGGGGTCTTTCCCGCGTCCTCGACTGTCTCGAAACCCTCCCGGAAATCGACGCGAAAAAAGCGATCGTCGCCGGGCACTCTCGCTTGGGCAAGACCGCTCTTTGGGCGGGCGCGCAAGACGAACGTTTCGCCGCCGTTATCTCGAACGATTCCGGTTGCGGCGGGGCGGCGCTCTCCCGTCGCGAATTCGGCGAAACGGTCGCGATCATCAACAAATCGTTCCCGCACTGGTTC
The DNA here is from genome assembly GCA_017937485.1 of Thermoguttaceae bacterium. Lineage (GTDB taxonomy): Bacteria > Planctomycetota > Planctomycetia > Pirellulales > Thermoguttaceae > RUG369. The sequence continues at coordinate 4,935 of JAGBDN010000076.1, forward strand.
TGCGAAAACTTCAAGAAATACGGCGCCGACGTTAATTCGCTTCCGTTCGACCAACACGAGCTGATCGCCCTCATTGCGCCGCGCCCGGTTTACGTCGCCAGCGCGACGCAAGACCAATGGGCCGACCCGAAGGGCGAATTCCTCTCCGCGCTTTACGCCGACCCGGTCTATCGTCTCCTCGGAACCGACGGTATCGGCGACGTCAAAGAACAGCCGGGCCCGGGCGTTTCGGTCGGTTCGACGATTCGTTATCACCTCCGCGTCGGCAAGCACGACGTGCAAGATTTCGACTGGGAGCAATACCTCGACTTCGCCGACGAAACGGTTTTAAAGCGTTAAAATCGTTAAATTCGCTTCGTTCGTTATTTTTTAACGTCGGAGCGTTCGTTCTCGCGCTCGACGGCGCCCGGTTTCGCCCCGGCGCCGTCGAGTCGTTCGTCGACGAGGGAAGTTCTTTTCGCGCTTTTCTCCCTTATATTAATTAATAACGACAAAAACGCCCCGCCGGAGCCGTCCGTATGTCGCCGTCCGCCCCCGCCGCTTCCGCTCCCGTCCGCTCGACGCGCCGTCCGTCGCCGTTCGTTTGGTTAATCGTCGCGACGTTGCTGATTCGCGGCGCCGTTCTTTTTCCGGCGCTTCGTTCGTTCGACGCCGACCCGGACGATTACCGGCGCTTGGCGGAAAATTGGGCCGTTTACAACGTTTTCGGAACGGAAACGACGCCGACCGCGTTCCGCCCCCCCCTTTACCCTTGGACGCTCAAAACGTTCGTTTACCCGCTAATCCGCGCCGACGAACGCCCCGCCGCGCCAAACGTCGCCGACGACGTTTCGCTCCAATCGCCCAATTTGCCCGACGCCCCCGTTTTACCTAATTCAACGCAAGTTCCCTCCGAAACCGACGCCGCCAATCCTCCTAAATCCCCCAATCCTCCCCAACCAACCGCCGAACGGAGCGTTTTCGACCGTTATTTCGCGCTTTCCCGCAACGCCGCGTTCGCGCTCTTTCATTGGCTCCTCGGCGTCGCGACGGTCGCGGTCGTTTACCGGTTCGCTCGCCGACTCGATTTCGGCCCGAAAAGCGCCGCCGCGGCCGGTCTCCTCGTCGCGGTCGACCCGATTTTGCTCCAACAGTCGCGCTTGGTAATGACGGAAACGCTCGCCGCGCTCTTCGCCGCCCTTCTCCTCGACGCGACCGCCGCCGTCGTCGCCCGACGGTCGTCAAACCGAACCGCCCCTAAAGCGTTCGCGCCCGCCGCCTTCGCCGCGCTCGGCGTTTTATTCGGCGTTTCGACCCTTTGCCGCCCGGCGTTTTTCGCCTTCGCCGGACTCGTCTTCCTCCTTTTCGCCGCGCAAGGATTCGCCGTCGCCGTCAAAACCCGCAAACTCGACCGACTTTTCGCCGTCGCGCTCTTTTTGCTTGGAATCGGCGCCGCCGTCGCGCCTTGGACGCTCCGCAACCTCCGCGCCTTCGACCGTCCGATTTTGACGACGACGCACGGCGGTTACACCCGCTATTTAGCGCACAACCCGGAAATTTACCGACATTTTGAGTCGTCGCCCCCTTGGAGCCTTTGGGATCCGGAGCCGTTTCACCGCCGCCGCGCCGTCGAATACGCCGCCGCGCTCGCCGACGCCGGGCTCGAACCGGGTTCGACGGAAGCGGAACTCTTCCAAAATCGTTGGACGGCGGAGCGCGCCGACGAGACGATCCGCTCCGCGCCGCGAACGTTCTTTTATTCGGTCGGACTCCGAATCGGCGAACTTTGGCGCGTCCTCCCGAACGCCGTCAACGCGGAGGGCCGCCCGCTCGTCTCGCCCGACTTGGAGTCGCCGCGCCGCCGCGCCGCCCGCTTCGCCGTCGCCGCTTTTTACTCCGTCGAGCAAACCGCCGCGCTCCTCGGCCTCGCCTTTCTCGCCGTTCGCGCCCTCCGACGCCGCCGCGAAACGCCCGTCGTCGCCGCCGTTTTGAACTCCCCTTGGACGCTCGGCTTCCTGTTGGTCGCGTCGGTTCAAATCCCGCATTTGATTTATTGGACGAATATGCGAATGCGCGCGCCGCTCGAAGTTTTCGTTCCGACGCTTGCGATTTTCGGCGTCGTCGCGCTCCTCCGCCGTCGACGCGCAACCGCGTCGACCGACGCCCCGCCCGCCGAATCGACGACGCGCTAACGAAAACGTCGACTTCCGTCGCCGCGTCGGCGCCCGGCGTCCGCTTTTTTCTCGCGGCGTTCCCTTAGCTCGCGTTTTCAACGTTGCAAAAAAAGAAAAAAATCGGAGCGCCGACGCCGTCTCGACGCCCGAGCGCCGCCGTCGACGCGGTAAAAACGCCCCGTCGACGCGCGGAACGACCGTTAAAACCGACAAATCGCAACTTTTCCTTCCTTTAAAAAGGGGTAAAAAGCCAAAAAGAAGTTTACTTTTTTTGAAAATTTTATAAAATAAGGTAAAATAACGTAAAGTCGAACGCGTTTTCATCCGAAAGGCGCCGACCGCAAACGCCCGTCGTTTTCGACGCGTTCTCGTTTGCTTTCGCCTCTTCGTCGTTCGTCTTCCCGCCCTTTCCCTCCTTCCTCCTTTGGCTCCGTCAACGAAAGAACGTCCGATGTTCCGATTGTTAACGTTCGTTTTCCTTTTCGCCGCGTCGACGTCTCCCCTCTTCGCGCAGGAAATCGTTTTTGAAGATCGTTTCGAAGGTTCGCTGAAGCCGGGTTGGGTTTGGCTCCGCGAAAACGCGCCTTGCCGCCGTTTCGTCAACAATTCGCTCGAAATTCTTTTCGAACCGTTCGGCGCCGGCGAAGCGCGCAACGCGTTGGCGCGTCCGCTCAATTTCTTCCGTTGGCGCGACGGCAAAGCGGAAGGCGCTTATCGCGTCGAAACGATGTGTTCCTTCGTCGAAAAGCCGACCGCGCAGTTCCAACAATGCGGCCTTTACTGGCTCCAAAACGACCGCGTCGTCTTCAAACTCGTTTGCGAATGCGTCGACGGGAAAATGTACGTTTATCCGAGTAAAACGCCGGTCGACGCGCAAGCGGTCAAGTTGCGTTTGACGGTCGCCGATCAAAAAGTCGTCGCCGAATTCTGCGGCGAAGGCGAGTCCTCCTTCCGTCGCGTTTACGAAGGTCGGCTCGAAATCGGCCCGGACGACCGCGTCGGCGTTCAATGTTGGAACGGCCCCCGCGACAACAAAACGCAATGGGCGCGTTTTCACTATTTTCGCGTCGAAAAGTTGAACGACTAACGCTTATTTTGGGCGTCGACGACGGGTTCCGATTCCTTAACGCCGCCCGGCGTTTGCGTTCGCGCGTTCCGACCGTTTGTTCGTCGGTCTCAATCAAACAACAACTAAAAGAGCTTCAAAAATGCTAAGCGGCGTCGGGATCGTCTGTTTTATCGCGAGTTATTGCGTCGTTTTGATTTTAGAAATCGCCGATTTTCGCGCCGGACGTCGGGCGTTCGGCTTGCGTTGGGGCGCGGTCGCGTTCGCCGTTCTCGGCGCGATCGCTCAAACGGCGTTCCTTTATCACCATCACTTCGCGCAACACGGTCGTTTTTTATCGACGCCGGCCGGTTGGTTTTACCTGCTCGCGCTCGGGGTAATTTTCGTTTACCTTTATTTGACGTTTGTTTCCCCGAAGGCGCGGTTCGGTTTGTTCCTCGTTCCGCTCGCGCTTTTGCTTTGCGGCGTCGGCGTCGCGGCGCCGGACGCGGCGTTCGACCCGAACGCGCCGGGTCGTTGGGCGCGCGGCGCGCACGGCGTTTCGCTCCTTTTCGCGACGCTCCTTTCGCTCGTCGGCTCGATCTCGGGCGCGATGTTTTTCTTGCGACGTTCGCGGCTCAAGCGCAAGGTTTTCGTCGCCGACTCGATTCTTCCGACGCTCGAATGGTCGACGCGGGCGACTTGTTTTTCGGCGAACGGCGCGCTCCTTTTCCTCGGAATCGGCGTCGCGAGCGGACACTGCTTGCATTTTTTCGCGTCGGACGCGTCGACCGTTTCCTTCTTCGGCGACCCGATCGCTCTCGGCGCGACCGCGCTTTTCGTCGCGACGGTTCTTCGCCGCCTCGCGACGGCGCGCTCGACGGCGGTCGACGAAGGCGCGGAAGCGGCGTTTTTTACGATCGTTTGCTCCGCGACCCTCGCCGTTTTGCTCCTTTTCGTCGCGCTCTCCGGTCGCGGACATTGGCGCGATTTGTCCGACCGTCCCGCCGCGACGCGTCCCGTCGAAGCCGTTCCGTCTTCCCAATCCGCCCCCGTTTCGCAACCGTTAACGCCGCCGTCGTCGGTCGACGCGCCGGAAAAAACGGAAAAAACGCCCGATTCGGCGTTCTCGGCGCCGAACGTTTCGACAAAATTCGCTCAAAACGCGCCCTCCCTCCTTGCCAACGTCGCGTCTCGGCGTCAAAATAAAGAAGCGCGTTTTTTCGGCGTTCGCCCGCTCGGCGTCGCGCCGTCCTTCCTTCCCGTTTCGTTCCCTCCGTTCCCGTTTGTCGACGCCGCGCCGTCGTTCGTTAAGGAGTCGTTTTCGCGATGATTCGAATCGTCGGCTTGAATAGTCGCACCGCGTCGATCGAGGCGCGCGAACTTTTTTCGTTCGACGCCGCCGGAGCCGAAAAGGCGTTGGCCGCTTGGCGCGTCGCCTTCCCGAACGTCGAGGCGGCGCTCCTATCGACCTGCAACCGAACCGAACTCTATTTTGCGTCGGAAAAAACGGAGCTTCCGGACGACGCGACGGCGTTGACGACGATTCTTTCGACCAAGACGCCGAAAGCGGACGCCGAAACGCTCGTCGTCGAACGCGCCGACGCGCTTCATTCGTTCGGCGAACAAGACGCCGCCGCGCACCTCTTCGCCGTCGCGTCGAGCCTCGACAGCATGATTCTCGGCGAACCGCAAATTTTATCGCAAACGAAGCGCGCTTACGAGCTTTCCGTCAAGGCGCAAACGACCGGCCCGATTCTTAACGCGGCGTTTCAAACGGCGTTCAAGACGGCGAAACGCGTTTCGGTCGAGACGGAGGTCTTCAAGCGCCGCGTCAGCGTTCCGAGCGTCGCGGTCGTCGACTTCGCGCTTAACATTTTCGAACGGCTGACCGACAAGAAAACGCTCGCGCTCGGCGCCGGCGAGATGGCGGAGGAGACGCTGAAATATCTCGCCGATTACGGCGCGCGCTCCGTCGTCGTTTCGAACCGAAGCCGCGACAAAGCGGAGAAACTCGCCGCCGTTTGGAACGCGACCGTCGTCGATTGGGACGCTCGTTTCGACGCGTTGGCCGACGCCGACCTCGCGATCGCCGCGACCGGAGCGCAAGAGCCGATCGTCAAACTCGACGATTACCGCCGAATCGAAGCGCGCCGTCGGGGCCGTCCTCTCTTCATTCTCGACCTTTCCCTTCCGAGAAACGTCGAGCCGAGCGTCGGCGACCGCCCGAACGTTTACCTTTATTCGATCGACGACCTTGAAGCCGCCTGCGTTCGCAACCGAGAAATTCGCGACCGCGAACTGCCGAAAGCGCTCCGGCTCGTCGACGAAGAGGCCGCGCGCTTTATGTCGGAGATCGAGTCGCGCCGGTCGATCGACGCGATTCGCAAACTCCGCGACGGTTGGAACGAAATCAAAGAAGCCGAAGTCGAGCGGCTGTTGCGCAAAATCGACGCCGATCCGGAGACGCAAGGCGAAATCCGGTACGCGTTCGACCGTCTCGTCAACAAACTCCTTCACTCGCCGACGACGACGCTCCGAACCGACGCGCAAAGTCCGTCCGCGCCCGCGCTCCTCGACGCCGCCCGCCGACTTTTCCGGCTTTAACGATTTTTCCGGCGCCCGCCGAATCGGAAACGAATCGGAAACGAATCGGAAACGAATCGGAAACGAATCGGAAACGAATCGGAAACGAATCGGAAACGAATCGGACACGACGCGGAAACGAA
>JAGBDN010000077.1 GCA_017937485.1 Thermoguttaceae bacterium
AGAAGCAAAAGAAGCAAAAGAAGCAAAAGAAGCAAAAGAAGCAAAAGAAGCAAAAGAAGCAAAAGAAGCAAAAGAAGCAAAAGAAGCAAAAGAAGCAAAAGAAGCAAAAGAAGCAAAAGAAGCAAAAGAAGCAAAAACGCCGAACGTCTCTCGACGTTCGGCGTTTTTGCGCGGTTTTTTCGACGTTACCGCCGCCCTTTCCCGCTTTAATTTCGCTCGATTTCCGCCTTATCGCGACGTTATTTCCGCTCGACGGCGGTTCGTCGGCGAGCCGTTCGCATCGCCGTTCGGCCCGAGCGTTTTCGAACCGCGCCAAAATAAAGAGCAAGTCGCCGACGCGGTTCAACAAAGCGACGGCGTTTCGTCGGCGAGCCGTTCGCATCGCCGTCCGGCCCGAGCGTTCTCGAACCGCGCCAAAACAAAGAGCAAGTCGCCGACGCGATTCAACCAAGCGACGACGCGCGGCGAAAAGGTCTCGTCGAACCGCAACAACGCGGTCGCTCTCCGCTCCGCTCGACGGCAAATCGTCCGCGCGACGTGCAGCGCCGCCGCCGACTTCGCTCCGCCGGGCGCGACGAAATCGCGTCGCGGCTCGACTCGCGCGTCCCAAGCGTCGATCGTTTGTTCCAACGCCTTCACCTCCGCGTCGCCGACCGTTTTGACGTTAAATTTCGCCGGGGTCAAGGTCGCGACTTCGGCGCCGACGTCGAAAATCGCCCGTTGCAAATCGTCTAAAGTCGCGTCGACTCGCGGGTCGAGTCCTTCGGCGCGCGCCCAACCGAGCCAAGCGCTCAATTCGTCGAGCGTTCCGGTCAGCTCGATTCGCCGATGATCTTTCCCGACGCGGGGCCCGTACAGAAGCCCCGTTTCGCCCAAATCGCCGCGCCGACTGTACACCCGCGTTCTCTTTTGCGCCGCCATCGCCGTCCGTTCGCTTCCTTTATTTACCCAAACCTTCTATTTTAACGTTCAAAGGACGCGGCGCAAGACCTCGAAGTCGGCGCCTTTCACCGTTTCGCCGAGTTTCGCCTTTTTTCCGCGTTGTTCTATTTTACCCAACTCCGCTCAACGCGAGTGAAAACTGACGCCGGTGCCGTTCTCGCGCGGCAAAATGATTCGTCCGCGGTCGAGCTGAACGCCGGAACCGATTTTTTTGTCGATAAGGAGCGGGCCGTCGAGGTAAACGTAATCGAGCTGCGGCGCGAACTGCGACGTCGCGCTCGCGGCGATCGACGACTCGATCGTGTTGCCGATCATCGTTTTAAAGCCGAGCGCTTTCGCCTTTTCGAGAGCGCGACGCGTCGGATTCAGGCCGCCGAATTTCACCGGTTTTAGGTTGACGCCGTCGAAAAAACCGACGCATTTTTCCAGGTCTTCCTCGCAACGGCAACTTTCGTCCGCGATAATCGGGAACGGGCATTTCGCCTTTAACGCGGCCATTCCGTCCCAGTCGTCCGGGTGAAGCGGTTGTTCGATCAACTCGATATTGAGCGTTTTCAACTCGTCCATATAATCGAGCGCTTGTTCCAACGTCCAACATCCGTTGACGTCGATGCGAAACGGCGCGTTCGTTCGTTTGCGCAGTTCGCGCAAAATCGTCATATCCTCGTGCGACCCAAGTTTGACGCGGTAAAGCGGCCAGTCGGGTTGCTCGCTGAATTTTTCTAAAATACGATAAAGCGAATCGAGACCGAGCGTATAACTCGAAATCGGGAGGCGGTTTGGATTCGTTCGCCAAACGCGCCAAAGAGGCTGATTGCGCAGTTTACCCCAAAGGTCGCAAGCGGCCATTTCGATCGCCGACGCGGCGGCCGGATTGTCCCGCATCATCGGCGCGACGAAACGCCCGAACGCGTAAGGGTCGGCCAAGGCGTATTTTCCCATTTTTTCGCGACACATTTCAAGCGAACGCACCATACTTTCGATGGTGATCCCCCAATGTTGGTCTTCGTACGCTTCGCCGTATCCCCTCAAACCGTCCTGTTCCAGTTCGACGACGACCGTTCGAATCACGCTGATCGTTCCTCGAAAAACGGTCATTACATGCTTGAGCGGGAGATCCATTCGGATGATTTTTAGTCTCATTGGTCTTTTTCGTATTTTCCAATCGTTACGATCGTTTTGCTCTCGACGTCGAAAAACTTTCCTTCGACGCGGCGTTTTCTTCGACGTTCGGCTTGGCGCGCGTTTTCGCAAGTCGCCCGCAAAATCGGAGCGTCTTGCCTACGTTCGCCCCGCTTCGCTCGACGAACCCTCGCGACAACCGCAAGCGCGTCGCGTTCCGTCGCGACGGGGTTCAAGCGAACCGTCGAGAAAAATTTCCCGCGTCGATTCTATTCATTTTCCATTTTTTTTCGTTCTTCGCAAGTCGGGAAACGCCCAAACCGGCGCTTTTTCGCTTTAAAAGCGAAAATTTTGAAAAAACTTTTTTCCGCCGCTTTAAAATAGCGAAACTCCGCAGGATATGTCGACGTCGGAATCGCGACGACGGCGGCGCGTTGGACGTCGTCGAGCGCTTTCAACGTCGTTCGACGACGTTTCCGACCGTTCGCGACGGTTAACGACGACAAAAAACGCCGCGTTCCGACGGACGAAACGCGGCGAAAACTCGCTCGACGCGGTCGGTCGCTCAATTGTCGAGCGGCAGTTTGATCGTCGTGCCGACGTCAAAATACGTCGCGCCGGAGCGGAAATTATTCAGCCGTTTGATTTCGCCCCAACGGGAACTGGCGCCGAGTTCGTTTTCGGCGATCGTCAAGAGGTTGTCCCCCTCTTTGGTAACGTACACGCGATACCCGACGTTCTCCGAAGCCGCCGCGACCGGAGCCGAAGCCGCGTTAGAAGCCGCCGCGACCGGAGCCGAAACCGCGTTAGAAGCCGCCGCGACCGGAGTCGAAACCGCGTTAGAAGCCGTTCGCGTCGCGAAAGCGGAAGCGTTCAAGCGTCGCGGATCGCCGTATCGCCCGACCGGCGTCGTTACATACGACGTTTGCGGAAGGGGCAACGGCAAATCGCCCGTCGTCGTTCCCGTCGCGCCGACTCCGGAGGGCGAAACGGACGGACGCGAGGCGACCGCGCCGACCCCGGAAGGCGAAACGGACGGAGCCGAAGCGACCGCGCCGACCCCGGAAGGCGAAACGGACGGAGCCGAAGCGACCGCGCCACCCCCGGAGGGCGAAACGGACGGACGCGAGGCGACCGCGCCAACCCCGGAGGGCGAAACGGACGGACTCGAGGCGACCGCGCCGATCCCGGAAGGCGAAACGGACGGACTCGAGGCGACCGCGCCGACCCCGGAGGGCGAAACGGACGGACTCGAAGCGGCGGCGATCGACAAGTCGTTCTCGCTCGTCGCGCCGTCCAACGTCAAATTAAGTTCGTCCGACGCCGCGCTGGGCAAGCTCGGGCTCGAAGCGACCCCGCCGCCCAAGCTCGGTTCCGACGACGCGCTGGGCAAGCTCGAGCTCGAAGCGACCCCGCCGCCCAAACCCGATTCCGACGCCGCGCTAGGCAAGCTCGGGCTCGAAGCGACCGCGCCGCCCAAACCCGATTCCGACGCCGCGCTGGACAAACTCGGGCTCGAAGCGACCCCGCCGCCCAAACCCGATTCCGACGCCGCGGCGTTCGAACCGCCCAACGTCAACGCGTTCGACGCGGCGTTTTGCAAGTTGTTCCAACCTTCGCGCGCCGTTTCGCCGACGTTGCGCAACGACTCCGCCGTTTGTTGGTAAGCGTTCGTCGCCGTCGTCGTCAAATTGTCGTAACTGGCTCGGAGCCCGGTCGACGTTTCATTAAGCGAATCGGTCAACCCGCCGACCGCGTTTTCGATTCCTTGACTCGCTTGATTCGACCAATCTTGAAGTTGCGCCGCGCCCTCGGCGACGCGAGCGTTCACCCCGTCGACGATGTTTTGCGCGCCCGTTCGCAACTCGAGCGCCCCTTGTTCGACGCGTTCGTTCAAGGCGTTCAAACCGTCCGCGGCGCGTTGCAAACCGGAATTCAAATCCGAACTCAACGAATTGAGTCCCGAGTTCAAGTCCGAACTCGCCGTCGCGAGACTCGTATTCAGCTCCGAACTCGCCGCGTCAAGACCGGCGTTCAAGTCCGAACCAGCCGCCGCAAGACCGGCGTTCAAGTCCGAACCAGCCGCCGCAAGACCGGCGTTCAAGTCCGAACTCGCCGCGTCAAGACCGGCGTTCAAGTCCAAACTCGCCGCGTCAAGACCCGAGTTCAAGTCCGAACCAGCCGCCGCAAGACCCGAATTCAAGTCCGAACCAGCCGCCGCAAGACCGGCGTTCAAATCCGAACTCGCCGCCGCAAGACCGGCGTTCAAATCCGAACTCGCCGCGTCAAGGCCCGAGTTCAAGTCCAAACTCGCCGTTTCAAGACCGGAGCCTAAAGCGCCGAGTTCCGTTTCCGCGCCAAGGTTCGTCGGAAGCGCGGACGCTTGCGCGGTCGCCGCGCCGCTTTCCCAATCGTTAAGCGTCGCCGCCGGATCGTTCGCCGTCGTCGACTCGCCCAAACCGCCGAGAGCGGAATCGCCCCAATCGGCGCCTTCGAGCGTCGAAGCGCTCGCCGCCGGAAGCGCCAATTCGTTCGCCGCGCCCAACGTCGTTCCCAACGTCGACGCGGACGCCGCGAGCGCCGAAGGCTCGTCCAACGCCGCCGAATCGTTCGCTAATCCCGACGCGCTCTCCGAATCGGCTCCGAGCGCGGAGTCGTTCCAATCGGCGCCCGCGGGGGACGGAGCGTCGGTCGACGCGGCGGGCGTTTCCAAATCGCTCGCGGTCGGCGCGGCGGCGACCGGCGCGGCAAGGCTCGCGTCGGCCTCGGACGTCGGCGCGTCGAGAGGAGCCGCTTCCGTCGACGGCTTCATCGCCGTCGTCGCGGCGCTCGTCGGCTCGTCCAAAACCTCCGCTCCGGCAACCGACGAAGGCGAGGTCAAATCGTCCGCCGCCGCGACCAAATCGTCGTCGAGCGAATCGTCCGAACCGGCGACCGACAAATCGTCCTCGACCAAATCGTCCGAACCGGCGACCGACAAAGGATCGTCGACCAAATCGTCCGAACCGGCGGCCGTCAAAGGAGCGTCGACCGAAACGTCCGAACCGGCGACCGTCAAATCGTCCTCGACCGAAACGTCCGAACCGGCGACCGACAAAGGATCGTCGACCAAATCGTCCGAACCGGCGGTCGACAAAGGAGCGTCGGCAGAATCGTCCGAAGACGCGACCAAAGGATCGTCGACCAAATCGTCCGAACCGGCGGTCGACAAAGGAGCGTCGACGGAATCGTCCGACGCCGCGACCAAAGGATCGTCGACCAAATCGTCCGAACCGGCGATCGACAAATCGTTCTCCGCCTCTTTTCCGTTCAGGAGCGCGTCGCCGGCCGCCAACGCCGATTTCGTCGCGTCCGCCGCCAACGAAGCGGGCGATTTCGCCGCCGTTTCTTGCGGTTTCAAACCGCCCGCGACGTTCTTCGCTCCGTCTTTGCCGTTCGCGGCGACTTGTTCTTTCGCGTCTTTTTCGCCGTTTTTAGCGTCGCCTCGTTTCGCCGTCGCTTTTTCGTTTTTCGAATCGCCGCCGAACAGACCGCCGAACCAACCGCGAGCTCGCGCCAGCAAACCGTCCGACTTTTCAGCCTCGCCCTTCTCCGCTTTTTTACCTTTCGACGCGGCGTCCGGCGTTTTCGCGGCGCTTTGGCCCTTTTCCGTCGCCGCGACCGAACTCGGAAGCTCCGACGTTTTCCCGACGTGTTTTCCGGACAAGAAAAGCAAGCCGACGTATCCGATCGTCAACAGCAACGACGCGACGATCGCGACGCCGATCGTTTTTCGAGCGACGCGCATCCAATTGCGTCCCTCGAACTCGTCGCCCTCTTCGTCCAAATCGTCGGCGGTTTCGTCGGCGCTCGACTTCGCTTTCATCGTTTCGGCGGTCGATTTTTCCGACGCGTCGGAATCGTCCCAATCCTCCTCGTCTTCCCCCTTCTTCCGTTTTAACAAAAGCAAAGGAGCCAACGCCAAGGAACCGACTTTTTTTCCCGCGGACAACGACGTTTTCCAATAAGGCGCCGGGGATAAAAATCGCAACGGCGATTTCTTCTTTTCCGCCTCCACAAACTCTTCGTAACCGGTAAAGTCGACTTCTTCGCCGCTCTCCTCGGCCATTCGTTTTAATTCGGCGTACTCCTCCGCTCTCTTCTCGCGTTCTTTCTCTTTCGCCTCTTCTTCTTCGCGCGCCAATTCTTCCGCGAAGAGTTCTTCTTCCGTTTTTTGACGCTTTTTGAAGAGGCGCAACGGCGCCGCGCAAAGCGCGATCATCGGCTTCAAACGCTCGGACAACGGGGGCCCCGCGTCCCAATTTTCGTCGTCGTAATCGTCTTCCGTCCCTTTATCTTCGGCGGGCGACGCCTTTTTTTCCGCCGGCGCGTCGACGGCGACCTCTTTCGCTTTCGTCCGTTCGGCGTCCTTTTTTTCCTCTTTGGGCGTCGACGACGCGATCGGCGCCTTTTTCGCGTCCGAAGTCGACGCGGCGCTCGCCGAACTCGCGACGTTGGACGCCGAAACGCTCGAAGGCGTCGCGACGACCGGTTTCGGCGCGGGCGGAGTCGAACTCGCGACGTTGGGCGTCGAAACGCTCGAAGGCGTCGCGACGACCGGTTTCGGCTTCAATCCCCAACTCGGCGCCGAAGACGAGCTTAAAGTCGACGACGCGGAACTCGAAGCGGTCGAAGAGGCGGACGACGTTTCTTGAAAAACGTTCGAATTAACGAAACCGTCGGCGCGTTTGGGCGCTGCGGTTTCCGGCGTCGACGCGGCGACCGTCGGCGTTCGTTCGGAATCGGGTTTTCCCCAATTCTTATAAGGGTCGCTGTCGGGATCGTACCGATCTTCTACTTCGTCGGCGTCCTCGTCTTCGTCGAGTTCTTCCTCGTCGTCGTACTCGTCGTATTCGTCGTAATCGTCGTTTTCCTCGTAATCCTCGTCGTCGTACCCGCCGTAGTCGGCGCCGTAATTATCGTAATCGTCGCCGCCGCCGTAAATATCGTCGTAACGCGAAGCGTTGCCGCGTTTGTTTTTCTTTTTCGAATTACCGCCGCCGTAATCGCCGTAATCGTCGCCGTCGTCGTAGGTCATCGGCGCGTCGAAATCGCTCTCGTCGAACGACAGCTTATTCTTCTTTTTATTCTTCTTGCCCATATTAACGCCAACTCCGGTTAGGTTTGATAATCGCTTCGTTTAATTCAAAAATTTTCAAAATTTGTCGAAAATTCGACCAATTTCAGCCGAAATTCTCCGCCAAACGGCGCGGCGACGCGCTCGCCAAGGGCGTCGCCGCGCCGTTTGACGCGTTCCGCCCCGACTTAAGTACGTTTTTTCGGCGCTTTTGACTTCCTCGATTTTTTCGATTTTAAAATTGGTCGCGTTCGTCGTCCGTTTTTTTCTCGGCGACGCGCAGTTTCGCGCTTCGGGAACGCGGATTCCGCTCGATTTCCTCGTCGGTCGCGACGATCGGTTTTTTCGTTAAAATCGTCATACCGTCCATTTCGCGGAAGGCGTTTTTGACGATACGGTCTTCGAGCGAATGAAAACTAATGATCGCGACGCGTCCGCCGGGATTCAGATAATCGACGCACTTTTTCAAAAAGCGTTCGAGCGAACCGAGTTCGTCGTTGACGGCGATGCGAAGCGCTTGAAAAGTTCGCGTCGCCGGGTCGATCGTCTTTTTTTGCGCCCAAGGCGGAGGCGTCGGAACGCAACGGCGGCAGATTTCGGCCAAATCGCGCGCGCTCCGCACCGGATTCGTTCGCCGACGCTCGAAAATCGCCCGCGCAATCCGCCGACTTTGCCTTTCTTCCCCATATTGATAGATAACGTCCGCGATTTTTTCCGCCGACCACCGGGCGATCATCTCAAACGCCGGAACGCCTTCGGTCGGGTCGAAACGCAGATCGAGGTCGCCGTCCGAGTCGAAACTGAACCCGCGTTCGCGGTCGGCGAGTTGGTCGCTCGACAGGCCTAAGTCGAGAAGAAAACCGTCGACGCGTTCGACGTTCGCCCGTTCGAGCGCGGCGTCAAAATCGCAATAATTCGCAAAAAACGTCTTCAGCGGCAAGGTCGCGCCGTCTTCGAGCGCCTCGACGCGCCGGTCGACGCGGTCGAGCGCCGCCGGGTCGCGGTCGGTCGAAATCGTCAAGCCGTTCGGCGCGACGCGGCGCGCGATCGCGATCGAGTGTCCGCCCCCGCCGAGCGTTCCGTCGACGATAATCTTTCCCGGCGCCAAATTCAGCGCGTCGAGACATTCGTCGAAAAGCACCGGAATGTGAACGGTCTTTTGCGCCTCGTCGTTCATTTTCGCTCCAATAATCGTTGTTGTTCTTTTCGGTCGACTTCGCCGTTTTCGCCGTCCGTTCGGACGCTCGCGTCAACCTCCTTGTTGCGGAAAAGCCGCGACGCTCGGCGAAAAACCGTCGTTATATTATATCGCGTCGGCGCTAAACGCCAACCGCCCGCTCGACGTCGACGACGGAACGCGCCGTCTTCTTCGTTATCGACGGTTCGCTTTTGCGCCTTGCCAAAACCCAACGTCGACGCAAATAACGCGATTTTTCCGTTTTTAGCGCCGTTTCAGTTTTACTAAAGCGCCCAAACCGACGTTAAAACGTCCGCGCGGCTCCGCAACGCGGCGTTAAACGCGTCAAAAAAGAAAAGGTCGCGAGAAAAAATTTGCTAAAAAAAAACGGGAAAACGCCAAAAAAGTCGTTTTTTTCCCCGAGTTACTCGGCGGCGACGCGAAAAAGCGTTTGTAAAAAAACGACGATTTCCGCTTGAAAAATCGAACAAAACGCGCCGACCGAAAGCGCGAGAACCGCCGTCGTCAAGAGCGACGCGACGTTAAAACCGACCGCGAACAAATTCAATTGCGGAAGAAGTCGACCTAAAAAGCCGACCGCCAAATAAGTCGCCGCCGTCGCCAATATAACCGGCGCCGCCAACTTAATCGCCAATTCGAAACTTAGCGTTAAAATCAACGCAAAATTCCCAATCAGCTCCGACGCGGAGCCCGCGGCGCCGGGTTCGACGCGCGCAAATCCCGTCAAAATTCCTTCGATAAAGAGTTCGAAACCGCCCGCGGTCGCGAAAACGACGAGCGCCAGCCAAAAAAGAAAACGCGAAATCGGCGCGATCTCCTCGCCGGTCGTCGGATCGAACGTTCCGGCGACCGAAATGCCGCCGACCCGCGCGATCGTCTCTCCGGCGAGCGAAACCCCGCTAAAAAGACAACGAAGCGCCAACCCGATCGCGACGCCGAAAAGCGCCTCGACGCCGATCGCGACGCCGAAACGCAACGCGCCGCCGGTCGCCCAACCGTTCGGCTCGGAAACCGCCGTCGCGAACGCCGCGTCGGCGACCGTCGGAAAAATCGACGCCGCCAACGTCAGCGCGACCGCCGCTCGAATCGAACGCGAAACCTCGACGCCGCCGATCATCGGAGCGAAAAACGTCGTTCCGAAACAGCGCGCGAAGATTAGCGCGAAAATTCCCCAAGACGTCGGCGACGTCCAAAGCGTCGGCGCGTTCATCTGTTCCTTCGGTCTCCTCGCTTCGTTCGTTTCGAGCTTTCGCCCGGCTCCTTTCGAATCGGTTTACTTCGCGACGGGCCGTTCGAGCCGCGCCGACGTTTCCAACAATCGAGCGCCGCGCAAAAACTTCAGGCTCGCGTCCTTCGAAACGTCGGCGATCGCGATCATACGCGCGAAATGCACGTCGTCTTCGATCGCTTCGCCGTCGAACTCGACGACGACGTCGCCGCGGCGCAGTCCGGCGCGTTCGGCGGGCGAGTTCGCGTTGACGCCGACGATTTTCGAACCGCTCTTAATCGGCCAATCGACGACGCCTTGGAAGTCGGCGCGCGACGCGGTTTCGAGTTCGACGCCCATCCGCGAACGGCTCCAACCGCCGGCGTCGATCGTCGATTTCAAAACGCTCAACGCCAAGTTGATCGGAATCGCGAACGCGACGCCTTCGCTCTTGCCGGTCGTCGTCGCGATCGCCGCGACGACGCCGACGACTTCCCCGCGCGAATTGTAGAGCGGCCCGCCGGAATTGCCAGGGTTGATCGCCGCGTCGATCTGGACGTATTCCAGCAACGACTGTTCTCCTTCGGTCGTAAACTCATTCTTGCGGCGTTGGAGCGAACTCACGTGCCCGTAGGTAACGGTGTTTCGCAAACCGAACGGATTGCCGATCGTTCCGACGAAGTTCGAAACGCGCAACTCGTCGCTGTCGCCGAAGTAGCAAAGCGAGACGGAACCGTCCGACGGCAAAGTCGCCGGGTCGAGTTCGAGCGCCGCCAAGTCAAAATCGGCGCACGTCAAAATTTTCGTCGGATGAATCGTCGTTCGATCCGGCAAAAAGATACTGACGTTTTTATTGGTCGCCGCGTCTTTCACGACGTGCATATTCGTCGCGAGGTAAACTTTGTCGGCGTACTGGAACAGGAAACCGCAGCCGGTTTCGACAGTTTTTTTCGTCGACTTCGTCTTCGTTCGTTTCAACGTTTCGATCGACAAGACCGATTTTTGAACGCGCTCGCCGATTCGCAAAAATTCGGCGTCGATTCGTTCGAGCAGCGGTTTTTCTTCTTCCGCGGCGCGAGCTTCGTAACGGACGGACGCGATCGACGAAGCGCGTTCTTCGCTCGGGAACGGAATCAACGGGACGCTCGGCGTAAACTCGCGCGCCAACTCGCTTTGAACGACGCGCGCCGCCGCCAAATTTTGCGCGGGCTGCGCGGTCGCCGTCGCCAAATTTTCCGCGGGTTGCGCGGTCGCCGTCGCCAAATTTTCCGCCGGTTGCGCGAACGCCGTCGCTTGACCGCTTTGCGCCGTCGCCAAATTTTCCGCCGGTTGCGCGAACGCCGTCGCTTGACCGCTTTGCGCCGTCGCCAAATTTTCCGCCGGTTGCGCGAACGCCGCCGGTTGGCCGCTTTGCGCCGTCGCCCAATTTTGCGCCGGTTGCGCGGACGCCGCCGCTTGACCGCTTTGCGCCGCGGTCGGCGCCCAAGACTTCAAACGACGATTTTGCCAAACGACGTTTTCCGCCGAAGCGCGACCGATTCCTTCGTCGACGCGCAAATCGTTCGAATACGCCGAATTCGACGAAGACGGCGCAGCGATTTCAAGGTTCGATTCGGCGCGGATTTGCTCGACGCTCTTCAACTCGCCGGTCGGCGCGACCGTTCGACGAAATCCCGGCGCCGCGACGACGGCTTCGGAAACGGCGCGACACGCGGGAATAGCTTCCTTTTCTCCGCCGTCGTTCGCCGAAAACGTCAATTTCGTCGGCGCCGTTTTATCTTCGCCGTTTTCCGCGTCTTTTTTATTTTCGCCGATCGGTTTTTCTTCCGCAACCTTCCCGGTCGTTTCAATCCATTCGCTTTCCGCGTCTTGGAAAACGCTCGCGCTCTTCCAACGCGAACCTTCGGCGTCGGCGACGTCGCGAATTTCCACGTGAAATTCGTCCCAAGACCGTTTCGCGTCTTTCGCTTTTTCCTCGACCGCCGAGTCGCCGACGTTTTCTTCTTGTCGCGAAGCGTTTTGCGTCGACAAGGACGCCGCGCTCCAACATCCCGCCGCGACGATCGTCCAAAACGCGGCGCAGCAGAACGCGCGACTTCGGCCGTCGGTCGTTTGTTTTTTACGGTCGCGAGAATTATTTTGGTTAACGCGTTCCGAAGCGTCGAACTTGTCGTCGTCGAAAGCCGCGCAAACGACGCGGCTTCCTTCGCCCTTCAAGTAATCGTCGCAACGCTTTTCCCGTTCGAGACGTTTGCGCTTTTGCTCCGCCGCCTCTTGACGACGCGTCTCGGCTTCCCGTTCCGCCGTCCAAATCGCAAAGCCGAAAAGGATCAGCGTCGCGAAGACGCCCAACGCCAACGCGTCGCCAAGTCCCCAGTTGTTCGGCGTTACGGCCATAAGGTTCGCCAACGACAAACAAACGTTCAGCATAATGCACCCCCTAACTCCATCCTTGAAGTGAATTAAGACGCCTTTTTCGGCCATCTTGGCCCGCGCCGCCGCGTTTCTCGCTCCCGTATTTTTAAAACGAAAATCGTCGCGTCGCGTATTAAACCCGATTTACCGCAATTCGTCAAGGCGTATTTTATAACAAAAAAAGCGAGGCGTTCAACGCGTCTTTTTTTCCGCTCTCGGCAAAGTATATCTTATACGCGCTCGCCCCACGGGAACAATTGCCCGATTTGGCAAACTTTTCAGAAAAAAATTGGCGTTTTACGATTGAAAAACGCGAAGAAGCCTCGCGCTTTCGCCTCGTTCTACTTATTGAGTAACGCCGGCTCGGCTTTTTTTATCGCCGTAATCACTAAAAAAAGAAAAAAAAGTAGAAAAAGCAGAAAAAGCAGAAAAAAAACGTTCGATAACTTCAACAAACCGATTTCAACCGTTAAAACGCCTCCGATCGCCCTCTTCGTTCCCTTCGTCAACTTGTTCCGCCCAAGCGTTCGTTACGCTTGCCCGTTTTGACGCCGCCGCGCCGCGACGGAGTCCGGCGTCGGGTTGCGCCGCGCCCACCAAACGAACGAAACAAGAAACGTCGTCAACCCGAGCGCGCAAACGCCGGTCGCGATTTGACTCGCAAGGGTCAACCCGGCGAGCTTCAGCGACACGTTGATCAAGACGATTCCGCAAATGATCGCGAAACTGCGCCGCGCAAGGTTCGAACGTCCGGCCTCCAAGACGACGCGATGGCTCCGCGCCCCCAACGGGAAACCGACCGCTCCGCCGACCGCGATCAGCGCCGCCAAGACGAAAACGGTCTCGTCGAAGCCGTCGCCGGAAAAAAGATACGTCGCGCCGCCGGTCAGCGTCGTCGTCAAGAGGAGAAAACGAACGCTCCGCGCCGTCTCCTCTTCGGTCGCTTTGAAGCCGTTCGCGAGCGCCGGTCGGAAGACCATCGCGCCGCCGACGCCGAGAACCGAACTGAAGACGCCCGCGCCGAGTCCGCAAACGAACGCCCAAAATCGCGTCGACGCGGTAAAAACGGTCGGCGACTCGTCCCCGAACGAACGCGCCGCGCCGAAAAGCGTCTTCCAACCGATAAAGAGCATAAAACCGGCAAACCCAACCGAAATCGCCGTCGAACCGCAAAGTCGGTGAAAAAACTCGTTGATCGGGAGCCCGCAAAAGGACGTAACGAGCGCGCCGAGCGCCATCGGAAGCGTTAAATTTCGCCCAAACGACCGAGCCCCCCAGCCGATTCGCGGCGCCTCCTTGCAGACCGTCCCCACCATCGACGGCGCCATCTGCAAAAGCCCGACGCCGGCCGCCTCCATCGGAGTGAAGCCGAAAATCAACATCGTCGGCACCACCAGCCAACCGCACCCGACGCCCCAAAAGCCGCCGGAATACATCCCGATCAAGCCGATCATCGGCGCGACCGCGCAGAGCGTCGCCCAATACGTCCAATCCATTTTGCGTCTTCCGCCTATTTTAACGTTTTCTTCAATCCGCAATCTTCATCTATTATACCCAACTTCGCCAAAAAGCAAGCGGCGCGCCCCCGTCGTTGGGGAGCGCGCCGCTCTTTCTCATCTTTAACGACTTTTAACGTCGCCTTTTAAAAATTTTTATTTTTTAACGTTCGGGCTCGCCGCTTCGGCGTTTTTCTCGCGTTCATTTTTCAACGCCGTCGCGGAGACGAATAATCGCCTCTTTCAACTGCCCGTATTGGACGTTATGCGCGTCGATTCGCAACTCGCCGAGCGGAACGCTCGAAACGCGCAAGACCTTCTTTTGCGTTTTCGGCAACTGCGAACGGAACCAAGCGTTCAAGCGGCGCGTTTCCCACCCGCCGGCGGATTCGTCCGTCGCCGACGCGTCGAAATTCTTCAACGCCGCGACCGCCTCGGCGCAACGTCCCGGGAACTTCTCCTCGATCTCTTTAACGACGTCCGCGAGTTCGCACCCGCCGCCGCAAAGCAAAGCGTCCGTCGTCGCGTCGATACGATTATGCGAGTCAAACTCGTCCTTAATTTCGCCGAGCAACTCTTCGACAATGTCTTCGAGCGTCAAAATCCCCAAATTTTCGCCGGTCGCGTCGTCGCGAACGACGGCGATGTGTTGGCTTTCGTCGACGAAATATTGCATCGTCTCGGACGCGACGGCGTTCGGCGAAACGACGAGCAACTCGCGCGCGATCTTTTCAAGCTCGGAACAACCGTTCGTCGCAAACTTTTCCCCGTTCAGCTGTTTTCTCGCGACGCCGCGCGCCAGCTCCTTAAAGTTGACGTATTTATCGACGCCGCCTGTCGCGTTCGCGATCGGGAAGCGCGTATGTCCGTCTTCGATCGCCTTCTTCATCGCTTCCTCGAGCGTCAAACCGGCGTCGAGCGTTTTCGCTTCGTCGATCGGCGTCATAATCTCGCGGACGGTCGTTTTGTTCAGGTCGAGCGTTTCGAGAATAACGTCCGCTTGCTCTTCGTCGAGTTGCTTCGAATCTTCGGCGGCGGTCGTCAAATAGCGAAGTTCTTGAATCGAGCTAAGCGCGTCCCCCTCCGAGCCGCGCGGTTCGAACGGTTTGTTGCAAAGGCGAATGAAGCGGATGATCGGCGCCCCGAACTTCGTCGCGAACCAAAGCGGACGAGCGACCCAAAACGCGAACCGTTTGTTGTACCGCACGCCGAGCGTTTTCGGCAAAATCTCGGTGTATTGCAACATCAAGAAAGTAAAAATTACCGAGAAAACCCAAAGTTTCGATTCGCCGAACTCCTTCGCGAACGCGGCCCCGGCAAGGGACGCGCCGATCGTATGCGCGGCGGTGTTGACGGCCAAAATCGACGTGATCGGCGCCTCGACGTTCTTTTTGAACGCCTCCCAAATTTCGCCGACGCGACAATTTTTCTCCTTAATCTCGGCGATTTGCGCCTTCGAAAGACTCAACAAAACAGACTCGGCGACCGAACACAGCGCCGAAACGCACAACGCGGTTAGAAAACTGGCTAGAAACACGCCCATTTCGAACGGAAAAAACGCTCCTTTAACGTCAATCGAGGAAAACGCGCCGCGCTCGCTCCCATCTCAAACCGCGGCGCCGCGCGTTCGTCGGGAAGCGACGCGATCGACGACGCGCTAAACCGTTTCCCGACAAAATGTCTATATAATATGTATATCGAAAATCGGCGTTCCGTCTAGGGGCGGAACAATATTTCTTGAAATTATCCTTAAAATCCGCTTAAAGCGACAAAAATCCCTTGCGAACCGCGCCGCGCCGCCGCCTTGTTTCCTCCGGTAAAAATACGTTGCTCGACGCCGCGACGCCCTTGTCGAGATTCGAAAGCGCGTTACACTTAAGAAAAACGACAAAACCGACGGCGACGGCGCCGCACTTTTCGCGCCCCGCATCCGCCGCGCGCCGTCATTTTTACCGGAGGTCTTTCATTGTTGAAGTCAAGCGAAGGAAACGCGGCGCTCGCGACGCCGGAAGAGCCGTTGGAAGTTTTGGTCGTCGACGACGAACCGGCGCACGCGGAGGTCGTCGCGGCGTCGCTCGAAAAGGTCAACGCCGTCTGCGTTGTCGTTCACTCGCAACGCGAAGCGCTCGACGAAATCAAACGCCGCCCGTTCGACGTCGTCGTTACCGACTTGATGCTCGAAACAAACGACGCCGGTCTCGAAGTGTTGCGCGCGGCGAAACAAGAGCGCCCGGAAACGGAAGTCGTTCTTATGACGGCGTTTAACGGCGTCGAAACGGCGGTCGAGGCGATGCTCGAAGGCGCGTTCAACTACCTGCAAAAACCGCTCGACTTAAAACGTCTCCGCTCCATCGTGCAAAAAGCGGGAGAAACGACGCGTCTGCGCCGGGTCAACCGTCGGCTGGAAGAGCGTCTCGACGAGAAATTCGGGTTCGACGGCGTCGTCGGCGGTTCTCCGGCGATGCTCAAGACGATCGAACGCCTCAAACGAATCGCGCCGACCGACGCGACGGTTCTTATTCTCGGCGAAACCGGAACCGGCAAAGAGTTGTTCGCGCAGGCGCTCCATCAAAACAGTCCGCGCAAAAACAAGCCGTTCGTCGCGCTCAACTGCGCCGCGTTGAGCGAACACCTCCTCGAAAGCGAACTCTTCGGACACGTCAAGGGCGCCTTCACCGACGCGACGAGCGACCGCGTCGGGAAATTCGAGTACGCGAACGGCGGGACGATTTTCCTCGACGAAGTCGGCGATATGTCGCCTTCGACGCAAGTCAAGTTGCTGCGCGTCTTAGAAAACCGCGAAATAACGCCGGTCGGCTCGAACAAAACGATCAAGGTGAACGTCCGCCTCGTTTCGGCGACGAACCGCAAGCTGGAAGAGGCGGTCGAAAAGGGCTGTTTCCGCGCCGACTTGTACCACCGTTTGAAAGTTGTAACGCTAAAACTTCCCAATTTGAAAGAGCGTTCGGGCGACGTTCCGATGTTGCTCGATCACTTCATGAAGATTTTCGCGAAAAAATACGGCAAATCGATCAAGGGCGTTACTCAGGCGGCGCGTCGCAAACTATTTCTGTACGATTGGCCCGGAAACGTTCGCGAATTGCGCAACGTCGCGGAAAGCGTCGTCGTCGTCGATTTCGACGGTTTGATCGACGTCGACGATTTGCCGGACGAAATCCTCGACGCGACGCCGAACTCGGTCGCTCCGCTCGCGCTCCCGACGCCGGAACGCGCGCTCGAACCGCCGACGTTGGACGTTTCGTTCGCGGACGCTTCTTCGACCGGCGTCCCCGAAACGCTCGACGCGTCGGTCGTTCCCGCGTCGTCCGTTTCTCGCGCCTCTTCCGTTCCTTCCTCCGCTTCCGAAGTTTCCGCTTCGGTTCCCGCGCCCGCTCCGCTCGACTCGTCGCGTTCGCTGAAATCGATGGTCGGCGTTTCGTTGGACGAACTGGAGCGCGTTTTCATCTTGGAGACGCTTCGCTCGACCGGAGGGAACCGCGAGGAGACGGCGAAAATTCTCGGCCTCGGCGAACGAACGCTCTACCGCCGCCTAAAAGAGTTCGCGCAAACCGACGCCGCGAAATAACCGCCGCGAAACGACGCAATCCGTCGCGCTTCGCTCCGTCTTGCCGAGACGCTAACCCAGCGCCCGTCCAACGCTTAACCGCTAAATAAACCGCCGCGCGTTCGCAACTCGAACGTTCGGCAACCGCGGTCGAGCGAACCGACCAAGCGACCGACGGGAGCGGAAAGCGAACTCGCGCGGCGGCGCGTCCCCGGAACGTCCGACGGCGCCGACCGACGGGAAAATAAGAAAGACGCCGAGTCTTGCGATTCGACGTCTTTTTAAATTTTACTCTCCGTTGGGCTCAAAAATCAAACGACGCCGAAACGAAGAACCCGAACTCACGCGGCGGCGCGGCTCAAACCGCCCTCGGCGGCGCGTTATTTTTTCGGGGTCGTAACGCGGTCGACTAGGTAGACTATCGACGAATACGGAACGCCGCCGTTCGTCGTCAAGCCGATTTCGCAGGTGCGGCTCGTCGAGTAACCGGCGACGACGGCGCGGCGCTTCAGTTGCGGCTCCAACTTGCGCAACGCGAACTCGTTCACCTCCGGCATAATAAAGCCCTTGTCTCCCGCGAACCCGCAGCAGCCGACCTCCTCCGGAAGCAAAACGTCGGTCGCGCAACGGTTCGCGAGTTTCACCAGGAGCGGGAGCAGGCCCATTTTCCGCGTCGAACAGGTCGCGTGAATCGCGATCGGCTCGTCGATCGGCTTAAAGTCGAGGCGGTCGACGAGGAACGTTTCGATCAGCTCGATCGGTTCGAAGAGGCGCAACCGCGTCATTTTCTCCTTCATTCGGAGCAAACAGGGCGATTGGTCGCAAAGAATCGGGTATTCGCCGCCGTTCGACGCGACGAAAAGCGCCTCTTCCAGCTCCGCCGTCTTGCGGTCGGCGACGTCCGGCATTCCCTTGCTTTCCCAAATCGTTCCGCAACAAAGGTTTTCGAAGTTCGGCGGGAAAACGACCGTAAACCCGGCCTTTTCGAGCAAGCCGACCGTCGCTTCGACGAGCGGGCGTTCGGCGCCGGACGCGCCCATCGTTTGGTTGATGCAACTCGGGAAATAAACGATTTTTCCCGGCGCCGCCGACGGTTCGCGACGCTCGACGTTCGCCGTCTTGCCGGTTTCGCCGTTTTGCCCGACTTCCCCGATTTTTCCGTTTTCCCCGTTTTTCCCGCCTTTAACCGGCGCGACGAACTCGACGTTCGGGAAGCGTCGCCGCTTGATTTTGAACGGTTTCGGAAGCGCCGGCGTCCAAAGCGGGAATCCGACGCGATGCAACGTCCGCCCGACCGCCGTCGTTCCGCGTTCGCCGAGAACCGCCCGCCCGACCCGCGCCAACCGCAAGACCGGACGCAACCCCGACTTAATCGTCGACAACCGTTGCGCCGTCAAGTCGCCGAGTTTCCAAGGGAGGCTTCCCGGGGGCGCGTTTTCCGCCCGCAGTTCGTGCGTCAGCTCGCCGACGTTGATCTTCATCGGGCAAGACGTCGAGCAGAGCCCGTCCCCGGCGCAGGTCGCGAGCCCCGGAATCGCGTATTCCCGCTTCAACTCCGCCAAGCGCGCCGGGTCGGAGCCGTCCCGTTCGAGCCGCGAGATTTCCCGCCGAACGACGACGCGCTGTCGCGACGACAGCGTCAAGCCGCAAGTGAGGCAGTTCGGTTCGCAAAAGCCGCATTCGATGCACTTGTCGACCGTCGGACTCGTCGTCGGAAGCGGTTTGAAGTCGCTGACGAAGCAGTTCGGGTCGTCGTTGAAAATAACGCCGGGATTCAACATATTTTTCGGGTCGAACAGCTCTTTCAAAGCCCGCATCGTCGCGAACGCCTTGGCGCCCCATTCGCGTTCGACGAACGGCGCCATATTCCGCCCGGTTCCGTGTTCCGCTTTGAGCGAACCGTCGAAACGGTCGACGACAAGTTCGACGACTTCGAGCATTAACCCTTTGTACCGCGCGACTTCGGCGTCGGAATCGAACCGCTGATTCAGGACGAAGTGGAAGTTCCCTTCGAGCGCGTGTCCGTAAATGACGCCGTCGCGGTACCCGTATTTGTCGATCAGCCGCTGCAGCTCGACGGTCGCTTCGGGCAAAACGTCGAGCGGGAACGCGACGTCCTCGATGAGCGCGGTCGTTCCGGGTTCGCGCATTCCGCCGACCGACGGGAAAATTCCGGAGCGCATCGCCCACCAAGGCCCGAAAACCGCCGGGTCTTCGGTAAATTCGAGCGGGAAAAGGAGCGGAAAATCGGCGAGCGCGCCCTTAATTTCGGCGATTTGCGCCGCGAGCGTTTCCGGCGTCTCCGCTTTCGTTTCGAGCAAAACGGCGGTCGCGTCCGGCCCGAGCGACGGGACGAACTCCGGAACGCTCGCCCCGCCCTCGACCGAGCGGAGCGCTTTGCGGTCGAAGAGTTCCGCGCTAACGACCGGCGTTTTCTTCAAGATTTGCACCGCCCGGCAAGCGTCGCCGAGCGTTTCGGTAAAGATCATCGCGCTGGCGCAACGGGCCGGGATTTTTTCGGTCGAAAAGGTCGCTTCGGTCAAGAGCGCGAGCGTTCCTTCGGCGCCGACCAAGAGGTGCGCGATCGTTTCAAACGGGTCGTCGAACGCGATTAACGGTCGCAAATTCAAACCGGTAACGTTTTTGATTCGGTATTTCCGCTCGATCCGCGCGGTCAACTCGGCGTCGGCGCGAACCTCCGCTTGAATCTCCGCCAACCGCTTCAAGAATTCCGGCTTTTTGCGGGCGAACTCGGCGCGGCTCGCTTCGTCGCCGACGTCGAGAAGCGTTCCGTCGGCGAAAATTAACCGCGCGCTTTTCATTACCTTGTCGCTGTTCGCATGCGTCCCGCAATTCATCCCGGACGCGTTGTTCCCGACAATTCCGCCGACTCGCGCCGCGTTGACCGACGCCGGGTCGGGGGAGAATTTGCGCCCGTATTTCGCCAAAATTTGGTTGAGCCGCCCCCCAAGGAGCCCCGGTTGAACCGCGATTTCGGCGCCGCCGGAGCGGATTTTGCATCCTTCCCAAAATTGGCCCAAGACCATCAGGACGGAACGCGTCGACGCTTGCCCGGAAAGGCTCGTTCCGGACGCTCGGAAGGTAACGGCGACGTCGGCGCGGTCGGCTTCGCGCAAAATCCGGGCCGCTTCCTCTTCATTCTTGGGGAAAACGACAATTTGGGGGATTTGGCGATAAAATCCGGCGTCGGTTCCCCAAGCGAGCGTTCGAAGCGCGTCGGTAAAGAGACGCTCCGGCGGTAAGAACTCCGCGACCGCTCGATAGAACGCCGCCGTTTTTTCGTCTCGGAACTTCGCCGTTTCCCCGTTTTTTCCCGTTCCGCTCATTTTCGCGCCTTTCGCTTTCTTCCTATTTTCGCTAATCCGCCCAAACCGCCGCCGACGCGCCGTCTCGACCGCCGCTCGCCGGTTGACTCCCCTTATATTAATAATAACGTCAAGAAACAAAACGCCGACGCGCTCCGTCGACTGCGGAACGCGCCGTTCTTTCGTTAAAAACGCCGCTTCAAACGCTTCGCTATTTTGCGCGTCCCGCCCAACTTAACGCCGAGCGGAACGTTTCGAGCGTCATTTCGTCGGGTTGCAGGCGACGATTCCTTCGATCTCGACGAGCAAATCGTCGCGGCAAACGTCGGCGAAGGTGTAAATCGTCGGAACCGAACCGAGCCGCTTTTCGCAAACGGCGCGAATCGCGTCGAAATATTCCGGTCGCTTAACGTAAACTCGCGCGACGGCCAAGTCGCTCAAATCGGCGTCGAAACCGGCGATCCCGTGTTTCGCGAGGTTCGTTCCGGCGATCAGCGCGGCGATGTTGTCGAGCGTTTGCTCCGCTTGCGCGCCCGGGTCGCCGAGGTGAACGGTGCGTTGGTCGACGATGCTCGCCGTGCCGGAGACGTAAACGGCGCAACGTCCGTTGAAGCAAACCGCCGCCGCGCGCGAGAATTTCGGGCTCTTCGGCGAGTAAAATTCGGCGTAATCGAAGGCCGGCGTCTGATTCGGGTTCTCAAGCGGAACGACGACGGCGTCCGGGCGCTCCGTTTTGATCGCTTGGCAACTGATCGCGACGTCGACGTCGTCCCCGCCGATACCGGTCGAGGCCGGATAAATCGCCCCGAGCGGAACGTTTTTCGGCAGATAACGCTCCAAAAATCGAATCCCGTAAAAGAAATCGGAACGGGCGCGATTCAGTTCCTTGTACCGCTGCGTTTCGCCCTCTTCGAGAACGATATCGCCCTGATAAATCCAAGTGCGGAAGATTTGCGGCGTCAGGAAGCCGTTCGACTCGACGGCGCGGCGCATTCGGCAAAACGCGTCGAACGAACGCTCGTAAGCGCCGACCGGTTCCGCGCCGGGGCCGAAACCGCCGAAAAAGCCGAGTTCGACGTCGGCGTATTCGACGAGGGTCGCGTGTTCGCCGCGACGCGTCAACTTAACGGCGTCGTTCGAACCGTTCGAACGAATCGCGGTCGCTTCGAGAATCAGCGCGAGCCGACCGTCGCAAGCCTTTTGCGGGATAAAGGTCGTCGCCGGGACGTTTTCCGCACCCCAAACCTTCCGCATAACGGCGCGAACCAACTCTTTGTCGCCGATTTCGCGCAAAAAGACGTTCAACTTAACGACGCGTCCGGCGAAATTCGCTTCGGAGAGCGCCGCGTCGAGCCGACGAAACGCGTCGAACGTTTGCGCGCGAGCGTTCCCTTCGCCGTTCGAGGTCGCGACGCCGTAAAAATACTCGACGCCGTTTTTGTCGACCGTCGAATAGGCGCAACCGTCGACGGCGCCGCGTCGAAGCGTTTCGTTTTCTTTTCGTTCTTGAAGCATTGAAAAACTCCCGTCGCGGTCGTCGTCTCTTTACCGCGCTCGAAAAAATCGGCAAGTCGGCTCGTTCGGCGAAAACGCCGTCGCTCGGACGCCCAAGCGCCGACCAAAAACAAAACTCGCGTCGGTTCCGCCGCCGCTCGCCCGTTTCCGACGCCGAATTCCCGTTTAAAATAGGAAACGTCAAAAACGCGCGCCGCTTTTTTAACGGCGAAACAACAGTTTCTATTGTAACGCGTCTTCCGTTAAATTTCAAACCCTAAAACGCGTTCGAGCCGAAAATTTGCGAGATTTTTTCCTAAAAAATCGACGTCGCCGGTATTTTGCTCCTTAAATTGCGTCGACGCGCTCTTTTTTCGGTCGCTCGCGTTCCGTTTGTTTGAACCTCAACACGCGCCGTCGCTAAAATTCGCGCAAACCGCCGTCTTTTTTTGAAGCGCGTTCGAGCAAAATTCGCGCAAACCGCCGTCTTTTTTTGAAGCGCGGCCAAGCAAAATTCGCGCAAACCGCCGTCTTTTTTTGAAGCGCGGCCAAGCAAAATTCGCGCAAACCGCCGCCTTTTTTGACGCGCGGCCAACAAAATTCGCGCCAACTTTCATTTTCCGCCGCGACGCCGAGAACTCGCGCCGCCGCCTTTTTTTGTTAAACTTCCGCGTTCGCCCTTCAACGCAAAAAGCCCTTTCGATCGCAAAGAATCGAAAGGGCTTTAAAAGGCGACGCCGAAACGCCGCCCGTTTCAAAACGCGTCCGCCGACGCTCGAACCGTCGTTCAAGCGCCGAATTGGAACGCCGTTCGCCGAACGTCGACCGCTCGACGAAAATGCGGAAACGCGTCGTTCGAACGTCGAGCGATACTCCGTCGACGTTCGAGACCGACGACCAATCCGAAAACGCGATTAACGTTTCGAGAATTGGGTGCCGCGGCGAGCTTTGCGGAGACCGTACTTTTTGCGTTCGACTTCGCGAGCGTCGCGGGTGAGGAGGCTCTTTTCGCGAAGAACGGCTTCGCATTCCGGATCGAATTCTTTCAAGGCGCGGGCAATGCCGAGTTTGCAAGCGTCGGCTTGACCGGTAACGCCGCCGCCGCAGACGGTGATGACGACGTCGACCGTTTCTTTTTTCTCGGTCGCGAGGAGCGGCGCGAGGACGGCGTTGCGGAGTTGTTGGGTGCGGAAGAATTCTTCGAATTCGCGGTTGTTGACGCTGATGCGACCTTGGCCCGGGCGGACGCGGACGCGAGCGATCGCCGTCTTGCGGCGGCCGGTGCCGAGTTTGTCGTTTTTGCCGTTGCCTTCAATAACGTAGTTGCCGCGTTTGATCATTTTATTTGTTCCTTTATCGTCGGATAAGGCTTTTATTCGCTTTAAAACGCTAATATCGCCCGCTTAATTACTTTTTGATAGCCAATTCAAGAGCTTCCGGTTGTTGCGCTTGGTGCGGGTGCGCGTCGCCGGTATACAGCTTAAGTTTGGTCAGCATTTGGCCGGCGAGCTTGTTTTTCGGAAGCATGCGGCGAACGGCTTCGCGGAGGATCATTTCCGGTTTCTTTTCGAAACGTTCGGCGGCGGATTCGCTGCGGAGACGCGGATAACCGGTGTTCCAGGTGTAGCGTTTGTTTTGCCATTTGCGGCCGGTGAAGACGACTTTATCGACGTTCGTAACGATGACGAAATCGCCGCAGTCGCAGTGCGGGGTGTACGTCGGGCGATGTTTGCCCATCAGGATCATCGCGATATCGCTCGCGAGACGCCCGACGACCTTATCTTTCGCGTCGACGACGAACCATTTTTTTTCGATTTGACCGGGTTTGGCCATGAACGTCTTGTGTTTCATGGATTTGCCCGCATTATCCGTTTTCGTTTGTTCCAAAGTTTTGTCCATCGCGGCAACCTTTAGTTACAATAGGAAGGATTCTTATCTTCTTCTCGTCAAAAACGACGAATTTTGCTCTCGCCCAACCGAGAAACGACGCAAACAGAGCCTGACATTCGCAACGTCGCCAACGACGGACGACGCTCAAAAGGAAATCAAAAAACGACCGCGATTCAAAACTTGAAGAACAAATTTTTATATCGACGCGTTAATTAGAAACATTTTGAAAACGTTTCGGCGAACTGTCGTCTTGACAAACCGTCTTCTCGGACGATCGCGCCCCCTTGCGAGGCCGCGCCAAAAAGGAGGCCCGAGAACGGGCGGTTCCTTTCGGTTCAAGGTTTGGAACTATTTTATATCGCAAAAAGAATCGCGCAAGGGGGCAAAACTAAAAAAACGGCAAAAATTTCTTTTTTCGCGTCGTTATCTCGCCAAGCGCCGCGTTCGCCGCTCGCTTTGCGTCGACGTTTGTCGGTCGAGCGTTTTTCTCGCCGCTTTTCCGCTCGACGACGCGGTTTCAACCGGAAAAATTTAGCGTGAAAACGCCGCTTTTGTCATTATTACTATAGAGCCGCTAAAAACGTCCGGAATTTCCGCCGACACTTAGAACGTCGGCGACTCGGACGCTTCCGTTCCGAGATTGACGTCGGGATTCTCCGGCGCGCCGACGTAATACTTCAAACTCGAATTATTGTGCGCTTCTTCTCGTAATCGCGTCGCCGCTTCCAAGAGTTCGTTTTCCGGAATTTCGCGTTTCAACGGCAGTTCGACGTGGCAACTTTGTTCGTCGCGAATTTCGCCCGGAACGAAATTTTCGGAAAAAAAGTCAAAACCGGGCCAAAGATACCAAGGCGTCCCGGTCGTATAGGCCTTTTCGGTCGTTTCGTACCCTTCTTTATAGCATCGAATATTGTACGTTCCGGAGTAAAGAAAATTCGTCGCGATCGGCGTTTTGCCGATTTCTTTATTGTTCAGATAAACGACCGCCCCGGAAGGCTCCGACGTGATCGTCAAACGTCGACGCACGCCGTTGCACCCGCTCGCAAGCGCGACCGACGTCGCTAAAATCGCCGCCAAGACCGCCGTTTTTCTAATTTTTTCCAACGCTTTCATCGCCGCTATTTTTCTTAACCGTTTTATTCGATCGTTTAAGGTCGCCGTTTTAAGTCCGCGATTTGCGCTTCGACGTTACGCGACGGTAAAGTTTAACAAATTCTCCGACGCGACGCTAGACGAAAAACCTAAATTTTCTCTTCTCGCGACGTTTTCTCTTTTTTTCTCGACTCCGGCGTTCGCGCGTTTACGCCGTTTTCTTATTCCGCTCATTTCTTTTTTCTTATCCTTTCTTTTTATTCTTTACCAACAACTTAAACGCTCCATTTCCAACCAAAACACCGCAAAATATTCTTCGCATTTTACCGAGATTAACGCTTCAAAAAGTTATTCAAATAAAACTTCAAAACTTTAGCGAAAAATGCCAAAAATTTTAAAAAAAAGGTCGCCGAAACGGAGTCGACCGCGTACAATAGAACGTCGGCGGTTGAACAAGACGTTCTCCGACCGGCGCCCTCCCCCCCTCAGGCGATTTTGCCGCGTCGACGCTTCGACGGTCGACGGCAAACAGCCTTCCCCCCCTGCGGAACGCGCCAAACGCGGTTTGCCTCGTTCGCTCCGACGATCGAGCCAACATCGCGAACGCAACAAGATTTTCGTCGAACGCCGATTAAGCGGAGCGATAACGTTTATTTTTCGCGACAAGCGGTTACAATAAACTTATTTTGCGACGTTTTTTAAAATCTAACGAGATTTTCTTTCGGCCTCGACGGCGACTTTCCCCCTAAATTAGGGGCGTTTTTGGAAAAAGTTCGTCAAAATCGTTAAAATTCAACAAATTGACCTTTTTCCGCAAGTCGTTTCCATTGTATACTCCCTTGGCGCGATTCGCCGGGCGTCTTGCTTTTCGAGCGCGACGTCGGCCTAAGCGCCGCAGCCCCTCGCAGGTTACCATGAACGTCGCCCTCGCTTCCGTTCCGCGCGCTAACGATTTTGCCGATTACACCGACGAAGAGCTTTTGGTCGAATACCGAATTTTCGCCAATCGCCGTTGTTTCGACGAACTTTATCGCCGTCATCAAGCGGATTTGACGCGTTACCTTTTCCGTCGCGTCGGCAACCGCGACGTCGCCGAAGACGCCGTTCAAGCGACCTTTATGCGCGTTTTGCAAAAAAATTGCCAATTCGACGCGGAAAAAAAATTCCGTCCTTGGCTTTATCGCATCGCGCACAACCAAGCGATCGACCAAAAACGCCGTTCGAAGCGGTACGACGAAGCGGTCAGTCTCGACGCGTCGTCGGTCGAAGGCGATTTTTCGTCGTCCTCTTGGTCCGAAACGTTGCCGAGCCGCGAACTCGACCCGACCGCGACGACCGAAAACGCCGAAGAAGCGCAAAACGTTCGCAACGCGATCGCGCAACTGCCGGAAAGCCTTCGCCAAATTTTGGAACTTATTTATTTCCAAGGGATGAGGTATTACGAAGCGGCCGAAAACTTGCAACTTCCCTCGGCGACCCTGAAGAGTCGGCTCAACAGCGCGTTGCGGCAACTCAACGCCTTTTTCGCCCGTCAACGAACGGAATTGGCTTTCGCGCGCTTGAATATTGAATTGGAAAATTGCCCGCAGGCTTAACGCTCGCCGCGACGACGAGCCGACGCGGTAAAATAGCTTGTCAAGAGAAACTAAGTGAATTCCGTCGATCGCGCGACATTGATCGATTTTGCGCTGGGCCGTTTGAACGACGCCGAAACCGCCGCGCTCGCTCGTCGAGCCGAAGAGGATTCGGAGTTCGCTCAAACGCTCGACGCGTTGCGTCGAGAACTTGCGACGCTCGACGACGTTCGCCCGTCGAGCCTCTTTCCTTTCTCGCGTCGGACGCCGCGACTTCTTCTCGCGCCGCCCGACGCGCCGTCTCTCGCCGCCGAAAACGGCCCGTCGCCAACGTCCGACGCAACGCAAGACAACGACGCGTCGTTCTCCGCCGTCGAGGAAGAGCGAGACGAACGCCTCGTTTTTCTCAACGCGCCGCCCTCTAACGCCGTTAAAGTCCGCCGAATCGGCCCCGTTTATCCTTATTACCCGAACGACGCCGAGGATTCCGTCGCCGATTCTTGCGCGTTTCAAGCGGTCTTCCCGTCGCCCTGCGCGGAAGCGGAAGAAAATAGCGAAAACGCGCAAGCTGGCGAAAATAACCAAGCGCAAAAGTTTGCGATGGACAACAAAATCGCGCAAGACGAAGCGTTTGCGCCGGATAACGAAATTGCGAAAGACGAAGCGTTTGCGACCGACGGCGAAGTTGCGCAAGACGAAGCGTTTGCGGCGGACGACGAAATCGCGAAAGACGAAGCGTTTGCGACCGACGGCGAAGTTGCGCAAGACGAAACGTTCGCGGCGGACGGCGAAAGCGAGCAAGACGAAACGTTCGCGGCGGATAACGAAGTCGCGAAAGACGAATCGTTCGCGACCGACGGCGAAGTTGCGCAAGACGAAGCGTTCGCGGCGGACGGCGAAGTCGCGAAAGACGAAGCGTTTGCGACCGACGGCGAAATCGCGAAAGACGAAACATTCGCGGCGGA
>JAGBDN010000078.1 GCA_017937485.1 Thermoguttaceae bacterium
CTTTTATTTCTTTTGCTTTTGACGCCTATTGGGGCGACGTCGGCGAAGGGCGAACCAACCGGCGCCGCCGAGAACGCCGCTCCAAGCGACCGCGCCGAGAATCGCGCCGACGAACAATCGACGAGGGCGGTAAGTCGCGACGAAGCAATACGTTCCGGCGGGAAGCGACGTTTGGCGTAAAAAGCGGAGCGTCGGTTCGATCGGCGCGTCGAACGCCGCGTCGCGTCGCGTTTTGAGGAAAGCGGAGACTGCGTCGGCGTCGAATCGGGCGTTTAGAAGCGTCGCGACGTCGGCGGTGTCGGCGAGCGAATAAGCGCGCCCTTCCCAGTCGGGCCAATATTGCTCGGCGAAAACGAGATCGGCGGGAGCGGTTAACTCGACGAAATAAACGATTCGATTCGGTTCGTAAACGACGATTTCGGCGCATTCGTCGGGGAGCGGCGCCGGGCGACCGTCGCGGAAAATCCAAACGCGGCTCGACGGAGCTTGAACGCGGCGCAAATCGACGTTGGCCGCCGAAAATTCGCGCGGCGACGTTGGGGTTGCGTTGGTTGCGTTGGTTGCGTTGTTTGCGTCGTTTGCGTTGTTTGCGTTGTTTGCGTTGTTTGCGTTGGTTGCGTTGGTTGCGTTGGTTGCGGCGTCGGGGTTGTTTGAGGGAGCTAAAACGGTTGGGGCGGCGAGACGCGCCGTTATTTCCGGGGGGCCGAGGAAGAACGCGACGTCCAAAAAGGCGGCGTCGGCGTCGCGATTGACGCCGAGCGGAAACGCGTCGATAAAGGCGGCGTACTCCGCTTCCATCGCCGTTCCGCGAGCGTCGATCGTCGCGATTTCCCGAGAAAACGGGTATTTCGGGAAGAGCGTCGCGGCGTCCCAAACGACGCGTTCCGAGAGGCGAGCGTCCGACGAGCGGGTCGGAAAAGCGGCGGGGAACCAAACCGGGAAGCGGTAAACGCGCAACGGCGGCGCGTCGAGTCGAGCCGGAGCGGAGCCGTCGGCGTTAAAATTGGCGGGACGCGGGGAATTTGACGGCGAAACCGCGTTGATTTGGAGGGGGTGGGCGGATTGGGGAAAACGCGCGACGTCGGCGAGTTTGGTCGCGAGGCGGGCGGCGCGCTCCGCTTCGACGATTTTTGAAATTTCCAAACGGGTTTCAAAAAACGAACGTGGCGCCGTCGCGACCGTCCAAGCGTTCGCGGCGTAAAGATCGAGCGCCGAAATCGCCAAAACGGCGAACGCGACGCCGCCGCAAAGAACGTCGGGCCGAGCGAAAGACGAAGAAAACGCGAATTTTTTGTCGCGCCGGTCGAATCTTGTTTGACAAACGCGCTTTTCGAACGCGAGCAAAAGGAGCGTCGCGGCGAGAACGAGGGCCGTTTGCGCGAAGGCGTCGCGAACCGACTCGAACGCAAGACGCGGCTGAACGGGGCCGTGCAACGGGTCGACCGCTCGAAGCGTCGCAAAAACGCCGTCTCCGCAAGCTGAAAGGACGAGGAACGCGACGACCGAAAGCGCGCCGACGCCGCCGCTAAGGAGAAGGAAACGTTGCGAAAATCGGCGTTCGTCCCAACCGAACCCGGTCAAAACGGCGAGCCCGAGCGCGCTTAACGTCAATAATTTCGCCGGATAGCGAAACTCGACGAACTTCGGAAGCGTCAAGTTGAAAAGCCAATAAAGCCCGCCGACCGGGTCGCCGTCGACAAACGACGAAGCGGGCGCGGCGCCGGAAAGAAGCGCGTTGCCGAAACGAACCGCCCAAACGACGCCGAAACCGCCGAGCGCCGCCGCCGTCGAAACGACGACGAGCCAAGTCGCCCAGACGCGGAAAACGGCGAGCGTCGAACGTTCGCGACGAGAAAACGGGGGGAGTTTGACGGTTGGGAGGGCGACTTGTGGCGAGTCGGCGGAAAATTTTTCGCGTTGGAATACGGGGCGTTGGGATATTGGGCGTTGGAAATTGCGTCGAAAAAAGCGATTTTGCGGGCGCCGCCGTCGCGAACGTCGACCGCCGGAGCGGAACCGCGCCGCCGAGAGCGCGAGCAAATAGGGAACGACGCCGCAGTAAAGGGTCGGCGTCCAAACGGAAATTTCTTCCGGAAAAATCGCGAACCAACGGGACGAACGCGGAAACTGTCGCCCGCCGACGTTCGGAAAAAGCCGCTCCGCCCAACGCCAAGGGCCGACGCTAAAGCGATAAGTCGCGCGGTTTCGACCGTTGTTTTCGATTTCGCCGCCAAGCAACGCGGAGTAAAACGCCGGTTCGCCGTTTTGCGCGGTTTGGGGCGTTTCCTTTGACGGCGCGTCTTCTTTATTTTGCGTTTTTTCTCTATTTTGCGCTTTTTCCGAGGGGAACGCCTTGCGCTCCGACGCGTCGGCGGCGTTATTTTTTGCCTTGCTTGCCCAAAGCGCCGTCGGAATTTCCCAAAGGGAACGCGGAACGCCCCCCGCCGCGCGTTCGGAACGGGCGATCAACTCCGCCGACGGAAGAATTTGCGGAGCCGCGAGGAAAAACGTCGCGGTCGACGCGCCGCCGACGAGCAAAAGACCGAGCGCGAGCCGGGTTCGGAAACGGTCGGGAACGCGGCGAACGGGGGCGACGGGCGACTTCGTTGGGAGCGCTTGCGACGTTGGAATTTCTCGGGCCTCTCGGGGCGTCCGAACGGTTGGAAGGGCGAGTCGAACCGGCGCGAAAAGGGCGAAAGCGAAGAACGCCAACGTCGATAAATAAACGATTTGCGGTTCGCCGCCGAGGATCGCGAGCGCCTGCGCGACGCTTAACTTTAACGCCGATTTCAACTTGCCGCCGACCGTCGCCGACGCGAAAAAGTCGAAGGAAAAAAGGGCGAGGAAGGGAAGCCAAGCGGCGCCGACGAGGAAAACGACGTTCGAATATTGAAACAGAATCGGGCCGGAAAAGGAATACGACAAGCCGGCGAAAACCGCTCCGGCGCGCGAAATCCCAAGTCGGCGCGTTAGAAAATAGACGCCGAAAAAGGAAAACGCGACGTGCCCGATAATGTAAAGCGAAAAACAAACGTTAAAATCGACGCAACCGGCGCTCGCGAGGAAAAAAATCGCCTTGCCCGGGTAAAAAACGGACGACGTCGGGTTCCCGGCGAGCGGTTGGCCGAGATTTTCGAACGGATCCCAAAGCGGGAGTCGACCGCGCTCCCATTCGCTTTGGATTTGCTCGAAAAGCGGATAATAAAAATAACCGACGTCGCGGTAAGCGAAACGCTCGTTTGCGACGAACGGGCGGAAAAAAAAAGCCGCGAGGAGAGCCGCCGGAACGACGAGGAAAAGAAAGGTTTCGACGCGAAAAAACGGAAAGCGACGGGAGCGACGCGAGGCGGAGTCGGAAGCGTTCATCGGCGGAGACGGCGGTTGGAGCGTCGGCGACTTCGAACGTCGCAGCGACCGGAAACGTTAAAAAACGAAATCGACGGCGCGTTTTTTGTCGCGACCGTCGATTATTGAAGCGAGTTTGATTGTTTTTTGATTTCTTTTTGGGCGCGGAAATCGAACGCGTCGCGTTAATCGACGTTTGTCGCGGATTTCCAGCGTTCGATTAAAACGGTTTCAAAATCGGGGGCGAACTCGCCGCGCGACGTAACGAGGAAGCGACGCGACGTCGCGTCGATCGGCTCGACGACGATTTCGAGTTTGTCTTCCGGCGTCGCGTCTTCGACCTTGTCGGCCCATTCGACGAACGAAAGACCGTCCGACTCGAAATATTCGTCCGGGCCGAGTTCGAGAAATTCGTCGGAATCGCGCAGACGATAAGCGTCGAAGTGGAAAATCGAACGGTCGCCCTCGTACTCGCGAACGAGAACGAAGGTCGGGCTTCCGACTTCGTCCCGAGGAACGCCCGACGCCGCGGCGACCGCCTGCACGAGCCGTGTTTTTCCGGCGCCCAAAGTGCCCAAAAGCGCGACGACGGCGCCGTCCGGGAGCGTTTCCGCGAGGATTCGGCCCAAAACGTCCGTTTGTCGTTCGGAGTCGACGACGATTTCGACGGTCATTGGCGGTTCCTTAAAATAAGGGAAAGGGGAAAAGAAGGGGGAATGGAAAAGTCGACGTTCGCTCGACGCGGGAAAAGCGGCGAACGAACGTCGACTTTGCGGGTTTTAACGGTAAACGCGGACGTTTTCTTCCTTAACGAGCGGTTCCAAGTCGTCGGAACTGAGTTGGAACCGAACGCGGCAGTCGCCGACCGCTTCGCAAACGGCTTTCACTTTATACGTAACCGCCGATTTCGCCGGGATTTCGCGAACGACGTCGAAAACGAACGCGCCGTTTTGTTGCGAGTAGCGCGTCGGGCCTTCGACCGAAACGATTTTCAACGCTTCCGGAGCGGCGATTTGCAGCGTCGCGTTCGTCGACGCTTTCGTTCCGCGGTTGGCGAGTTGAATTTCGTAAACGATTTCCTTCCCGATTTCGACCGGGTTCGGCGACGTCTTGACGGCGTAGGACAGCGCCGGGAGACCGTCGATTTCGACGTCCTTAACGACTTGCGCCGTTAAACCGAGCGGGCCGGTTCCGCCGAAGGTCAAACGAGCGGCGCCGATCTTCGTCGGGGTCAGCGTCAACTCGATTTCGCCCGCCGCGCCCGCCGGGAGTTCGGCGAGATCCCAATAAACGGAGCGCGTTTCCGCTTTGTAAACGCCGAGGTTGTTCGCCGAAACGAACGTCGTTCCCGTCGGAATTTCCGCGACGAGCTTGACGTCTTTCGCCGCCGCGTCGCCGACGTTCGCCGCTTTCAGACGGTACGTCGTTTGGCGTTCGAGGTAAGGCGTTTCGGCGCCGTCGATCGAAAGTTCGAGTTTCGGCGCGCGGACGAGGATTTCCGTTTGAATTTCTTTGCGCAAATCGCCGTCGGCGGTAACGACGAGATTGTTGACGGTCGCTCCCGGCGCGACGCATTGGAGCGTCAGCGGGACGCGTTTCTTTTCGCCCGGCGCGAGCGTGCCGAGCGCGTGGTCGAGGACGGCGCCGCTCGGATGGCGGAGACCGTCCGGAATCGTTTCGAGGAGCGCGACGTTCGTCGCGGCGCCGGTGCCGACGTTGGCGACGACGACGTTCAGGTCGATATTGGAACCGAGCGTCGCTTCTTGCGGCGCGACGACTTCGACTTCGAGCGCCGGACGAACGCAACGGACGCGGCAGGACGCTTCGGCGGCGATCGCGACGGTCGCGACGGAGCCGATTTCGCCCTCTTGCGTCGGGATAATTCGATATTCGAACGTTTTTTCGGAGCAAGGCGCGAGGTCGAACGGCGGCCAAGCGAACTCGCCGCGAGCGTTCGGGACGACCGACGCGACGTCGGCGGCGACGAAACGCGCGCCGACCGGGAGAACGTCGCGAACGACGAGGTTGCGCGCCGGCGCGGAGCCGAGGTTTTTCACTTTGACGGCGAACTTCGCTTCGCGGTCGACTTGGATTTCTTTCGGAGCGATTTTTTCAACGACGATTTGCGTCGTTTGCGCGCCTTCGAGCTTTTTGTCGCCCGGAACGCCGGTTCCGACCGGTTCGACCGGCGCGAGCGGCTCCGTTTCGTTCGGAACCGCGGTAAACGTCGGTTCGACCGGAGCGACGGGGGCCGCGTCGACCGCAAGCGGCGCGGGGGCGAGCGGGGCGTCTTCGATCGCGGGAGCGAGCGGGGCTTCTTCAATCGCGGGAGCGAGCGGGGCTTCTTCAATCGCGGGGGCGAGCGGGGCTTCTTCGATCGCGGGAGCGAGCGGAGCTTCTTCGATCGCGGGAGCGAGCGGGGCGTCTTCAATCGCGGGGGCGAGCGGGGCTTCTTCGATCGCGGGGGCGAGCGGGGCTTCTTCGATCGCGGGGGCGAGCGGGGCTTCTTCGAGCGCCGGGGCGAGCGGGGCTTCTTCGAGCGCCGGGGCGAGCGTTTCGGTTTCGAGCGGCGCGGCGAGAGCCGTCGGGGCGTCGAGCGCGTTCGGGAAGTCGGCGAGAGGCTCGTCGAGCGGGGCCGCGGCGTCGAACGTTTCGAGCGTTTGCGGAACTTCGGCGAAGGTCGGCGTTTCGTCGGCGAGCGTTTCCGCGTCTTCGTCGACGACCGCGAGACGCAGTTCCGAACCGGCGGTCGGACGAATCGCGGCGCGTTCGTCGGCGCGGGAACGAAGAGCGGAGCCGGAAGCGGGGGCGACCGGGCGCGTCGTCGAACGCGGCGGCGACA
Organism: Thermoguttaceae bacterium; assembly: GCA_017937485.1. GTDB lineage: Bacteria > Planctomycetota > Planctomycetia > Pirellulales > Thermoguttaceae > RUG369. Next base: position 6,188 of record JAGBDN010000078.1, read on the forward strand.
ACGTTAACGAACTTTCGGGACGAACGCGGGAAGACGCGGTTGGGAACGACGCGTCGTCGAAGAAAGCGACGTTGGAGGTCGCGACGTCGGAGGCCGCGTTGACTTGCGTCGGCGAGGCGAGTTGACGGCAGGTCCAAAAGACGCCGCCGACGACGAGGGTCGCGCCGACAAGGCCGGCGGCGCATTGAATCGCTGGACGTTTCATTCTTGAGCCATTTTTGATTTTGGGTCGACGTTTGATTTCTCGGCGATTAAAGCGACGGGAAAAGGCGGCGAAAGTCGAAAAAGCGTTCGCGCAAAACGGCGACTCGGTTCGTTCGATGTCGTTAACGTCGGTTCGGCCCGGATATTGCGAGCGCGAACGACTTCGGGACGCGTTCGACGAGAACGCGCAAAGGATTAATAACAAATTTTGAGCGGCGCGGGAAGAGCAATTTAACGAGTTTTTCCGCGTTGCGACGTTAAAATGGCGAAACGGCGGCGGTCGCGCTATTAAGGTAAGAAAGGGAAGAGCAACCCGACAAAGAAGGAAGAAATAAAAAAAGACCGCGAACGAAACGAACGCGGTCGAAAGTCGGCGGTTTTCGCCAATTTTGTCAATATTACTATAGCGCGTTTAAAAATCGACGAGCGAAGCGCGAACGGGATTAGGTTCCGGGAATCGTCGCCGGGAGGAGTTCGCGCGGAATCGGCCGACGGCGAACCGGTTTGGCGACCGGCGCGGACGTCGACGGGCGTTGGAGAACGGGGGCGAGCGCCGGGGAAGCGGGCGCGGTCAACGCGGCCGAGCGAACGGCGTTCGGCGCGTCGGACGCGAGGACGGCGGAGACCGGCGTCGCTCGAAGCGAGCGTTCGGGAAGCGCGGCGTTCGCCGAAACGACGCCGTCGAGTCGCGCGTCGAGGTTGGCCCGGTCGACGGCGCTCAGACGCTTTTTAACCGGCGGAGCGCGTCGCGGGAACTCGTCGAAAATGCGAGCGCCGCGTCGGGTCGCTTTGGGCGTCGGAGCGGGTTTCGCGTCGTTGGCGTCGTCGACGTCGAGAAGAAGCGCGTCTTCTTCGGCGTCCGATTCCTCGACCGTTTCAAGAAGAATCGGCTCGTCGTTTTCCTCGTCGTCGGTCGAAAGGAGCGCGGCGACTTTCGGTTCGGTCTTCGCCGGCGTCAAAGTCGGCTCGGAATCGTTGGAGACGGTCGCGTCGAGCGGAACGTTTTCCGCTTCCGGGGCGGTCGCGTTGGCGTCGGCGGCGTCGACGACGTATCCGGTCGCGGCGACGCGGAGGGGCGCTTCGTTCTTTTGGGACGTCGAAACGACGATCGTTTCGCTAATCGCGCCGGTTTGGTCGCCCGCGCGGAAGGTAACCGGAACGACGTGAACCGTGCGTTTCAGGTCGGTTTTCAAAAAGCTCATCCGTTTGTCCTTCGAATCGACGCGAAGGATTTGGAACGGCGTGGAGCCGCAAACGACGAGGTTCTTCGTTATCGTCGTGTTTTTCGGAACGACGCCGAGTTGCAAGTAGGACGGTTTCGCCGTCAACGGCGCGGTAACGACGCCGCGAATCGGGAGGAAAATCGACGCGGTCGCCGGGTCGGGGTCGTTCGTTTTGAATTTGAGCAGGTCGTGAATGTAGCCCGGTTCCGCGGTTTCTTTTAGCTCGACGAGGATTTCGTAAACGACGCCGGTCGACGTGCGGCGCGCTTCGCGAGCTTCGGCGCGAATGCCGGGATTCGTTTTTTGAACGCCGATCAGCGCCCAGTCCGGACGGCCTTCGTATTGCAGGTAAGCGCGCTTGACGACGCTTTTGCCCTGCGTCGTCGTGCCGAATTCGATCGAACCGGGATCGAAACCGACGTCGGCGCGAATGTACGTCTTCACCTGCATCTGCACTTCGGCGAGCGCGGGCTTGCTGAAAACGACGGTGATCGTCGCCTTGCGCCCTTTGGTGTGTTGGCGGCCCGACGTGTCGACGCGAGCGATAATTTCGGCGGTTTCGCCCGAACGAATCCGCGTTTTCGACGCGCTGGCTTTCGTGCAGCCGCAGTTCGACGAAACGGACGAAATAACGACGTCCTCTTTATAAATGTTTTTGAACGCGAAACGCCGTTCGACCTCGGCGTGCAACGCGACGCTTCCGAAGTCGTGCGTGCGAACCGTGCCGAGTTCGCTGAACATTTTCACCGCCCATTGATTTTGTTGCGCGTAAATCGACGGGACGGAAAGTAAAAATAACAACGCGGTAAAAACGAACGTTCGCGCGACGCGGACGCGAGAACGTCGAACGGAGCGCGTTAAGGACTTGTCGGCGTTTTTTTGCGACGAAGCGCCCGCCGAAACGTCCGGCGGAACGATCGGCGAGGCGATCGCTTGTCGACAAAGAGCGCGAAAAATGGGCGCCGCCATTGGATTCTCCTTTGAAACGAAAACCGAAAAACGCAAAACTCGCGAAATTGGCGAAAGTTTAACGACGATTCGGCGAAAAAACAAGCGGTTAAGCCGGAGTTCAAACGTTCGCGAATAGGTTGGCGGAGGCAAAACGTTCGAGCGGGCGGAGCGAACCGCGTCGGCGCCGCGCAAGTCGAATTCGGTCGACTTGTTTTCGACGCGACGCCGCTTAAAAGCGGTATCGACCAACGGCGGGCGTTTCTTTGAGAAAAATTAGAACAACCGGTAAAATTTGTCGAATCGGCGGCTTCGACGCGTGAAAAAGAGAGAAGAGTAATAGGAATGGGGAAATGGTTAAAATAGACAAGTTTTGCGGCGCGTGGAATATCGACGGACGGCGAGAAAAGTTAACGGTCGCCGAAGAGATTGCAGCGGTTGTAGCGATTGTAGCGAATAAACTTGATTTTTTCGCGCAAATGTAAAAACATTAAGAAAAATCGACTATTTTTTTAAGTTTTTTAAATTAAAATAGACTTGGAGCGTCTCCGGAACGTATACTCAACCGAGAAGAGGCCGCTTAGGCGGAACCCGGCTTCTTTTCGCGACTATTTTTACCGGACGGCTCGAGAACGATCGAACGAACCGACGACGAGCGGCGAACGGTTGGTCGCGACGAACGAAGAAAGCGGAGTTTTTCGTTCGCGCTTTGCGTTATTAATTAATATGGGCACGATTCGGCGCGCTTTTATGTTTTTTCAACGTCTTTTATCGGTTGCGGCTCGACCGCGTAAAACGTCGCTCGGCTTTTGGAACGCGGGCGCGGTTTGCGTTCTCTTATTGGTTTTGACGGCGAACGACGCCGTTTTCGCGCAGGTTTACCCCTATCGTTCGGGCGGAGCGCGGCGAGGTTGGAACGTCGGCGCCCTTCGCGATTCTTGGAACGGCGCGCCGACCGGGATTCCGTCCCGCGTCGAGCCGGACGAAACGACGGCGCCGCGCGCGCCGGAACGTTCGGCGAACGTCGAACAAACGCCCGCGCAAAACGGCGTTCTTAACGGCGCGACGGCGGGACGTCCGGAAACGGGGATTCCGTCCCGGCTCGAAACCGGGGACGCGTCGACGGCGCGACGAGCGCAAGATTTGCGGAACGTTCGACCGACGGACGAAGCGGCGGGGAACGATTCCGGCTGGGCCGTTTCCGGCGGCGACGCGCAAAATCGTCGGGACGCCGCGACCGGAGCGGGGCGGCAAAGCGAACGAGTCGAGCGAAACGGCGCGAACGTCGCGCCGCCGAGCGTCGCCGTTTCGTTGCCTTTTGCGCGGCGAGCGACCCGCGAAGAACTCGAACGTTGGCGAGCGTCCGAACAGGGAACGTTGGTCGCGATTCCGCGCGCGAATTTTTTGAAAAGCGGAAACGGAAAGAAGCCGGGCGAAGCCGACGCGCCGACCGGAATCGACGCGACGAGCCAAGCCGTCGCGACCCGCGACGCGGTCGAAGCGCCGTCGACGGAGAGCGTCGCGTCGGCGGTTCCCTTTCCGAACGCGGACGCGGTTGAAGTCGGCGCGGACGAGTACGTCGTCTTTACGTTGTCGAATCTCCCGCCGGACGAAGCGGCGCTCCTGCGCGACGCCGAAGACGGACGTTGGGACGAAATCGACCTGTTCGACGCCGCGTTAATCGCCGAAGGCTTGACGACGCGCGAACGCCGAGCGCCGCAACGCGAAAAATTCGACCGCTTTTCCGCCGAGTTGGCGACGCTGACCGAACGCGAAACGGATCCGCTCAAAAAGACGAAAATCGTTTACGAGTACCTGCACGACGTCGTCTTGACGGAAAAATACAACCTGAATTGTTCGAGCCTCGTCGCGTCGCTCGAAACCGGCGTCTTCAACTGCGTCAGCGCGACGGCGTTGTTCAATTGCTTCGCGGCGCGCTCCGGGCTGAACGTCGCCGCGCTCGAAACGACCGGGCACGCGAAGAGTCGCGTTAAGTTCGCCGATTCGTTCCTCGATCTTGAAACGACGTGTTCGAGTTGGGATCGTCTGCCGGACAAGGCGCGACCGTACTCCCGCCCGCTTTCGACCGGCGACGCGATTTTGCAAAACGTTTCGTTCGAACGTCGCGACCCGAGCGCCGACGAAGGAACGACGACCTTCGACGCGGAAACGTCGACCCCGGACGCGCCGCTTGGGTACTCGTACACGCGAACCCGCAAACCGATGCGCGAAATCGGCGACGTCGAATTGGTCGCGACGATTTATTACAACGTCGGCGTCGACTTTTATCAAAAGGAACGTTTCGAAGAGGCGATCGTCGCATACGTCAAGGCCGCTCGACTCGCGCCGAACAATCAAACGATTTTGGGCAACCTGAAAGCGACCGTCAACAACTGGGCGATTCAGATTGCGATGAAAGATCGGGACTTCGAGCGCGCGATTCTCGTCGCCGAGCAAGGGCTCGTTCTCGACCCGAATTTCCCGGAATACAAGATGAATTTGCCGATCTTCTTCCATCGTTGGGTCGACGATTTGGCGCGCGACAATCGTTGGGACGAAGCGAAGCGCGTCGAACGGGAATATCTGAAACGTTTCCCGAAACCGACGCCGCAATGACGCGGAGAAACGAGCGAAACGGAACCGAAACGCCGGAAAAAAGGGCGCGTCTCGACGAAACGAGGCGCGCCCTTTTTTAATCGCGTCGCGGAAAACGGGAACGTCAGCCGAGCAAAACGTCGGCGGCGAGCATAACGCAGAAACCGGCTAAAAGCGCGTAGGTCGCGCCGCGTTCGGCGCCGTGCGCGTGCGTTTCCGGAATCATTTCGTCGCTAACGACGTAAAGCATCGTTCCGCCGGCGAACGCGAGCGCGAACGGAAGAACGAACGGCGCGACCGGCGCGGCGAAGGAGACGACGCCGTATCCGAGCGGAACGCCGACCGCTTCGACGAGGCCCGACGCGAGCGCGCAAACGAGCGTTTTGCGAGCCGAAACGCCCGCCGCTAAGAGCGCCGAAACGACGATCAAACCTTCCGGAACGTTTTGAAGCGCGATCGCGCCCGCGACGACGAGCGCCTGCGCCGTTTCGACCGCGCCGAAACCGACGCCCGCCGCGAGACCCTCCGAAACGTTGTGAATCGCGATCGCGACGACGAAAAGGAGCGTCTTTTTCAACGCGTCGTCGCCGGGCGCGCCGCTCGGGCGACCGTCCGGCTCGATCAAGCGGTGCAGGTGCGGAACGAATTTGTCGACGAGCGTCAACGCGTAAGCGCCGACGAAAATTCCGACGATCGCGATCGGAAGGCCGAAACGCCCGCCGTCTTCGACCGCCGGCAAGATAAGCCCAAGCGTCGCCGCCGCGAGCATAACGCCCGCCGCGAACGCCAACGCGACGTCGGAAAAACGGTGCGAAATTTTTTTGAACGCGAAACCGAACGCGGAGCCGACGAGCGTCGCGCCGCCGACGCCGAGCGCGGTTAAAAACGCCAACAACATATCGAGCGTCCTTTAACGGGTTGGAGGAACTTTAACGGGTTGGAGGAAGAAGGGGGGAAAGGGGAATTGGTTTGAGGGGGAAACGCGGCGCGGGAACGTCCGCCGCGGCGTCAACGTCGGATTCGGTCGTTCGGAACGTAAACGGAACGCAACGGAAGCGCGGCGCCGTTTCCGAGATCGAGCGTTAAATCGGCGTCGTTCGGGAAGATCGACGGCGAGGCGGGCGCGACGCGGGGCGAGGCGGCGGGCGTCGTCGCGGCGACGGAC
>JAGBDN010000079.1 GCA_017937485.1 Thermoguttaceae bacterium
CCCAACGTCGAAAGCGACGATAGACCGTGTTCCAATGCCCATAGCGTCGAGGCAGCGCGCCATTTGCAACCGTTTTCGGCGACGTAAAGTATTGCGTTCAAAACCTTTAAATATTTAACGACAAAGTTGCCGCGCGGTTTCAGCCAAAGCGGCTCGATTTTTTGGTATTGTTTTTTAGTGATCTTCATATGCGCATTATACTATATTCGCAACGGTTGCGCAAGAGGAAGACTAAATTATAACAACACGCCCTAAGATTCCCGACGACGTCGGGCCGAACCGCACCCTCGCGATTTACTGCTCCGCGTTCCTCGGAACCGGCGACGAGTTCGACAACCTCACGGTCAAAAAGATTCCGCAAACGCTCCTCAAAAAATGCGAATGGGGACGCGACGATTACTCGCTGGCCGTCGAAAACCTCCCGCTCGCGCAAGAGGAACCGGCGCCGCCCAAGAAAACAACGGCGAAGCGCGGACGAAAAAAGGCGAACGCCGACCAACGGACGCTGTTCGCCGTCGACGGAACGGACGAGAACGGAGACGCGTAAAATGAACGATTTCGAGCGACTTATTAAAACGATTAGCGCCCGGTTGAGTCTCCGCTCGCCGCAACGGGAAGCGTTGGAAATTCTCAAGCGAATTTGCGAAACGCTTAACTTGTCGAAAGACGCCGACGTCGCGCAAAACCTTGAAACCCTCCGGCGCGAATTTCCGGCGGTCGAGAGTTTCGAACGCGCTTTTCCTTCGCTCTGTTTCTCGTTGGCGACCGGCGTCGGGAAAACGCGGCTAATGGGCGCCTTTATCGCGTTCCTTTACCAAGCCGGAATCAGCCGCCATTTCTTCGTTATCGCGCCGAACTTAACGGTTTACGAAAAGCTGAGCGCCGACTTTAAGCCGGGAACGCCGAAGTACGTTTTTCGCGGAATCGGCGAGTTCGGCGCGGAAAATCCCGTCCTCGTTACCGGCGACAACTACGGCGACGGTCGCGGCGCCAAGGAACGGCTTTTTAACGACGCTTGCTTTATCAACGTTTTCAACATTTCAAAAATCAACGGCGACAAGGATTCGCAAACGAAAGTCCCGCGTTTCAAACGGTTGAGCGAATACATCGGGGAAAGTTATAGCGAATATCTCGCCAAGTTGGACGACTTGGTCGTGTTGATGGACGAGTCGCACCACTACCGCGCGTCGGCGGGCGTCCAAGCGATCGAAGAACTCCGTCCGCTCCTTGGTCTCGAACTGACCGCGACGCCGCAAGTTGAAAAAGGTTCGAAGTCGATTCCGTTTAAAAACGTCGTTTACGAATACCCGTTGGCGACCGCTATCGAAGACGGGTTCGTGAAGGAGCCCGCCGTCGCGACGCGCGAAAATTTCGATCCGAGCGCTTATTCGCAGCAAGAGTTGGAAAAAATCAAGTTGGAGGACGGCGTTCGCGTTCACGAAAACGTTAAAATCGACCTCCAAACTTACGCTCTCGAGCGAAACGAGCGACGCGTCAAGCCGTTTATGCTGGTCGTCGCCGCCGACGTCGAACACGCGAACGAGCTGCAGGCGAAAATCGAATCGGACGACTTTTTCAACGGACGCTATCGCGGCAAAACGATTCAAGTTCACTCGAATTTGAAAGGAAGCGAACGCGAGGAAGTCGTCGCGCGGCTTTTGCAGGTCGAGAATCCCGCCGAACCGACCGAAATCGTGATTCACGTCAATATGTTGAAGGAAGGTTGGGACGTTTCGAACCTTTACACGATCGTTCCGCTCCGCGCCGCGAACTCGAAAACGCTCGTCGAACAATCGATCGGGCGCGGTTTGCGTTTGCCTTACGGACGGCGAACCGGCGCCGACGCGGTCGACCGACTGACCATCGTTTCGCACGACCGTTTTAAGGAAATCGTCGATTACGCCAACGACCCGAACTCGGTTATTCGACGCGGCGTCGTTATTGGTCGCGATATTCCGGACGAGGAGCGCAAGATTCTTGTCGCCGCGCCGAAAATTGAGACGCTGTTGGGACTTGCGCCGTCCGAGACGCGGACCGACGCGTCGGAAATCGACGCCGAACCGCCGCGTTTGTTGTTCGAAACGCCCGCCGAAGCCGCCGTCGCTCGTCAAACTTACGCTCTTATCGGCGCGACAACTTACGCGCGGCAAGTCAAAACGAGCCGCGATTTAACGTCGCCGAAAATTCTCCCGCAAATTGTCGCCGACGTCAAAAAGCAAACGGCGCTTCTCGGCGAATCGTTGAGCGACGCAGAAATAGAAACGACGGTGAAAAAGACTCTTGAAACGATTCGGGAGAACGCGATCGATATTCCGCGTATCGTCGTAACGCCTAAAGACGGCGCGAGTTACGCGTTCGAGGATTTTGACCTCGACGTCGCCCCAATCAATTTGCAGCCGGTCGCGCAAGATATTTTAATCAAATATTTGGGCGGCGACCAGGAATCGCGCAAGTTGAGCGACCAAAACGCCGCGTCGTCCGAAACGCGTTTCGAAGATTATTTAGTCGCGGGGTTCATCGATTATAACGACGTGTGTTACGACGACTGCGCCGACCTCTTGCAAAAACTCGCCGGCCAAGCCGTCGCGCGGTTGCGAGAATACTTAGCCGACGAAGCGGAAGTTCTCAACGTGTTGCAGTTTCACCGTAAAACGTTGGTCGAATTTATTCACGCGCAAATGGCGGAGCGCCGCTACGAACCGAAAACGGAATACGAAGTTACGGTAACGGGCGGCTTTACGAAATTTGAACCGCAGAATTCGACCGTCGCCGCGAACGAACGTCTAAAGAATTTTCGAGCGCCCTTAGGAAAAGGCGAAACGAGCCGAATCAAGTCGACGGCTTTCGGCGGCTTTCGCAAATGTATTTACGACGTTCAAAAGTTCGACTCCCAAACCGAACTTGAATTCGCTCGCATTTTGGAGGACGACCCCGCCGTCCTGAAATGGCTAAAACCGACGTTGCGCGAAATTCGCATTTTTTACGCTCAAGAGTCGCGTTACTTGCCGGACTTTATCGTCGAAACCGCCGACGCGAAATACCTTTGCGAAACAAAACGCGCTTCCGAACTCGACGCTAAAGAAGTAACGGCCAAACGCGACGCCGCCGTCAAATGGAGTCGACTCGCAAGCGAAAACGACGCTAAACCGTGGAAATATCTGCTAATACCGCACGATCAAACGCTTCCCAATATGACGCTCGCCGGTTTGGCGGCAAAGTTCGAACAACGGTAACGCTTTTTAATGTTTGAGTTGCGTCGATGCGGAGCGTAAACCGCGTCGACGTAATTTCTTGTTATGCAAACGTATTTCGAATAAGCGATTTTAAATTTAACAATGAGCAACTCAGATATATTGTTTCCGGAAAAAGAACGATCTTTTCTCGCTTTACGTTATCCGGAATACGAGGTTGCGGTTCAGTGGACTAAAAAACCGTTTGAAGATTATAAGTCGTTGGCCTTCGACTACGCTCGTTGCGGCTATGCGTTATCTAGGGAAATCTTAAACAATCAAGACGATAACATAAAACTAGATTGTTGGTTTTTGGCCGCCGTCTATTTAATAAGGCATAGTTTAGAACTCGGTCTTAAAGCTCTTCATTGTCGAGTTCAACCCTCAAAACGCAATGTTCAAAAAATTTTTGAAGAATGCGGTCATAATTTGACTTCACTTTTCGACGCATATGTCGCCGGTCAAGAACCTTATCTTACTTTAGACGAGCAAGAGTGGTTAGCCGCTTTTTTAACTTCGCTTGAAAGCGTCGATCCTAAATCGGATACGTTTCGGTTTCCTTTCAACGCCGCGTTTCTTAACCAATTTAGAAATAAATTTTTAAATAATTTCGGCGTTGTTCAAAATATGTTTCAAGCGGTTGCCCTAATCGAAAAATGTCTAAATTGCGGCGCGGACGACGCCAAAAGCAAATTTGACGATCGTCTTGTTCCTCAATTCTTTGTCTTTGGTAAAAATGGTTGGGGTAATTGTTATTTATGGCAACCTTGGGGCGATCCAGGGTTTTATCCTAAACTTGCCGGTTGTCTTGGCGCCGCCGATTTTCTTTTCCATCGTTGCAATAGTATTTTGTTAAAAAATAGAATGTTTCCCGTTATTTTTTTATTAAGAAACGCTCTCGAACTTTCGATAAAACAACTTTTTTTCGCCCGCGTTGAATATTTCGCAAGCTGCCGAGCAAGGCATAAAAGCCATCGATTATTCCGCGATCTTTGGAAAAACGTGAAACCGTTCCTTTCTCGTTACGCCCAAGATACTTCTCAGGATTTAAGTTATTTAGAAATTGTGGAAAAAAACTTGCGCGAAGTCGCGCAAATCGACCCAAACGGCGACGCTTTCCGCTATCCCACGTCATATAGTTTGGAATATTTAATCGATAACGTTACTATCGATCTGAAAAACGCATACGAACATATGCTTTCCCTAATTAATTTTTTTGAAGGTTGCGACAGTATGCTATGCAACGTTGCCCAATACGAAGCGGAAATACGAAGCCAATGCGGTTATTACTAATACTAAAAATTTTAGGCGTGTTTGGATTAGAAGTCGGCGCAATGTTTGCGCTTACCTAAAAGTAAGACAATTTCTTCCAACCTCCGCCGCAAGTCTTAAATGTATTTTTAACAATTTAATACTGCGCGTCGCACCTTTTACAAATACGACCTTCCCCAATGAAAACGCAACCGTATATTTGTCGCGTGCAAATTAAAAACTTTCGCAACTTTCGTTCCGTCGATTTTCGCTTAAACAAGCGGCAAGTCGTGTTATCGGCGAAAACGGCGTCGGCAAGAGCAACTTACTGCGCGCGTTGCAGTTAATCCTCGATCCGACGCTCTCCGAAAAAGACCGCGCGCTCGAAGAATCCGACTTTTGGGCCGGGCTCGACGCGCCGATGGAAAACGGCGAAGAAATTGAAATCTCGATTTATTTGAGCGATTACGAGGATAATCTCGACCTCTTGGCGCAGTTGGTCGACGCGACGGTTATGCTCGACGGCGGTCAAGAAGCGTTAAAATTAACCTATCGCTTTTATCCCGACGAAAACGGCGATTACCGCTTTATCGTCTTTAAAGGCGACGACGAAACGCGCACTTTTACTTACGAAGATCGCAAAGTTCTTAATATCAAAGTCATTAAAGCAATCCGCGACGTCGAGGCCGAAATGCGCTCGCCGCGAACGTCGCCGTTAACGCAAGTTCTTAAACAAAAATACGCGCCAAGTAAAGAAGCCCTAACAGATATTGCGCAAAGATTGGATTCGACCGGGCGAAGCGTATTGCAAGTCGCTCAAATTCAAAGTCTAGAAAACTGTTTAAAGGAGCGAATCAACGCGATTCTCGCCTCCGATCGCAACGGTTTCGACGTGTCGCTAAGAACGACGACCGCCGACGCGAGCAAACTTCTTTACGCGTTGCGCCCGTTGATCGACGGACGCGAAACTTACGACGCAAGTTTGGGCGTCGACAACGTTCTTTACGTCGCGCTCGTTCTATTGCAACTCCAAGATTCGACGGTTCCGCCCTTTTTGGACGTCGACAAATACGAACGTCTCGCCCGGAAAAACCAAGAGTTGGCGACGCGATTTTATCGAAAAACGGCGGCAAACGATTATGAATTGCAAGGGGATGAAATGAGCGACGGTTATCCCGACCTATATCGCGTTATGTCGGAAACGTTCGGCTCGAACGGCGTTACGATTCTTGCGGTCGAGGAACCGGAAGCGCATTTGCATCCGATTTATCAACGCTTACTTTATAAACACTTCATCAAAGACTGCAAGGCGCCGGTAATTACGACGACGCATTCGACGCATATATCGGCCGTCGCGGACGTTAAGTCGATCGTTCGCTTGCTTGAAACGTCGAACGGAACCGACGTGAAAACGACGGCGGATTTAAACCTTGAACCTCGGGAACTTGACGATCTCGCGCGTTATATCGACGTCAACCGAGGGGAAATCTATATGGCCAAAGGCGTTGTTTTTGTCGAAGGTTACGCGGAGGAGTACCTGCTTCCGCGTTTTGCCGAAGGCCTTGGTTTCGAACTCGATCGATTCGGCGTCGTCGTTTGCAATATCGCGTCGACGAATTTCAAGCCTTATTGGCGTTTTGCGCAAGCGTTGGGCCTTCCTTGCGTCGCGATTACCGACGGCGATCCCGATCCGGGTTTTCCGCAAGCGTTTCTCGGTCTTATTCGCGCGTTCAAGTTATGCGAGTCCTCTTTTCAAGACGAAGAATGGGAAGCTTATACGTTTTCAATTTCAACCAGCAAACAACGCGCGTTGTTAGCCCAATACGACTTCTTCGTTGGCGAAACAACGCTAGAAACCGATATTTTTGCAACGAACGTAGCGGAACAAAAACGCCAAACGATCGTTCAAGTTTTCAACGAACTAACCGAAGGCGGCGAGAAACAGAAAGAACATTTCGCTACCGAATTAACCTCGGGACAATATAAGGCTTGTCTTGCCAAAATTGAAAATATCGGCAAAGGTCGGTTTGCGCAACGCTTAGCGACCTACGCGCGCCAATTAACGCCGCCCGAATATATCCGGCAAGCGCTCCTACAAATTAAAGCCAAAGTTGCTAAAACGAAAGTCGAGGTTCAAGGTTGACCGAACGACGCTCCATCCCTTCCATTTCGCTCGACGAAGACCAACGTCGCGCGTTGGCTGCGCAAGGTTCCGCCGTCGTGCTCGCGGGCCCCGGCAGCGGCAAAACGCGAGTTCTAACGTCGAAAGTCGCGCAAATTTTGAGCGAAACGTCCAATCCGCGTCGAGGGTTGGCGTGTTTGACGTACAACGTTGAAGCGGCGCGCGAATTTAAGAATCGTCTACGCGACTTAGGCTGCAAGAAACGTAAAAATATTTTCTTAGGCACGTTTCACTCCTTTTGCTTGGCGGAAATACTCGCGCCGTTCGCTTCGTTGTACCCGAAATACGGCGTCCCTCAACCGTTGAACGTCGTTTCCGACGTCCAATTAGAAACGCTCTTTCAAGGATTTAAAGCGAAATATCGTTTCGGCGCGCAACTTTGTCTTACCGACGTCAACGCCGAACGCGCCAAACGTTTTAAATCCGGTTTAAGCGCCGTCGAATCGCTTATCGACGAAGAAGTAAGCGTTGCCGCCGTTCTATTTAAAAAATTTTTACACGAGAAAAAATTACTCGACTTCATCCACGTATTAAAATACTCGGCGGTTTTACTTCGCGAGGAGGAATACGTTCGCCGCGCGCTTGAAGCGAAGTTCCCTTGGGTTCTCGTCGACGAATACCAAGATTTTGGACGCGTTTCGCACGAAATTATATTAACGCTTCTTACGCGAACTAATGTAAAGATTTTTGCCGTCGGCGACCCGGATCAATCGATTTACGGTTTCCAAGGCGCGTCGCCGGAGTACTTAAACGAACTCGCTCGACTTCCCGGCGTCGAAACTTTCCGCTTAACTAAGAATTACCGCAGTCCGCAAGCGATTATCGACGCGAGCGAGCGCGTTTTATCGTCCGCAAACGCGACGCAGCGTTCGCGATACGCAGCCGTCGGCGCCGCCAAAGAACTCGAAGCAGAATTCATAACTCTCGAATGCGCCGGAGGTATGGAAACGCAGTACGACGCGGCGCTAGATTTCGTCGAACGCTTCCGCAACGAAGGCGTTTCGCTCGGAAAAATCGCCGTCTTAACGAAATACCAGGAAGACGCTCGAAATCTGCGTCGACGATGCGCCCAACGCGGCGTTCCCGTTTATCTTGCGCGCCCGAAATTTCGGCGTACCGAACTCTTCTTTTGGCTTCAATCGTGCGCTCAATGGACGTTGGATAAATTTCAAGCGTCGTTTGACGAAATTTGCGCGACTTGGACGGCGTTTCTCCGTTGTTCTCAACGCGGCGCGATTTCCGAGGTTGAACTTTTGCCTCTTCGCAAGTCGATTTACCGCCGTCTCATTGAAAGCGCGAGATACAAGGAATCGCTTTTAAATTGGTTCGAATATATGGAGAAGGCATTTTCGCTCTTCGAGATTTTCGACGAAAGCGAACGAGAAAACCTCCAAAAGCTCGAAAACAATATTCGCGAGGAGTATTCCGTCGCTCCGCTTTCGTCGATCTTGAATTTGGGCGACGTCGGCGATCGCCTAGTCGTAACGACGCGCCACAGCTCGAAAGGCCTTGAATTTGACGCGGTGATTATGCTCAATATGGAGGAAGGCTCTTTGCCCGATTTTCACGCTAAAACGCCGGAGAAGCTTGCCGCCGAACGTCGCGTATGTTTCGTTTCGATAAGTCGAGCGCGGAAAACGTGCGTTTTCCTTTATTCGCCGCGCCTTGGCAAACCGTCGCGATTCTTGAAAGCAATAATGCAACGCGACAAAGGGGCGCGCGACATCTAAAAAACACGTTTGCCGTCAATTTAGGAGTGAAGCAGGCAAAAGTTGGCGCGTTGACGTAACTGGCTTTGTCGGAAGAGCGCGCAATCGAAGAGATAATCGTAAAGTTTGCGCTTGAATAGGTTGCAATAAAAGCGTTGCGTGGTCTTGGTTTACAACGTACGCGCCCTACGTTTAGCGCGTCTGTTTATTTGAAGACGAAGCGGCGTTGGCCTGAATCCTATGACTGCGTTGCGGAAAAATTCGACGCTCCACAACGCAGCGTTGGAGGGCGACGGAAATCGTTGGGAAACTCAAAAGTCGTTAATTTACTTGCGGTTATTTTCGGACGGCGGCGATTTTTCGGAAGGCGAAGATTAGCGCGTCGGCGACTGTTTGGGCGTCGGTTGCCGCATTGTGTCGCCCGAAGGAAACGCGAACCGACGAACGCGCCTCGGATACCGACCGTCCCGTCGCTAAAAGAGTTCGAGACGGTTTAACGTCGCCGGACGAACACGCCGAGCCGGTCGACGCGCAAACGCCCCGCAAGTCTAAAAGACGCGTTATGGCGTCGCCGTCGGCGCCGTTGAAGACGAAATTCAAAAAGCCCGGCAACCGCGCCGCCGATTCGCCGACGACGCTAAAATCGCTTGACGAAAGAACTTCGCGAAGGCGGCAAAGGAGCGCGTTTTCTAAATCGCACAGTCGCGCCGTCGTTTCGGGAAGAGCGGCGACGTTCTCCGCAAGGGCCGCCGCCGTCGCGACCGCGCCGAAAACGTTTTCCGTGCCCGAGCGCAAGCCGCGTTCTTGCGAACCTCCTAAAATAAACGCCGGAAGTTCGACTTCGCGTCGTCGATAAAGGAAACCGAATCCTTTCGGCCCGTTAAATTTATGCGCCGAAGCCGTTAAAAAGTCAACGTTTAACTCGTCGACGTTCAACGGGATATGACCGACCGCTTGCGTCGCGTCCGTGTGGAAAAGGACGCCGCGTTTTCGCAAAAGTCGACCGATTTCCGCGATCGGTTGAAGCGTTCCGAGTTCGTTATTCGCCGTCATAATCGAAACGAGTCGCGTGTTCGGACGCAGCGCCGCCGCAACGTCCGCCGCCGAAATAACGCCGTCGCGATTCGGGCGTAAGTAAGAAACGTCGACGCCGCGACGCTCCAAAGAGCGAAGCGTTTCCCAAACGGACGAGTGTTCAAACGCCGTCGAAACGACGTTTACGTTCTTGACGACAATCGGCGGCGCGGCGTCGTTTGGCGCCGCGATCGCGTTCAGAATCCAAGCGTTCGCTTCCGACGCGCCGGAGGTGAAAACGATTTCGTCCGAAAGAGCGCCAAGCGTTTCGGCGATCGTTGCTCGCGCCTCTTCAAACGCTTGACGCGCTGTAACGCCGTGCGAATGACGGCTCGAAGCGTTTCCGAAAGAGTCGCGCAAAAAGGGAAGGGCTCGATTTAACGCGAATTCCGAAAGGGGAGTCGTCGCGGCGGAGTCGACGTAAACAATTGGTTTCATTGATGTTTCTTTATTTAAACGACGCGGTTTAACGGAAAAGCTCGCAGCCTTCGTTCTTGAATTCTTCCGCTTTTTCGCGTAACTCGTCTTCCGTCGTTTCGAGGAAGTCGGCCAAGCAGGCGAGGCAGAAGAACTTTTTCGCGTCGCGATCAAGGAGTTTTTGGCAAAGGGCGCGCGCCGTTTTATCGACGTCGCCCTCGCAAACGCGGCATTTTTGACGTTTCATCGGCGTTTATTGGACGAGGTAAGTCCCCATACTCTCATGTTTAAATTCGTTCGGGTTGATGATTTGCATTTGACGCAACACCGTGTTCTGCATCTTGACCGCCGGATTGAGGCAGTAGCGTTTAAACTCGTTTTTGAAACGAACGTCTTCGATCAGCGTTTCGTCGGCGTGCGGGAAAAAGAGTTTCATATACGCGGAACATAGACGAAAAACGGCCTCTTTTTCGCGGTTCGACGTTTCGCCAGTCGCCGATTCGACGCGCACCAAACGCTCGACTAAACCTCGATATCGCAACGTTTCCCGTTTGTCGCGCAATATATGCATAATCTCGGTGAAGTATTCGGCGTTCAACGCCCAACCTTTTGCGGCGACGTTGATCGAAAGCGAAGGTATGTACCGTCCCGGGATGAAGCCGTGAACGCGTTGCAGAAGGGCGGAGTCGCGAAAAATATCCGGCAACTCGCGGAACATATCGCGGTTGTCGTTCATATCGTCGACGTCGATATTCCCTAAAAAGATAATTCCGGCGTCGCCTTCGACTTGCGACGAGCCGGCTTTGACGCGCCCGTCTTCCATATAGCCTTTAAGGATGCCGCCCATCTCCTTGTCGTCGCCGAAGTTAATCGACTTAATTTCGTCGATCGCGACGAAGTCGTTGAAGGTAACCAAGCCCTTGCGATGATTGCCGTCTCGATGGTCGACGAACATTTGCGCGCGGCTTATACTCCCGCCGCCGACGAGCCAACCGTATTTGCCGATCTTGCCAAAGATGTACGACTTGCCGGTCTGCTGCGGCGCCAATTCGATCAAATTGACGCGCGGTTCGACGAACGGCAGCAAGCGCGTTAACATCGTATGTTTCGCCAACTCAACGTCTTGCGGCGCTGCTCCTGGACGTGCGAACGAGTCCGGGTTGTAGTCGATCGCCCCGAGCAACACGTCGATCCACTCCTCGATTTCGTATTCGGCGCGCGCTTGACGATAGGAATCCAAATCGACTTGATAAGGACGGAAGTTCTTAAATTCCAACAATGTAAAGCGACCGTTTTTCTTATTTGGCTCCGGCGGTAAATAGCCCAATCGCACTTTTCCCCAGCCGCCCGCTTCGCCGAGCAGTTCGTTTTTGACGCGTTCCCAAACGTAGTCTTCGATGATCGTTTCGTTATGCGCGAATCCTAAACTGTTGATTTCAAAGGTGTGTTCGTTCGTTTTCGGATTAAAAACGACGCCGACTTTCGCGAGAAAAGCTCGCGTTTCGCCGGAACTTAACGCTTCGTCGACCAAGCGTTCGCGGTCTTGGCGGTTGGGTATGATGCGCGCGACGTATTCGCTAAGCTCTTGCAAATTATCGACTTGACCGTCGGCGTTCGCTTTGCGTTTGACGATCCAGTCGCGCAAAAACGCTTCAATTTTCGCGGCGCGGAAGACGGCGGCGACGGACGGGTCTTTGTATATCGTCGTTTGCGGGAAACATTCGCGTAATTTTTGGAAGTCGTACATTCTTTAAACTTTGTCGTTTAATTGGTTGAAACAAGCCGAAAAACAGACGGCGCGCTTTCGATTAGAAATCGTCAAATTCAGGGTTTTCAACGATTTGCGTTTCTTGGTGGCGGCGCGTTTTATTGCTTTGAAGCTGAGCGAACGGCGTTAATTTTGATAACGACGCGGCGTCGTTTTGACGGCGAGCAAAGACGACGAAGGGAACCAACCGTTCTTCTAGCGACGCGCCGCCGTGCGCTTCGTTGAACTTCGGCCCCTTTTTCGGAAAACGGTCGTATCCTTTGACGCACCAGTAGTTTATGTTTTGGTCGGCGCAATAAACAGACTCGACTTTCGCGGGCGTTGGAAGACCGGACGGCGCGACGACGTAACGCCAGTCGGCGATTGCGTCCGCTTCTCCGGACCAAGCGAACGTTTCGTCGAGCCCGGCGTTATGCGCGAGGACGGCGAGTCGCGACGTTCCGTGATCCGCCGTAACGACGACGCGCTCAAATTTGGTCAAGGCGTCGGCGATAGCGTTAAATATCTGCTTTTCAAAAACTTGAAGCGACGCCGAAATGTTGCGTTCCGGCGCGTTCGCCTCGTGTTTGACGGCGCCGTCGTGCGCGACGACGTCGAGCGTTTTAACGTCGGAAAGGCGACGTTCGCTCGGCCAATCGATAGGGTTGCGCTCCGTCGACGTCGGCAAGTTGACCGTAACGACTTGCGCCGATTCGACTTCCGCGAATTCTCGGCGTCGCGCGGCGGCGAGCAAGAGCGGAAAGTATTCGGCCCCCATGCCGTCGACGATAAGTAGCGCCGTCGACGCGTCGGCTTTTACTTTCGCCAACGCCGCCGTCCGGTGCGGAATCGTCGCGGAAACTTGCGTTTCGAACGCTCGACGCACAAACTCCGGTTCGACGCGTCCGACGATCTTTTGACGCCGATAGTCCATAAAATAAAGATTTAGCGTTTCGTCGCCGAAGTCGAAATCGTCCGAAAGGTAATCGGCTAACGTCGGAAAAAGCGATTCTAAAAACGACGGCGTTTCCTTTAACCAATCGCAAGCGGCGGCGCGGCGAACGAGTTCCTGCCGTTCCGCTTCCGTTCCGCAGTTCAAAAAAGGAAGCGCGACGTCGCCGAAATCCCGGGTTTTGCCGACAAATTCGGCGACGCAATTTTCTGCGACGTCGCTTAACGTTCGGAAGGTCTCCAAGCGTTCCTTGGCGAATTTTTGCGCGTTTTTAGCGTTTGCAAGGGCGGCTCGCGCGGCGCCGTCGAAATAAACGCCGAGCCAAGCGTCGGGTTTTAACCCTTCAATTTCCAAAACGTTGCGCAAATAGGAGTCGGCGGCGACGCGTTCTTTGACAAACGCGATATAAACGGGCCAAAGCGGGTCGCAAGCCAACTCTTTTAAGCGCTTAACCGCTTTCGTCGGCGCGATATTTTCGACGCCGAAACTCTTTTCGAGGGTTTCCGTCGGACTGGCGTCGCGCCCAACGCATCGCTTAATAAGTTCGCAAAGAACGGTTTCCGACGTGTTGTAGCGAATGTCCCAAAGTTCGCGCGCAATTTTGGGAACGTCTAGGCAAAATTCAACTTTTGACGATAACCCGCCTTGTCGCGTAGGTTGCGCCGACGTCGCGAGGTAAAACGCGCCTTCGTAAGCGTCGGCACCGTCGACGTTTTGTCGTCTAAAAAACGCTTCTAAACGTCGCAAAACGGAACGCCAATCCGCTTCCGCGCAATTCTTGTAACGCGGAGGCAGAAAGTTGGCGTCGACGACTCGAACTGCCGCGCTTGGCGGGGAGACGACGGCGCCCGTTAATTCGACGACTTGTCGCGATTCTGCAAGTTGCGGCTTGGACGACGTTTTCATCGCAACTTGCGCGCCATAACGGGATGTTAGGTAACAAACGTTCAGTTGTTGTCTTTTAAGTCTCGAAACAACGCCGTTTAAAAATTCGAAGGCGCGCTGCTCGTCAAGGAGCGAAAGGTAAGCGTCGAGTTCGACGACGACGCGTCGCGGCGCTTCGGCGCGAATACGGGCGTCGAGTTGTTGCAAAATGTTGTCGATTACGGGCAAGAGTTCGAGCCCGTCGGCAAAAACGTCGCTAACCCCGATCAAAACGGCGTTTGCGTTTTGATATAATTCGCGCGACTTGGCCGCGACGTCGGCGTTCGGGTAGAGAAGCAGCCGCGTCGCGACGCCGTCGTCGAGGTAGTCGCGTCCGTATTCGTTTATTGAAACTGCAATCGTTTTCATTGGTTAATCCCAAAAAAACAACCCGACTTCCGGATTATCAAGCGTTAAGCGCAACAGCTTGTTTTTCAAGGTTTCCGAGTCCGTCGACTCGATTTTTGCTTGAATCTTCGGCGCGAAAAGTTCCTTGTAACGCTTTTGGAATAAATCCTCAAGCGACGGCGTTTCGGGCCAATCGTTTGGATTTTCCCCGTATCGCATCGTCAAAAAACGCAAAATCTCTTCGGACGCTAAGTCGAACGCTTGGAACTGTTTTGGCGTGATCGCCGCGACAAACGCTTCAATGCGGCGTCGCGAATCGACCGGATCGAGCGTTTCCGCAAAGAGCAGAAGCTCTTCAAGGCGCGTTTTCGAGTAAGCGTTTGGATTGCGCGACGCTTTGACAAACTCGGCTCCGTCGAAGTCGAGCGGGTCGAAGAGCCAACGCGCCGGAATCAAACGGTTTACCGCCCAATCGTCCGGGGAGTCGGCGCCTGAAACGCGACGCCATTCCTCGCGTAAACGACAAATTGTCGATTCGGCGACGCGCTTTTCAACTTCCGCAACGACGGCGCTTAGGAAAGCGTTTTGATTCATTTCAAAAATGTTTTCCGACGACGCGTCGGCGAAATTTCTCAAAACGTCCAGCGCTTCGGAGTCCGGTAAGGGAGAGTCGGTCTTTAGTTTCGACTTAATAATCCGCGTCGCTTCGGCGTGTTCGTCGTCGTAAAAAAAGCGGCGAATCGCGTCGGCGTTCGTTTTAGCGGTTTCGCTAAGTCGTTGCGCCGAACGGTCTTGTAGCGCGTCGAAAAATTCGTCGAGCGTCGGACAAACGTCGACGATTAACGATTTCGGCAACAAGGAACGGCGAACGCGCGTCTCCAAAACGTCCGTTAATTTCTTAAATGGAGTAAAGCCGGACGCGGCGCCGATATTTAGCGCCGTTTCGACGAATCGGTATTCGTAAAGCGTTTCTTTGACGACGCTTGCAACGTCGGCTTCTTGCCAAAGCCAGCAGGCGGTTTCGCTGTTTTTCGCGAGAATCGCGTCGCGGTATTCCCAGGTCGCGTCGCCGAGTCGGGCGGCTAAGGCGACGAGTTCCGGTTCGATTCGTTCGACAAAGGCTTGGAAACCGGAGTGGAAATTTTCAAACGCGACGTGTTGTCGAATACGTTCGACGAGGTCGGCGTCGGCCAAAATGCGCTCGCCAAGTCGCCGAACCGCTTGCGTTCGTTCCTCGACTTTGCCTTTCGAACTGACGCGGCAAACGACGCAAACGTCTTCCAAAACGGCTCTTAGCTCGTCCGCTTCGGCGGGCGCGACGCAGGCGACGTGTTCGGCGAGCGCCCAAAGCGGAACGCGACCGGCCGTTTGAACCGCTTTCTCCGCGATCGCGTTAATCGCGTCTTCGACGCGACTCAGGCCGGTCGAGTCGGCGCCGAACATCTGCGGCGCGCGTTGCACGAACGCTTTTTCTTCCTTCGAAAGGCGACATATCTTCTTTTCTTGCGGGATTTTATCCGCGCCGTCGTCTTTCACGACCGCTTCGATAATCTCCGCAAGCGTTTCCGCGTCAAGCTCTTGCGACAATTGGTCGTTCGTCCAACGATAACCCTTGCCGAGGAGCAGGTCGTTCAGAACGAAGCCAAGGACGAACGCGCTTAACCCGTTCATTCGCAAACCGTAAGGATAGCGTTGTAATTCGATGTAAACCTTGCGAATCGAAAGCGGCGCGTTTTTGCCCAGCGTGTTGGCGATTTTTTTCTCGAAAAGCTCGCGAATTTTCGACAACGGGTGTTCCGGATTTTGCGCGAACCACGTCGCGTCGTTGGCGCCGACGCCTTTAATCTGAAAGTTGCGTATGAGCTGGTTAAATTGTCCTTTGACTTGACTTGCGTCGAACGCAAGACCGGCTTTAGCCCAACTTTGAAAACTCGTCGCGGCGAACGCCGTTTGAATTCCTAAGGCGTCGACGCAACAGGGCAAGTAGTTTTTGACGTATTCGGCGAAAAATTTGCCCAACTCGCTCCAACGCACGTCGCGCGACTCAACGACGCCGTTTCGGTCGGCGTAGTAGGCGACGATTTTCGGATCTTTCTTGACAATTTTGTCGTAATACTCGCGTTCGATGCGCTCGTAAGTCTTTTTGATTTCTTCTTTTGCGCTGCCGTGGCTTTCAAGCGCATACTCGGCGCGCTTTTGAACGTACTCGTCCCAACGTTCAAGATAGTCGGAGCAAAAGGTCAGTTCCGGGAAATCGAACATTACGATACGGTGGTCGCGAAGGTGTTCGAGGACGCCGCGGATGCGTTCCGGCGCGACCAAGCTTTCCTCTTTATTTTGCGCGGCGACGAACCAAAGGCAAATCGAACCGTCGTCTTTAGGCGGTTTAGTCGAGCTAAAT
Organism: Thermoguttaceae bacterium; assembly: GCA_017937485.1. Lineage (GTDB taxonomy): Bacteria > Planctomycetota > Planctomycetia > Pirellulales > Thermoguttaceae > RUG369. The sequence continues at coordinate 16,236 of JAGBDN010000079.1, forward strand.
TTTTCGCGCGTCGCCGTTTGCAGACGATAATGTTGCGTATGCGAAACGCCGGTCGCGCGAATTTCGAAACGACCGGCCGAGTAGTTCGCGCCGCCTCGCCAAGACTTGGTCAGCTTGTCGATTTCGTCTTTAAGTCCTTCGGCAACAAGAAATTCGTGAAATTTCGGACGGTACTTTTCAACTTCGCGCGCCAAATCTTCGTTAGCGAGCGACGCCGAGTAAAGCTCGATGTAGTTGTCGGCGATAGAAAAGCAGTGGGCGTTGGCCAGTTCGCGAACGACTTGCTCGGCGTTGGCTAACGCGCCGTCGCCTTCAAACGCCGCCGTTACGTTGGTTACCGTCGGACGCAACGTGTCGGGAAGGTTGTGCCCGCCGCATCGCGACAGAAGAACGAAAAGCAAAACGGCTTTCAAAACGCGGATTTCGTCGGCTTCGTCCGTCTTGCCGCGGATGGCGGGGACTTGGCGGATGCGGTTGAATTCCGAGCGAATTTCGATAACTTCGCGCCGTTGCCCCAAATCCTCGCGCTCGAGGAAGTACTTCCAAAGATAGTCGACGGTCAGGAACTGCTTGCCGTAAACGAGCGGGCCGCCGGTTTCGATAAAGTCTTGAAATTCGCGACCTTCCGCGTTTCCTTTGAGGTATTCGAAGAGACTGCGCTGGTTGGCGCCCGCCGCTTCCGCGAGGTGTTTTAGGAGGTAAGCCGCGCTCGGGTGAATCGGCAAGACGTCGTAAAACGCTTGCGAGTTCTTCACGACGCCGGCTTCGCGCAGACGGTTGGCGACGTCGGCGACGTCGCGTTGCAGGGAGTCGCGCTCCGCCGCCCATTCGTCTTTCAGTTCCGGACGAACGTTCAACGCGGAAGCGGCGAGCTTAAACGCCGTGTCGACGGGCATTTCGAGCTTGCGGAAGTGGAAACGTTCGGTCAATTTCCCGGCGTTTTCCGAACCTTCCGCGTAAAAAGCGTTAATGCTCATATGCGTCGTCGGAATGAAGAAAAATTGGCTAACGTCCGGCGTTTCGGTAACGTCTTCGAGCGTTTTCAGGTTGGTTTTGTTCTTTTCGATAAAACCAGAAAACTCGTCGAAAATGTAAACGATTCGTTTTAAGCCGTTGATTCGCAACGCTTCGGAAATCCAGCGTTTGAACGTCGGCACGTCGACGCGGAGGAAAATTTCGTCGCGGCGAAAGACCTTCTGCACGTCGGACAAAAGGCGACCAGCGGCGATTTTCGCGTCTTCGGAATCGCCGCTTTGCTCGATTTTCGCGACGATTTGCTCGACGTCGTCGTAAGCGGCGGTGAGGTAGGCAAGTTCTCCGAGCATTGCGTCGCGGGTTTTGAAGAAGTTCGCGCCTTCGCGTCGCAAACGCTCGACGATTCGGTCGCGACTTCCGGAACTCGGAACTTCCAACCCGTTGTCTTGCAAGGTTTCCGCGACGCCGCGTTCGAGTCGCGCCAAAAACTCTTGATGCGGTTCGAGCCCGTCGGCGTTGTAATCGTAAACGACCAAAACGCCTTGTTTACGACAGTCGAAAAGACGTTTTTCAAGCGTCGAGTCGAGCTTGCAGTCGCGGAACCAACGCCTAACGCGCTCTTCGTCGTCGAGGAAAAGTTTTTGCGTAACGAGCGCGGCGGCGCTCTTGCCGGTTCCGAAGTTGCCGTAAAGCCAAACGCTTTTGGTTCCGCCTAAAACGCCTTCCAGCAACGCGTTAAGAAAGTTTAAATACGTTTCGTGCGGGAAGAACTCCATCCAAGTTTCCGGCGTCGCGTCGATCGCTTCGCGGGTCATCACCGGGTGAAAGTTCGCTTGAACTTGGAGATAGTCGTTGTAACGATTTCTAATGCTCGGGTTAGACATAACGTTTATTTCTCCAAAACAAGGGCGAGGACGTCGTCGGTTCCAAAACGTCGCGGGTGAATTTCGATCTGATCGTTGCCGTGCGTGAAGACGGTGGAAACGAAGTCCGGATACCGCGAGCGGAGGCCTTCGCAGATTTTCTTGAACTCTTCCGGGTCGACGCCGAACGCGACCAACGGCGACACGAACGCGGAATGAAGTTCGGCGGTCAACATTTCGCGTACCGTAAACGCCGACCGTTCGGTGAGTTCCGCCGCAAGATACAAACCGTAGAGCGCGACGAGCGGCGAAATCGACTTCGCTTGACGCGTGATGCGAACGACGCTTCTGCCTTGGAGTTCCGGAAGCGTAACCGCGTCGGCGCCGCCGAGGGGCGATTTCGTGATCATGTCTTTAAACGCCGCGAGGCCCGCGTCCGCCGCCGATTCTTTAAGTCCTTGACCGATCAGCGCTTCCTTTAAATCGTCGACGGCGCGCGGCACGTTGATTTCCGTTTCCGTCGCGATGAATTTAACGAGCGACGAACGGTTGACGAGCGAGAGCCAAATTAAGTCCCAAGCGAGCGGATCGGACGAGCCGTATTGAGCGAAAATATCGACTAACTTCGTTGTTTTCTTCGTTTTACCGACGACGCTAACGAGATTGGCCTGCGGAAACCAACCGCTCGCCGACTCGACCATTTTGTTGCCGAGCGGGTGCGACGGCGTGTGAGGGAAAAATTCGTCGCGCAAATCGAGCAGCGCCGAAACCCAGTTTTCGCGCAAACCGAAGTTCTTGTACGAATTGATTTTTAACGAAGCGGAATTGGAACTTTCCGGAACGCGCATCGACATAAACCTCCAACAGGCGTAATCAGCGTGATTGTAACACTTGCGGCAACCGACGCACTTCGTTTCGTCGACGTAAATTCGACCGTCGCGAGTCGTCAGAGCGCCGCAAGCGCATTCCGCTTCGCAGCTCGGACAACCGACGCAAGCGGAAACTTTGCGTAATAAATTTCGAATAACGGGGAGTTTCGCGATCTGCGTTTCGCGGTCGGGAAACTCAAACGCGACGGCGTCGGCGCCGGAGTCGACTTCGTAACGGAAGGGAAGCGCGGCTTCCGACGGCTTGCGCGGCGCTAAGATAAAGTCTTGCGAATCAACCGGTTTAACGACGCGACCGAGCGTTTTAATCCATTCGAAAAAAAGCGGTTTCGAAAAATGCGAACTGCGAAAAACGCTTCGCAACGTCGAACTGTCTTCGACTGGATTGGCGATCGTGTCTTGCAATGTAACGCCGCTTTTGCGCGCTTGCCAGTTTGAGGAGCCGATGAATTCGGTCGCTTCTTTTTTTGTTTTAAATTCTTTATTACTCGTCTTTACGATGATTTCGTTGTACGGCGCGAGCGCGTCGGGGTACGCCTTGTCGACAAACCAAGCGTACTTTTCCGACGATTCCGGGCACATCACGCAACCGACGCGAGTTAAGCCCTTGCGGTAAGCGGGGTTGATAAGAAGGTCGCGCTCAAAAATGTAGAGCCAAAGCTCGTGCGCGCCCCACGCTAAAATCGGCATACAGTTCATTTGCGACGCGTTTTTGACGCCGTCCGCCGCGTCCTCGTAGGCGGAGCGTCGCGAACTCTCGTCGCCGCGAACGCCGACGAACGCCGTCGCTCGCACCGCGTCCAAATTGAGTCGCCGCTTCAAATACGCGATCGCCGGAGAGCTTTTGCAAACCGAGCAACACCAACGGATAGAACGCGACGGCGGCCCGAAAATTCGCCAATAATCCAACGCCGGAACGCTCGGCGCGACTTTAATAAACTCGCGTTCCGGGTACCGCGTTTGAATTTCGTTCCAAACGTCGTAGGAGTCCGGAAGCTCCATACCTGTGTCGCTGAAAACAACCGGCGCCGACGGCGGCAGGACGCGACTGCAAAGGTCGAGCAAGACGACCGAGTCTTTCCCGCCGGAAAACGCGATGTAAGCGACGTCGCTTCGCTTTGCGCCTAGGTCGTAAAGTTCTTTGATACGTCGTTTAGCGTCGGCGACGATATGCGTCATAATCGGCGCGTTTCGCTTGATCGCTTCGGCGACGTCGACGGGCTGTAACTTTCTGCGTTTTTCGTCGAAAAAATACTCGACCGACAGCGGCTTGCCGTATTGAACGCCGTTGAGCTGCGCAACCTTTTCGCCGTTAAGGAGATAAACGTTTTTGCGCGCCCAGAGGAACGGTCGCTTTTCGTTCTCGTCAAACTTAAAACGTTTGTTCATACCGGTTAGAACAATCTCTTCCGCGAAAACCGGACGAATCTCGTTCGCGACGTATTTGCCCGTTTGCGTCGTGAGGCGGTACGCGCCGGTCTCGACGTCCCAATCGAAAGCGTACATTATTCGTCGGCCTCCGAAATTTTGCCGAAAACGCCGCCCTTCCAACGACGCGGCGTCGTTCCCGTATAGTTCAACTCGATGAGTCGGCGATACGTCTTCGCTTCCGTTAAGTTGTATTGGACGTTGAAGTTAAAGCCGAAACGCAACGACAGCGCGGCGTGTAAAACGTCCTCCGTCGGCGTCAAATCGAGCGCGGCGAGTTCGTCGAGCGTTGCGGTTAGCGCGCTTTCGAAGTCGTCCGGAAGGCCGAGCGCGTCGAACGTTTGCACGCACGCGACGTCGTTGATCGCCGTGACAACAAGTTCTTCGCCCGATTCTTTGGCGACGCGACTTAATGCATCGAAGGTAAAGGCGGGAAAAGCGTCGGTTAACGCGTACTCGTCGAGCGTTCCGCCTTCTTCCGCGACGCGTTCGCGTAAGCGTTCGAAGAGAGCGGTGAAAAGCTCTTTTTGCGACCGACCGCCGACGCGTAGAAATCGCGCTTTCCATTTGTCAAAACAACGAATTGTCGAATCGTTGTACGAAAATAAAATATAACGTTCGAAATCGTCGAGGTTGCGAATCGCGGCGGCGTTTAGTCTCGATTCGAAGCGTTCGTAAAGTCGGCCTAGGTCGAACATTTCGAATCGGCGGAGCCAATCTCCGACGGTCGCGATCATCTCGGACGTCGTATTAAGATCGGCGACCGTTTCCGGCAAGAAATAGAGATCGTCGCGACAAAACATCTCTTTTTTCATTCGGGCGACGGTCGCGGCGTCGAGCGCAAACCCGATTTTCTCGGCAAAGAGACGAAGCGTCGACTCGTTGAATCTAAACCCGTTTGCGTAATCGGTTTGCAACGCTTTCCGAGCGACGCTGGGGAACGCCGCGTTTGACTTTCGGGCGGGCGCGGAAACCTTCTGGAAGGCGTCTTGCTGTTTTTCAACGACGGACGTTACAGGGGCGGTTGCATTGCGTTTTTCAACGACAGGCGACGGGGTAAGGTTCGTATTTGATTTCGGACGATACGTAATTTTAAGGTCGGAAATCGGGATTTGGCAAAATTCTAGAACTTCTCGAAGCGTTTTCAGAGTCGACGGCGCGTAGACGCTAGCGATAATCCAAGCGCCGTTCGACAAGCGTCGCGACGTTAACGTCGAGCAGGGCGTGGTTTGATGAAAGAACGGTAAGCCGTGCGAACGCTCGTTTAAGCTAGAATGATAAAGCTCGGCAAGTTGCGGAACGTCGTCGGCGATAAGGCGTTCGACGACCGCCTCCAAAACGTCGGCCCAAGATTTGCCAAACGCGAGCGCTTCGCCCCTAAAATAACACTCGAACGGCCTGCAATCGGCGTACTTTTCCGGTTGAGCAAGGTCGACGATCTGCGTTGCGCGGTTGTTTTCCGGCTTCGCGTCCGATTTGGGGCGGCACGTAATTTTGACGTCGGATAAAGGAATATTGCAAATACCGCAAATGCGCTCTATAATTGTAATCAAATACGATATCGAGTAATCGGTGATAATCCAATATCCGTTGGATAATTGGCGCGGCCCGTGTCCGTAACACTCCTCTTGGCTGCTTTTGAAAAACGGAACTCGTCCGCGTCCCGCAAGTCCTGTTAAACCTGTTGTTTGGAGGCGCTCAATTCCTGGGTTTTGTTCGTCGATAAGGCGCTCGAGCAACGCGACGATAATGTCGCGCCAATTAGATTGGAAGGGAAGCGGTTCGCCCCTAAAATAGCATGCGACCGGATCGCAACCCGCGCATTTTTCCGGTTGGGTAAAATCGACGATAAGCTCGCCGGCGTCGTCGCGAGTTTGCGCAACGTTGTCGACCGGCGCTTGGGAAACGTTTGTAGCGTGCGCGGGCGTCGGGGAGGCGGAGGACGTTTGGGAACGCGACGGCGTTTGGGAAACGTTGGCGGCGGGCGCGGGGGACGAAGAGTTGGAGGGCGCCGAGCCTTTCGGGCGATATGTTATTTTGATTTCCGAGCGCAAAATTCCGCAGATTTTGCAAATCTTGTCGATGATCTTAATCAGCGTCGGAATGGAGTAATGAACGATAATCCAACGACCGTTAGGCAAAATGCGAGCGTCGTAACCGTTGCAAGCCTCTTTCGTTTCTTTGAAGAAAGGCGCGTTGGCAAGGATAACGCCGGCGCGATTAAATTCGCGGAGGGCGGGATGGCGTTCGGCAATAAGACGCGAAAGAAGGGAGACGAGAAGGTCGCGCCAGTTGGAACGGAAGTAAAGCGCTTCGCCTCTTACATAACACTCGACCGGATCGCAAGCGGCGCACAACTCCGGGCGGTCAAAGTCTACTACAAGGTGTGTGTGTCATTGAATTTTGTTCGTTTATCGAGCGGGAAACGGGGCCGACGAAAAAACGACGCAAACAAGACGCCGACGGTCGTCGCTGAGTAAATTATACAGGAACGCGTTTCAAACGCAAGCCCATAAGCCCTAAAAAGGCGATTTTTGCGGAAATTTGCGCTTTTCGTAAGAGTCGACGAGAACAATATTAACGACGTTGGACGTCTGGCGTCCTACCTCGCGGGTTGCGTTAGGGCGAAGGGAAAGCAAGCGTCGCGACAAGCGTTGGAAGCCGCTGTTAGATTCGCTTGATTCCGTTTTCTTTCAGCCGTGAAAACTAAACAACGGGGAGAAATTTGAAACTTTAACGGAAAAGCGATTGGAGAAAAATGCCGGGCGGTTTTCTCGTAGCGGAAAGAGGATTACGTTTGGCCGCGTCGCGCCCGAGTCGCGAGTGGAAAGGCGTTTGACGCTTGTTTCAATCTGGACGGCGAAATAACCGACGCCCGAAAACGTCGGTTTTTTGACGCTTTGCCGCGACAGCGTTCAAGGCGAGCGAAGCGAGTTGCGTCGGGGCGCGTCAATTTTGTTTGTCGTCGGTTTAATGGGGCGGTTCGATAACGCTTCGCCGATGTTGGGGCGCGTCGGTAATTTCGGTTGATGCCGTTTTAACGGCGTTCGCCGTTGTTGGGGCGCGAGAATTTCGGTCAACGCCGTTTCAATACTTTCACTGTCGTTGGCGGCGCGGTAATTTCGCTAGGCTTCGTTTTAAGATTTCAAGTCTGGGGCGGTCGTCAAGGACGCAAGATTTAATCGAGCGTGAAACCGAGTTAATTAGTCGGCGGTTGCGCGACGATTATTTTGACGGTTCCAATCGGACGCGGGAAAAGCGTCGCTCCGCGCTTGTTCGCTTTCGATGGCGCGTCGTTTCCGAACGGACGCGAGAAGACGTCGGCGACGGCGTCGGGAACGACTTTCGGTTGAGCGGGCGTTTCTTGTTTTTTCATCTCAATAAAATCCTTCGCGGTCTTCGTTGGCGGTCGCGTCAATAAAATCCTACGCGGTTTTTGTCGATGTTCGCGTCAATAAAATCCTTCGCGGTCTTTGTTGGCGGTCGCGTCGAAAAAGATATGCGTCTTTGCCAAACCTTCGGCGAGGAGGCGGTTCAGCGCCGCGTCGACGATCAACCGCGTCGACGGGACGTCCGGCAGTTCTTCTATTCTAACGATTTTTTGCGGCGTGAATAAAAATTTGTTCGGGTTGTTTTCAAAACGGCTTTCGTACAACTTCCCGGCGACGATTCCAACGACGTCCGAGAACGCAAATCGATCTCGCCTTACCCAGTAATACTTGCCGTCGTCGCCTTGGATCGTGTCGAGGCGCAACGCTCGCGCCGTTTGCCGAAGCGTTCGGAAGTCGACGCCGATTTGCTTCGCGTAATCTTTGAAAGTCGAAACGGGAACGCGTCCTTCTTTCATAAACAAGAAATACGCCCAATCGTTGAAGGCGCGTCCGAGTTCGCCGTCCGCCTCCTTTTCGAAAAGACGAAACTCAGGGCGGCGGGGGATTTTCCAGACGTTGGCGCGGAGGTCTAAGTCGGGAAAGTAATGTCGCGCGGTTCGGTTGATAAAGCCGGAGTCGAGGCCCAAGTCGGAAGCGCGACGGTAAAGCGCGGCGGGATTGACGCTCGTTTTGCGTCCGCGTTCCAAGCCGTCGGGTCGCGCCGAAACGACGTTCCAAATCCACGCGGCGACCAGTCGACCTCGGTTGACGTTTTGATAATTGCAAGCGTTTTTCATTTTGCGGTTCCTCCTAACGCTCGCATTGTAACGCAAGATCCGGAGTCGCGAAACGGTTTAATCGAGGAGAAAAGAGAATTGCGTTTCAATTCAAGAATGCGCGTCCAAGAGTTCGAGTAAACGCGTTTGCGTCTCGATTACGTCTGAAAGAGCTGAAACGGTTCAAATTCAAAGAAATTACTAATACGCATATACGAACCCGCAAGATTTGTTTCCCCCACC
>JAGBDN010000080.1 GCA_017937485.1 Thermoguttaceae bacterium
CCTTTCTGACCTCGCGACGAACGCGACGAGTCGCGTTTGCGGCGGTTTGGAAATCGGGAACGTTTACCAATACCGTTTGCGCGCCGTCGCTGCGGACGGAACGGCGTCCGAATGGGTTTCGGCGACGATTACGCCGACGGTCGTTCCGGCGGCTCCTACGAACGTTAAGTTTGGAGCTTACGATTCGACAAACAAGCGGGCGACGCTGACTTGGACGGACAACGCGACGAACGAAGTTCGTTACGAGATTCAAAGCTCGACGAACGGCGGCGAATGGAAGTCTCTTTCGAGCCTCGCGGCGAATACGACGAGCCGGGTTTGCAGCGGTTTGCAAGCCGGAACGACGTACTCGTATCGGATTCGCGCGGTGAACGCCGACGGCGTCGCTTCGAACTGGGGTTCGGCGACGATCGCTCCGCCGGCGGCTCCTACGAACGTTAAATTCGGCGCTTACGACGCGACGAACAAGCGAGCGACGCTTAGCTGGACGGACAACGCGACGAACGAAGTTCGTTACGAGATTCAAAGCTCGACGAACGGCGGGGAATGGAAGTCGCTTTCGAACCTCGCGGCGAATACGACGAGCCGGGTTTGCAGCGGTTTGCAAGCTGGAACGACGTACTCGTATCGGATTCGCGCGGTGAACGCCGACGGCGTCGCTTCGAACTGGGTTTCGGCGACGATCGTTACGACGGTGAAGCTGACGGCTCCGAGCTCGTTGACGATGGTCGGTTACAACTCGACTTTGAAGCGTGCGACGCTTGCTTGGGTCGATATGGAAGCGAAGGAAACGGGCTACGAAGTTCAGAGTTCTACGAACGGCGGCTCTTGGCAAAATCTTCCGACGTTGTCGGCGAACTCGTCGTCGCGCGCATGCGCCGGTCTCGAACTTGGCAACGTTTACAAGTACCGCGTTCGAGCGATTTGCGCCGGCGGATTCAGCGATTGGGTCGAAATTACGTTCGACGCGTCGGGTAAATTAGACGCTCCGATCGGTTTGACGATGATCGGTTACAACCCGACGATCGGCAAGGCGACGTTGGCTTGGGTCGACGTTGCGGAAGGCGAAACGAAGTACGAAGTTCAAAGTTCGACGAACGGCGGTAAGAGTTGGAACCGTCTGACCGATTTGTCGGCGAATTCGACGAGCCGTTCGTGCGCCGGTTTGACGGCTGGTCAAACGTTCATTTACCGCATTCGCGCGGTGAGCGACACGAAGGTTTCCGACTGGGCGTCGATTATGTTTTACGCTCCTCCGGCGACGTCGTCGGCGGTTTTGGCGAGCGAAGTTTTCGCGACGCCGTTTGACGAATCGGACTTCTTCGCCGACGAAGACGAGTTCGACGTTTGGGCGCGCGTCCGGAGTTGAGACGCGACTTGTTTTAACGTAAAGCGTTAGCGAATCGACGGGGTTTCGAAGGCCCCGTCGATTTTTTTCGTTCCCGATTCGCGATGGCAAAAAGACGAGACGAAGACGCGAACAAACGGTTTTAGCGGTCGTCAAAAAAGCCGCTCGAAAAAAATTCGAGCGGCTAACGGCTAAAGAACACGCTTAAAATCGGCGACGCTCAAGGTTAGTCGTTTCAGACTTTACGCGGTTTGAACGTCCAGGAGCCGAGCGCCTTCTTGTCGGCGACCATTTCGGCGCTCAATTTGAGTTCGTCTTTCGTAACCGTCGCGTGAATGCACGTCGCGCCCTTGAGTTCCGGGCCGCCGCCGACGATTTGCGCCCAACCGCGCTCCGCCGTCGGTTCCGCGTAGCTGAAGCGGTGTTGGTGCGCCGCGACGAGGAGTTGGACGCCGTGGCGATGGAGAATCGGGCCCCAAAGTTTTTGACACGTCCATTGGTACGACGCCCATTTGTCTAAAATGTTGCCCGGGTTCGCTTTCGGGTTCGCGTCGTAAAGCGGAATATGGCAGAACGCGACGATAAACGGCGCCGACGCGATCTCCGGACGGGAGAGCGCCGACTCGAGCCAAGCCGCTTGAAGTTCGCGGTACGGCTCGTAGTTCGCCATCGACGACCAAGCCGGATGCCAGTCCGGTTTGTCTTCGCCGGTGTCGAGAATCACCGCCGCGAGCGGGCCTTGACGGAACGCGTAGTTGCAGCCGAGTTCGGCGAAACGCGGGTCGTCGTGTTTCCAGGTCGTGAAACATTTTTTCAGGTCGCGAACCCATTTGCCGCGGCGGTCGTGGTTCCCGGCGGCGAAAACGAGCGGGCGTTCGGCGGCGTAAGGCTTGCCGTTCGGGTTCGCGATCGATTTTTTCGCGACTTCGCTCGTCATGTAGTCGGAGCAAACGTCGCCGTTCCAGACGATGAAATTCGGCTTCAGTTCGTCGAAGCGTTCGATCAGTTTGCAGATCGTCGGGACGGTGTTGTGCGTGTCGTTCATGACGCCGAACGAGACTTTTTCCGGCGCCGGGCCGACCGTTTCGAAGGAGTAAACGTCGCTGTATTCCGGCGCGGAAACCGTTTTATTGTAAGCGTTAACGTAATCGAAGGAGCAGGTCGCGGTTCGGTAGTAGTACTTCGTGTTCGGCGCGAGCCCTTCGATGCGAGCGTTCAGGAAGTCGACTTCGTAAGGGTTCAAGCCAAACTCCGAATTGCGGGCGAATTTGCCGAGGTCGGGCGTCGTTCCCCATTCGACCCAACCGGTCGCCGGACGGTTCAGCGACCAGGCGATCGACGCGCTCGTTTCGGTAACGTTTTGCAGGAGCGGGAAGGACGCCGCGATTTTTTCCGGTTGCGCCGGTTTTTCCGCCGGCTTGGCGCCGTCTTGGGCGAGCGCGTCGGCGCCGGACGCGAGAACCGAACCGGTCAAACCGGCCGCGGCGAGGGAACCGAAGAAGGAGCGACGGTCGAAACCTTGGGAACCGTTGGACGAAGGATTCATAACAAGCCTCCTAAAACGTCGACGGCAAACGGCGGGCGCAAAAGCCGCGTCGGACGCCGTCGAACGAGCGCTATAGTAATAAGGACAAAATTCGGGCGAGTCGATTTCGCGCAAACGTCGTTCCGATTTTCCATCTGGTTCCGGATAAGAAGCGTTCGGAGCGGGCGAGCGAGCGAAATCGGCGCTTTCCTTTAATCATACCGCAACGCCGCCGCAAAATAAACCGTCAAAACGGAATTTTTCGCGATTTTTTCCAAATTTTTCCTCGAACGGCGCAAAAATTCGACGCGAAGCGGAACGAAATCGCGTCGTTCGCTTGACGGCGGGCGCGAGAGCGGTTAAAATAGGGGAAAACGCGGAAGATAGGGCGACAAAAAAGAGAGAAAACGGCGAAACGGCGCCGGTTTTAGCGATTTTGCGTCGCCGACTTCCGCGGAACCGACTGCGTTCGGAATTTTTTAACGAAAATTTAAGTAAAATAGAAAGATTGCGCAAAATGAAACGGTTCTTTCTCGGCGGTTTGACGTTCCTTAGCGTCGCGGCGGCGCTGGTCGTCGGCGGCGCGGCGAGCGTCTTCGCTTGCACCAACCTCATCGTTACCAAGGGCGCGTCGGCGGAAAACGCTTGCGTCGTTACGTACACGGCGGACAGCGCCGGGTTCTTCGCGAAACTGGCGATCGTCGAAGCGTCGGACGGTTCGTTCCGACCGGCGGGCGGCTCCGACGTCTTCCCGGAAGGGACGCCGACTTACCGCGTCTTCGGCTTCTGCGGCGAGACGGTGATCGACGAGTTTCAAGGAATTATGAACGAGAAACAAGTCGCGATCGCGGAAACGACCTTCGGCGGGTTCGAGGAATTGCAAAACAAGAACGGCGCGAAGTTTATGTATCCGGAGCTGATGACCGCGGCGCTCCAAGGCGCGGCGACCGCCCGCGAAGCCGTCGAGCTGATGGGCAAGCTGGTCGACGAACACGGGTACGCCGACGTCGGCGAATCGATCTCCGTTTGCGACAAGAACGAGGCTTGGATTTTCGAAATCAGCGGAACCGGTTCGACCGAAGAAACCGAAAATAAAGGTTGCGTTTGGGTCGCGATGCGCGTTCCGGACGGCGAAATCACCGCGCACGCCAACCAAGCTCGGATCGGCGTCTTCCCGAAAAACGACCCGGCGAATTGCATTTACTCGAAAAACGTCGAGTCGTTCGCTATTGAAAAGGGGCTGTACGACCCGAAATCGGGCAAGCCGTTCTCGTTCTGCGAGGCTTACGGCAACATCGATATTACGAGCCTGCGCGCCTGCGAAAAACGCGTTTGGAGCATCTTCCGCCGCGCCGCGCCGTCGCTGAATCTCCCGGTCGATTACGCGCAAGGCGTCGAGGGCGCCGCGCCGTATCCTTGGTCGATTAAGCCGGACCAAAAGCTGACGACCGCCGACGTCGCCGCCCTGATGCGCGACCATTACGACGGCACCGAATACGATATGAGCGAAGGAATCGACGGCGGTCAGTTCGGGATTCCAATGCGCTGCCGCCCGCTTTACTGGGAAGTCGACGGCAAAAAGTACATGTGGGAACGCCCGATTTCGACGCAACAAACTTGCTTCTCGATCATTACGCGCTCGACAGCCGACCTCCCGGACGCCGTCGGCGGGCTCGTTTGGTTCGGTTGGGACGACACGTACACGACGTGCTATTCGCCGATTTACGCCGCGACGACGCGGATTCCGGCGTCCTGCGACTGCGGCTCGATCAAGCGTTTCGAGATGAAGTCCGGCTGGTGGACGTTCAACTTCGTCGCCAATTACGCTTACCCGCGTTATAAGGAAATGATTCCGGAAATCAAGACGGTTCAAGAAGAGCTCGAAACGTATTTTTACCGCGCGCAACCGGCGATCGAACGCGTCGCGGCGGAACTCGCGAAGACCGACGAGAAAGCCGCCGTCGAATTTTTGACCGATTATTCCGTTATGCAAACGGAAAAAGCCCGCGACCGTTGGGAAACGCTCGCGAACGACCTGCTCGTTAAGTTCAACGACGGTTACACGCGCACCGACAAAGGCGAATACCCGAACGTCGGCTATCCGGAATCTTGGCTGCGTCGCGTCGTTGAAGAGCGCGGCGACAATTATCGTCTCCCGGACGAGAAGAAAGCGGAGTAGTCGAAGCGGCTTTTGCCGATTTTGACGTTTGAGACGCTTGAAAAGCGGCTTTCGCGTCGGTTTTCGCGATTTTGCGGGAACCGACGCGGCCGTTTTTACGTCGATATATTAATAAGGGCGTCGCGGGAAATTGCGTTTTGCGCGGGGAGGCGGCGTCCAACACGAACCGAGTCGAGCGTCCGGGCAAGGGGCGGCGTTTCGCCGTCGACGTTCGAACGAAAAACGAACCGAAATAGCCGAAAGGGAAAAACGATGAAATCGCGAGCGAAAAACAGACGAAACGCCGACGCGCGCCGCCTCCGCTTCGAGACGCTGGAAACGCGTCGCCTTTTGGCGGTTGATTTGGCGCCGATTAATCCGGTGTTCGCGGAATTTGCCGGCGAAGAAAGCGTCGTTGAAATCGCCAAAACCGGTTCGACCGGCGAAATCGTCTCGGTCGACGCGGCGGCGGTCGCGGCTTCGAACGCCGAAACGCCCGATTGGTTCGTTCTTTCGTCGACGCTCGACGCGTCGGCGGCGGAGCAAGAGCTTCTCGAGCGAATTAATCGCTTCCGCGCCGACCCGGCGGGCGAACTCGACCGGATTTTCAGCTCGATTACCGAAACGAAATTGACGGCGCGCAATCCGCTTGTCAACGACGCGCTGTCGCTTTACCAGTACCCGCGCAATTCGATCGAGACGTTTTTGAAGGAGTGGAGGGCGCTCGACGCCGCGCCGCCGTTGGCGATTAACGCCGCGCTCGACGCCGCCGCCGCGACGCACAACCGGGCGATGATCGCGCGAAACGACGTGTCGCATCAAACGAGCGGCGAAAAGGCGTTGGCCGACCGCGTCGCCGCCGCCGGGTTCGAGTCCGGATTAACGAACGAAGACGGTTCGGCCGCGCTCGGAGAAAACGTCGGCGGTTCGTTCGCGGCGAACGGGAGCTTTTCGGTCGCGTCCTTTATCTTCGAAGCGTTCGCGGTCGACTGGGGCGTCCCGACGCATTCGCACCGCGACGCGATGACGAACTCGGCGTTTACTGAGATCGGCGTTTCGGTTTCGTCGACCTCGAAAGCGGTCGGGCCTTACGTCGCGACGACCGATTTCGGAACGAGCGTTCTCGGCGCGCGGACGGACGGGGCGTATTTGCTCGGCGTCGTTTTCGACGATTCCGACCGCGACCTTTTTTACGACGCCGGGGAAGGGCTCGGCGGCGCGACGTTGACGATCGAACGGCTCGACGGTTCCGAAACGCCGCAAAAAGTCGAGATAACGTCGGCGACCGCGGGCGGGTATCAGCTCTTTTTGTTGAACGGAACGTACCGCGTAACGGTCGAGGGCGAAGGATTTGCGGCGCCGGTTTCGAAAACTGTTGCGATTAACGACGGCGTCAACGCGAAACTCGATTTCCGCACCGCCGACGCGGGCGCCGCGCCGCCGGTCGTCGACTTGAACGGGGACGAAGCGGAAGGAACCGGGTTCGACGCCGTTTTCGTCGAGGGCGCCGTCGACTCGGCGGAGGTCTTGGCGGCGTCGAAATTGACGATTTCCGACGCGGATTCGGCGTTTCTGTACGGCGCGACGATTCAATTCGCGAACCGTCCGGACGGCGTCGACGAATCGCTCGACGCGTCGGTCGCCGGAACGAATTTGCGGGCGACTTTCGACGAGCAAGGGGGCGTCGTAACGCTTTCCGGCGTCGGAACGCTCGAAGAATACGAAGACGCGCTCGCGTCGCTGACGTACTTCAACGCGAAAGAACTTTGCGATCTAACCGACCGCGTCGTAACGATTTCCGTCTTTGACGGCGTTTATTGGAGCGAAGCGGCGGAGCTGACCGTCGCGATCAAGCCGACGAATTTGCCGAATATGACGGTTCAAGAGGCGTTCGTTTACGAAGGGGACGAAGGCTCGACCGTCGCGTCGTTCGTCGTCGAGCTGGACGCTCCGGCGCGCCTCGACGTCGCGTTTAATTACCGCGTCGCGCTCGGCGGAACGGCGGTCGAGAGCGAGACGTTCGTCGTTCCGGTCGGCGATCCGAAAACGATCGCGCAAGGCGAGACGACGGCGACGATCGAGTTTTACGTTCTCGGGAATTACGACGCGTTGAAGCCGGAGGGCCTCGCCGCGGTCGAAGGCGGTTTCGAGAACCCGGCGACCGACTTTTTCTTGGAGATCGTCGACTTGGAAAACGCCTACCTAACGAACGAAGACGCGCTCGTCAAGGGAACGATTTACGACGACGATTCGCCGATTATTTTAGGAACGGTCGACGAATACGAGTTCGCCGGAACGCTTGACTCCGACGGCGGCAAGCGGCGTTACGTCTTTACGCTGACGCCGGAAACGAGCGGTTATTTCGCTTGGAAAACCGACTTAATCGACGCGCCGAACGGGCTGACGATTTCGACGCGTCCCGGTTCGCTCGAAGCGGAGCCGCTCGAACTTTCCGACGCGACCGAGACCGGTCAACGCGTTCAATGGTTCGCGGATCCGTCGGTCGAATATTGGATTGTCGTCGAGTCGGCGGCGGATTTTAACGCCGTCGCGGCGAAACTGTTGCCGATCGACGAGAACAACGTCGCGCTCCTCGACGAAGCGCTTGACGCCGCGACCGAAGAGTTGCTCGAAGTTTTTTGGGACGACGAGACGTTGGAAATCGCCGTCGACGATTTCGCTTGGGAGTTTGCGCCCGATTCGACGCCGGCGGGGACGTATCCGACGTTCGCGACGGAATCGCATCCGAACGCCGCGGTCGATTTTTGGCTCGCGCCCGAGATCGCCGGAAGCGTCGCAAGTTCCGATTGGGGAACGACTTGGACGAGCGATTCCGGCGATTCGACGTCGACGAGCGGTTTCGGAAAAATAACGTATTGGGGCGGCGGCGCGCGGGAAAATTTGCGTTTTGTCGGTTCGGAAGGGGACGACGCCCTTTATTATGCGAACGGTTCCGGTTATTTTGAAACGGCGGGCGGCAAGAAATACCTCTTTAACAACGTTAATTCGGTCGTCGTCGACGCCGGAAGCGGCGGAAACGACGTCGCGGTGATCGAAGACTCCGCTTTCGACGACTCGTTAAAAACGACGAACGCCGATTTGATCCTTTCGGGCGGCGGTTTTTCGTTGGTCGCGAAGAATTTTACCGACGCGCGTATTGCGTTCGTAAACGGCGGCGAAGACTCGTTTTACGCGACCGATTCCGGCGACGACGTCGAAGCGCTTGTCGCGAAGAAGAAGGCGATTGTCAGCGGAACTTTCGGCGGCGACGAAACGACGCCCGGGCGCGAGTACGTTCGCGTCGCGACGAACGTCGCGGAGACGACGTTCGAGCCGGAGTCGACGTTGGGCGCGTTGTCGGTGGTCGGCGACGATTCGAGCGGCGCGCATTATGTCGCCGAAATCGGCGCGTTGACCTATTTCGACTTAGAAACGAACGCGACGACGACGGCGCGCAACGTGAAGTCGCTGAAAATTTCCGGCGTCGCGGAGAGCGTCGGCGAACGATTCGAAGTCGTTTTGCCGGAAGACCTTGCGGAAACGAACGAAGACGAGTCGCACGTTTCTTACGTCGATTCGAAGGGGTGGAAACTGTCGACGCCCCTTTGGAAAAAGGCGACCGTTTCGGCGGCGATTTTAGATCGCGAACCGACGGCGGCGGAACTTGGCGACGCGTTTTTTGCGGACGACTTTGCCGATTGGGCCGACTTGGACGGCGTCGACGCGGCGGAAATCGCGGCGTTCGTCGGCGTTTTCCCGTTTGAAGCGTCGAACGTTTTTGCGACGTTGGACGCGCTCGACGAGGACGGCGATCAACGTAAACGTCGGACGTTTCGTTAATTAGCGTCGCGTCGAACGGCGGGCAAAAACGGCGGCGGTTTTCGCCGTCGTTTTTTATCCTCGATTGGCGTTGAGAACGGCGCGTTTAAACGGGTTAAGTTGGAAAAAATAGGGAATTGCAAGGAAGACGGAGACGGCGATGAGCGACGGCGCAAATGAAAAAACGCCCGAACGTTGGGCGAACTCGTTGGGAATGCAATTTTTAGCGGTCGCGCCCGGGACGTTCGAGATGGGAAGCCCGCGAACCGAGCCGCGACGCTTCGCCGACGAAACGCCGCGCCGAACGACGCTAACGCAACTCTTTTATTTGAGCAAGTTTCCGACGACGCAAGCGGAGTGGCGCGCCGTCGTCGGAGCGAATCCGAGCAAAAATCGCGGCGTCAAACGGGCGCCGGTCGAGCGCGTCAGTTGGATCGATTGCGTCGATTTTGTCGAAAAACTTAATTCCGACGAATATTTGCTTGAACTGACGACGTTCTTGGGGCCGGAGTGGCGATACGGGCTTCCGACCGAAGCGCAGTGGGAGTTCGCCTGCCGCGCCGGAACGACGACCCCGTTTTCCTTCGGCGCGACGGCGACGGGCGGCGAGGGCGCGTTCGGGCGGTTGAACGGAAACTCGAGCGACGAGGAAGACGGAGGCGACAAACGACGAAAACGCGTTGTAAACGTTGAACGAGAAACGACTTGCGAGGTTGGACTTTTTCCGCCGAATCCTTGGGGATTTTGCGATATGCACGGGAACGTTTGCGAGTGGACGAGCGACCGATACGGCGAATACGACCCGACGCGCAACGTCGACCCAACCGGCCCGGCGAGCGGCGCGGAGCGAGTCGCGAGAGGCGGAAGTTGGCGCAGTCCGGCGGAAAATTGCCGCAGCGCGTCGCGTTTTAACTTTTTAGCGACGTATCGCGGCGACAATTGCGGACTCCGCGTCGGGATTTTTCGGCGCGATTAAGCGTTTATTGGGAATTGGCGCGGGATTTTTCGACGCGCGCTTGGCGTCGGCTCGCGGACGACAAAAACGCTTGGAATCGGAAAGGGTAAACGCAAAAACGCCGCAGCGTCGGTTCCGTTGAAACGCGAACTCGACGCCGCGACGTTTTTCGTTGAAATTTAACGTCGCCGCCAAACGTTGAAAAAACGTCGAACGGCGAACGCTAAGTTAAGGAATCGCTTCGATTAAAGTTTCGCGAGACCTTCTTTGCGAGCTTCTTCGGCGACCGCTTTTGCGACGGCGTCGTGAGCGCGTTTGTCCCAAGCGTAAGGCAGGATGTAATCCTTCGAAATCTCTTCGTCCGAAACGACGGAGGCGATCGCGCGGGAAGCGGCCATCATCATTCCCATCGAAATATCGGTCGCGCGGACGTCCAACGCGCCGCGGAAGAGACCCGGGAAAACGAGAACGTTGTTGATTTGGTTGTTGTATTGCGACGAACCGGTGCCGACGACGGCGGCGCCCGCGGCTTTCGCTTCGTCCGGATGAATTTCCGGAATCGGATTCGCGCAGGTGAAGACGATCGGGTCGGCGTTCATCGACTTGACCATTTCTTGGGTAACGCAGTTCGGAGCCGAAACGCCGACGAAAACGTCCGCGCCCTTCATCGCTTCGGCGAGACCGCCCGTAACGCGTTCCTTATTCGTCATTTCCGCGATTTCTTGTTTCGAAGCGTTCAAGCGCGGGTCGCCCTTGCAAATAATTCCCTTCGAGTCGCAGATGATCACGTCTTTGACGCCGAACGCGACGAGGAATTTCGCGATCGCGATACCCGCGGCCCCGGCGCCGTTCATCGCGACTTTAACGTCTTCCATTTTCTTGCCGGTAACGCGAAGAGCGTTCAAAAGCGCGGCGGCGGAGACGATCGCGGTGCCGTGTTGGTCGTCGTGGAAGACCGGAATATCGAGCTCTTTCTTGAGGCGTTGTTCGATTTCGAAGCAACGCGGCGCGGAAATGTCTTCGAGGTTGACGCCGCCGAAGCTACCGGCAAGGAGTTTGATCGTTTTGATGATCTCTTCAGTGTCTTTGGAACGGATGCAGAGCGGGAACGCGTCGACGTCGGCGAACGCCTTGAAGAGCGCGCATTTGCCTTCCATCACCGGCATCCCGGCTTCCGGGCCGATGTCGCCCAAACCGAGAACGGCGGTGCCGTCGGTGATGACCGGAACGGTGTTCCAACGACGGGTCAATTCGAAGGAAAGATCGACGTTTTCGCTAATTTTGCGGCACGGTTCGGCGACGCCGGGCGTATAGGCGAGCGAAAGTTCTTCGCGGCTGCCGACCGGGACGCGAACTTTCGTTTCGATCTTGCCGCGCCATTCGGCGTGTTTCTTCAACGATTCTTCGTTATAATTGACGGCCATTGAAACAATCCTTCCATATATTGAACGTGGGGGCGCGTCTAATCGACGGCGACGCGTTATGCGGTAAGGCGTCGCGGGGGCGCGTTTTTCATTAAAATCTATTGTCTTTTATTATGCTCCTGATTTTATTTTTTACAAGGGGGGAAGAACGAAATTTTTTTGGTCTTTAATCGCTAAAACTTTATCGGTACTTATTTAGCGATAAGAAGAAAAACGGCCCTGCGAGGCGCGTAAAAACATAGAAACAAGATTAGGCGTCGCGGGGGAGAGATTTTTAATCGTCGTTTTTCCTTAAAGGTTAAACGCGAACGAAACGCGACGTCGAGGGCGGCGGTTTGAAGGGCAAAAGGAAACGTCGACGGCTTGGCGAAGGAGCGGCTCCGTCGGAAATTTGCGTCGATTTGAGAAAAGGGAGAACTCGCGGTCGCATAATCGGCGCAACCGTTTGAACTTAAATCGGTTGCGCCGACTGTAAAATCGCGGACGTTAGAATTGGAAGTAACGAACGGCGTTGTTATAGCAAATATCGCGGACGATTCCGCCGATCCAGTCGAAATCGTTCGGCAACAGGCCCGCTTCCATTTCGCCGCCGAGGAGGTTGCAGAGGATGCGGCGGAAATACTCGTGCCGCGTATACGACAGGAACGAGCGGCTATCGGTCAACATACCGACGAAAAGGGACAAAAGCCCCATATTCGACAGCGTTTCGAGTTGCTCTTCCATCCCGTTCTTTTGGTCGAGGAACCACCAGCCGGCGCCGTACTGCATTTTGCCCGGGAAGGAGCCGTCGTTGAAGTTGGCGATCAGCGACGCGAGGAGGTAATTCGAGTCCGGATTGAGGTTGTAAACGATCGTTTTCGGGAGGTTTCCGTCGCGGTCGAGGTCGTCGAGGTAACGGGAAAGCGCGCGACCGTAAGCGCCGTCGGCCATCGAGTCGCACCCGGCGTCCGGGCCGAGCCGGTTGAAGATTCGCGACGAGTTGTTCCGCATCGCGCCGATGTGCAGCTGCGACGCCCAATTTTTCTCGGCGTCGAGACGGCCCAAATCGGAGAGGAGAACCGACGTCAACGAGAGCGATTCCTCCGGCGAAACCGGGAAACCGTGCAAAATTTTCGCGAACGCGCTTTCCAAATCGCCCTCCGAAACCGGCGCCGACCATTCGAACAGCTCGAAACCGCAGTCGGAAAGGCGGCAACCGGCGGCGTCGAAGTAGGCGTGGCGGGCGGCGAACGCGTCGCGCAACCCGGCGAACGAACGAATCGCGACGCCGGACGCCTCTTCGAGACGGCGCAAATAATCGTTATAATCGGAAACGCCCTCCGTCGTTCCGCAGTTTCTTGGGAACGCTTTGTCGGGGCGGAAGGTCGGGAGAACGCGAATCGGGAAACGACCGGCGGCGTTATCTTCGGCGATTCGGCGGTGATCGGCGAGATTGTCGACCGGATCGTCGGTCGTGCAGACGAGTTCGACGTTCATTTGCCGCATAATGCCGCGCGCCGAGAACTCCGGCTGTTGAAGGAGCGCGTTGCAAGTTTCCCAAATTTCCGGCGCGGTTTCGGCGTTGAAGTAACGGTCGTTGATTCCGAAGGGACGGTTCAGTTCCAACATCGTCCAGTGAAAGAGGGGATTGCGAACCGTTTTGGGCGAAACTTTCGCCCAACGCGCAAACTTTTCCCAATCGGACGCGTCGCCGGTAACGTAACGTTCGTCGACGCCCGCCGCTCGCAACGCCCGCCATTTGTAATGGTCGCCGCCGAGCCAAATTTGCGTCATATTTTCAAATTGGCGGTCGTCGGCGATTTCTTTCGGCGAAAGGTGGCAATGGTAGTCGACGATCGGCATATCGGCGGCGTACTCGCGATACAGACGTTCGGCGCTTTTCGTTTGCAGGAGAAAATTTTCGGTAATGAATCGCGGCATTGCGGAAGACCTTGCGAAATATAGCGATTATAACGGGAATTTGGCCGGTTTCGCAGGAAAGACGGCGAACAAATAAAACGAAAACGACGGTAAAACGTCGCGTTTGTAAGACTCGAACGACCGAAAAAAGCGAACGGAATCGGGAACCGGTCGCGCGGGTCGCGCAAACGCAAGAAATGGAAAAAGCTCCGAACGTTGTTTAACGAATTTAACGTTTTTAACGACGTCAACAGCGTAAAAACAACGTTTCGGGGCATAGAAAACCGTCGACGCGTTTTCTCGTTTGCTAGCGGTCAAGAAAACGCGCCTCGGGGAAAACGAAAACCGTCGAAACGGCTCCGCTCTTGTCGACTTTAACGTTTAAACGTCGGTTAAAACGAGATAAACGTCGAGTCAGAATCGCCGCGCGCTCGGCTAAACGGCGTTTAATCGAGCGCGATTAAGCGATTATCGAGTCAAACTCATTTGCCCGCTTTCGGACCGGCGGCGCAAACTTCCGGAGTCGCTTGGTCGGCGAATTTCGCGAAGTTTTTGTGGAACGCGGCGGCGAGGCTGGTCGCGGTTTCTTTGTACGCGGCTTTGTCGGCCCAGCTGCTTTCCGGAACGAGGACTTCGCTCGGGACGTTCGGGCAGGTCGTCGGAACGGCCAAACCGAAGATTTCGTCGGTAACGAATTCGGCTTTTTCGAGTTCGCCGCTGTGGATCGCGTCGACGATAGCGCGGGTGAATTTGATCGACATACGTTTCGCGCCGCTCGCGGCCGAACCGCCGGCCCAACCGGTGTTGACGAGCCAAACTTTGGAGCCGTATTTCTTCATATTTTCGGCGAGGAGTTCGGCGTATTTCATCGGGTGCCAAACGAGGAAGGCTTCGCCGAAGCAGGCGGAGAAGGTCGGTTGCGGTTCGGTAACGCCGACTTCGGTGCCGGCGACTTTAGCGGTGTAACCGCTGATGAAGTAGTAACCGGCTTGTTCCGGGGTCAGACGGCTGACCGGCGGGAGAACGCCGAAGGCGTCGCAGGTGAGGAAGACGATGTTCTTCGGATGGCCGCCTTGGCAGGGTTCTTTGATGTTTTCGATGTAGTTGATCGGGTACGACGCGCGGGTGTTTTCCGTGATGGCGTCGGACGCGAAGTCGACTTCGTGCGATTTTTCGTCGTAAACGACGTTTTCGAGAACCGTGCCGAATTTAATGGCGTTGTAGATTTCCGGTTCGCTTTCGGCTTTCAGGTTGATGCACTTCGCGTAGCAACCGCCTTCGATGTTGACGACGCCTTCGTTCGTCCAATAGTGTTCGTCGTCGCCGATGAGTTTGCGGTTCGGTTCGGTCGAAAGGGTCGTTTTGCCCGTGCCGGAGAGACCGAAGAACAAGCAGACGTCGCCGTCTTTACCTTCGTTCGCCGAGCAGTGCATCGAGAGGAAGCCTTTTTTCGGCATCAGGTAGTTCATAATCGTGAAGACGCCCTTCTTCATTTCGCCGGCGTATTCGGTGCCGAGAATGACGAATTCGCGACGTTCGAACGAAAGGTCGACGCTCGTCGGGGTCGTGAGGGATTCGGTCGTCGGGTCGGCTTTGAATTGACCGGCGTTGAAGACGACGAAGTCCGGTTCGCCGAAGTTGGCGAGTTCTTCTTCGGTCGGACGGATGAGCATATTGTGCATAAAGAGCGCGTGGTAGGCGCGAGCGCAAATGATGCGAACCTTAATGCGGTTTTCTTTGTCCCAACCGCCGAACGCGTCGACGACGTAGAGGTGATCGCGGGTGTTCAGGTAGTCGATCGCGCGGCTGCGGTTTTGCAAGAACGCGGCGTCCGGCATTTCAATGTTGACGGAACCCCACCAAATATCGTTTTCGCTTTCCGGGTTGCGAACGACGCGCTTGTCCTTGGGGGAGCGGCCCGTTTTCTTGCCGGAGAGGTTCATCAAAGCGCCCGCCGAGCTGATCGCCGCGCTTTCATATTTGAGAGCGTCTTCGTAGAGTTGAGCCGGGGAAGCGTTGCGGAAAACTTTGGAGACGGTAATGCCGTATTGAGTCAAGTCAAAGCTCATTATTTTGGCCTTTCCTAAGGTGGGTTCGACGTCCCGCGAGGTTTCGCCGTCGCAAAGAGCGACAAAGAAAACGACGTGGGAAAGTGTGCGAAAACTGATTTTGAAGTAAGACTTCCGTTCCGCCGCCGTCGCGCTTCAAAAACGAGTCGTTTGCAAGCGACGCGAAAAAACGCGGCGGTGAAATCGGACGTTTAGTCGACGGCGTTCGCGCTTGAACCTTCGCAACCCGACCGGCGCCGGAAGGGAACGGAGGAAAAGCGTATCGATTCCGTACTCAAACAACAGCGATTATATCGGATTTTTTAGAAACGAACAGCCCCCAGGCGGCGACATTTTCTTTTTTTCAATATTTTTATCGTTTTTTTTATTTTTAGCGTCGTTTCCGCGTTTTGAAGCGCGTTTAAAGAAGTCGCGTCGATTTTGCTCGCGTCGTGAAAAGCGGCTTGATCGGACGGCTTTTTCGTTTAAGAATTGGCGACGAAACGCGGGCGTGCGACCGATTTTTTCGCCTTTTTTTTCTATTTTAGCGTCGCGACGTCTTTATTAATCTAAATTGACGTATTATTATTAAAAGAGCGGAACGGCGTCCGAGGGGACGTCGCGACAACCGGCGTAACCGTTATAAAATGAAAAGACGAGCGATGAATACGAATCCTTCCCAACGTTCGAAGCGCGCCGCCGCGTCCGACGAGGCGGCGAACGTCGAGTCGAGTCGCGTTTCCGAGGACGTTGGCCGAACGCCCGACGAAAACGAGCGTTTTGAACGAGAGCGCGATAAGGAGCGCAAACGCGACTTCGACCCGTTTGGGCGGCGAGGAAACGCGGCGCGTTGCGACGACGGCGGAAATTCCTTTTGGGCCGTTTTAATCGTCGTATTTTCTCTAATTTTCCTTTGGAACGCGATTTACGAACCGCCGCGTTGCGAAATTCCGCTGGGCAAGTTGATCGAGCTGATCGAAGCGGGGGCGCCTCAAAACGCCCAAAACGCCGAGACTGCGCGGGACGCCGAGCTTGCGCGGATTGCGGATTCGGCAAAAACGGAAGCGCTGGAAAATCCGGCAAAATCGACGGAACAAGAAAGCCTCGACGAAGCGGAAGAAGCGGCAAAATCGGAAAAGTCGCCGCAAGATGCCGCGCCGACGGGGCCGTCGATTATCGTCGAGGAGGGCGAGGGAAAGAAAAGGAAGAAAGTTAGGTATTCCGAACTTGCCGACCTTCGCGTCGGAGCGCACGAGATTTCCGGGACGGCGACGCGAGAGATTCTCGAAACCGCCGACGGCAAGGAACCGGAAAAGCCGAGGAAAAAAGTCGACTTCTATTCCGGACGGCAAGGGCTCGACGTCGACGCGGATTACTTCTTCGATTTGCTAAGAAAATCCGGTTATACCGATTTTGCGGCGGAAGGCTCGCCCGGTTTTATGCAGAATCACGGCGCGTCGCTCCTGATGACGCTCGTTTTAATCGGCTTTTTCATTTATTTCTTGCGGCGAATGGGGGCGGGCGTCGGCGCGTTTGGGCGCAATCGGGGCGTGTTGGTCGCGCCGGAGGACGTCGACGTCGACTTTAGCGACGTCGCGGGCGTCGACGAAGCGGTCGAGGAGCTGCGCGAGTTCGTCGAATTTTTGCGGACGCCGGAAAAATTTCAAGCGCTCGGCGGACGCATTCCGAAGGGCGCGCTCCTCGTCGGGCCGCCGGGCACCGGGAAAACGCTCCTCGCGAAGGCGGTCGCGGGGGAGGCGGGCGTTCCGTTTTTCAGCCTTTCCGGCTCCGATTTCGTCGAGCTTTACGCGGGCGTCGGGGCGGCGCGGGTTCGCGACTTGTTCGAGCAGGCGGAGAAGTCGTCCCCTTGCATCGTCTTCATCGACGAACTGGACGCGCTCGGCAAGTCGCGCACCGGCGGCGTTTACGGCGGCGGACACGACGAGCGCGAGCAAACGCTCAACGCGCTTCTCGTCGAGATGGACGGGTTCGGGACGAACTCCGGGACGATCGTGATGGCGGCGACGAACCGCCCGGAGATTCTCGACTCGGCGTTGCTTCGCTCGGGGCGTTTCGACCGTCAAATTCTCGTCGACCGACCGGACGCGCAAGGTCGGGAGGAGATTTTGCGGATTCACGCGAAGAACGTTAAGCTCGACCCGACGCTCGACTTGCGGGAGATCGCGACGCTGACCGCCGGTTTCGTAGGCGCCGATTTGGCCGCGTTGACGAACGAAGCCGCGCTCCTCGCCGCTCGCGTCGGAAAGTTAGCCGTTACTAAGGAAGAATTCGGCGAGGCGATCGAGCGCGTCGCGACCGGGCTCGAAAAGAAGCGGCGCGTCCTCTCGGAAAAGGAAAAAGTTAGGGTTGCCTACCACGAGTGCGGGCACGCGCTGACGGCGAACGCGATTCCGGGAACCGATCCGGTACATAAAATTTCGATCATTCCTCGCGGCTTGGCGGCGCTCGGATACACTTGGCAACGTCCGGACGACGAACGCTATTTAACGACGCGGGCCGAGTTGATCGCCCAGATGCAGACGCTCCTTGGCGGAACGATTGCGGAAGAGCTGATTTTCGGCGACGTGTCGACCGGAGCGCAAAACGACTTGGAGCGAGCGACCGAGATCGCGCGGCGGATGACGACCGTTTACGGGATGAGTCGGCTCGGTCGCGTCGCGTTCCGGGCGGCGAACGACTCGTTCCTCGACTCCGGCGGGTTCGCGGGGCGCGAGTACGGCGAGCGAACCGCTTGGGAAATCGACCGGGAAGTGAAGTCGCTCGTCGACGCGGCCGCCGAAAAAGCGCGCCAAATTCTCGTCGAGCGGCAAGATTTGCTCGTCGAGGTCGCGACTCGATTGCTCGAAAAGGAGACGATGACCGGCGACGAGTTGCGCGAAATCGTCGACGCTTGGACGGCGAAAGCGGAAAAGTCGACGCGACCGGAGAAAGAATCGGGGCCGGAAAAATCGGCGCAAACGGAAAATTCGGACGACGCGGCGCCGGCGGGCGAAGCGAGTTGACGCGCTATTAATTAATAAGGGGAAAATCGTCGTTTCGCTTGACGGGCGACGGCGCGATAATTTAACGGTTTTTAACTTTAGGACGGCGCGGGCGTTTGCGCGGAGTTTGACGAACGTCGCGTTTTTAATGATTATTGCGTTTTTTTAAGGAGTTTGCGAATGAATTGGAAACGTTGGAGCGGGCGATTGACCGCGACGTTGACGGCGATTTTCGGAGCGGCGGTTCTTGCGGCGAGCGTCGCGTCGGCGCAGGAAGCGACGGCGGAAACATTTGGAACAAAAGAGGTTAAAGACGTCGTTTATAAAGTCGTCGACGGGCGCGAAATCAAGTTGAACCTCTTTTTGCCGACGAAAGCGGACGGTTCGCTCGCCGGAAACGCGCCTCTCTTGATCGATATCGTCAGCGGCGGTTGGGCGAGCGGCGCGCCCGGCGACGGCGGTTTTTGGCGCGCTTGCGGAGCGGTCGAACGCGGATACGCGGTCGCGAGCGTTTCGCATCGGTCGCTGGAGCCGGGAAAACTCGTCTTTCCGGCGCAGATTGAAGACGTCAAGGCGGCGGTTCGGTTCCTGCGGGCGAACGCGACGGAATACGGAATCGACCCGAATCGCGTCGCGGCGTTCGGCGCGTCGTCCGGCGGTCATCTCGCGTCGATGTTAGGCGTTCCTAATAAGGTGAAAATGTTCGACGTTGGCGAAAATCTCGACCAATCGTCGCAAGTTCAAGTTGTCGTCGATTTGTGTTGCTCGGCGGATATGGCGTTTTACCTCGAAACCGCGCCGGAGCAGACGCCCGACCCGATTTACGTCGCGCTCGGCGGAGCGAAAACGAACGACAAACCGTTCGCGGAGCAAGCGGCGCCGCTGATGAAAAACGCGCGGCTTTATTCGCCGATCACTTACGTCGACGCGGATTATTCGCCGACGCTAATTCTGCAGGGCGTTCTCGACCGTTTGATCGTGCCGAGCCAAAGTTGCCTATTTTACGAAGCGTTGAAGCGCGCGGGCGTCCGAACGGAACTTTGGCTCGACAACGAAGTCGGACATACGGCGTCGATTTTCCCGTTTGAAAAGCGGAAGCAAATTGTTTTCGATTTCGTCGAAAAAACGTTTGGGAAAACGCAAACGTCCGAGAAATAACGGATTAAAGTCGCGCCGTCGTCTCTTGCCGCGGCGGCGCGTCGTCTTGCTAAAAAGAGAAGACGAGTCGGTTTAACCTGCCGATATTTATCGACTTAGCGGTGATTTTCTTGTCTTCTTCGTTCGCCGCGTTCGTCGAAACGATTCTAAGACGGCGACCTTTCTATTTTTCTTGTTAAAGACGCGTTTGGGGAAACTTTGCTAAAAATTCGAAAAAAAATAAAAAAATTAGAAAAATGAAACTTTTGTTTCTTGACGAGGAGGATTTGTTGGGTGGAATTTGATTAATCTAACTTGGGGTGGCGTTAATAAACGGCGCTTTGATCGCGCGAAAACGACGGATGTTTTTCGGCGGCGCGCGGCGTCGTAAAAACGGGAGCGAAGCGCGCAATGCGTCGCGAGGCGAACGTTTTATTTTTTTGAGCCTGAAGTTAGATTAGTTTAATTGATGAGTTTTGGCTAATTGTTCGCTTGCGCTAACGCGGGTTTCCAAAACGCGCGTCTTTCCGAACGGACGCTTGTTGAGGGAATAAAGAAAGCTGGGAGAATAAAAAATGAGAATCGACGCTACGACGCGGAATAAACAAAGCGACGGCGAAACGGCGCGTCGCGCTCAAGTTGTAAAAAATAAGGGGTTTACCCTTGTCGAACTTTTGGTCGTGATCGCGATTATCGGAATTATGATCGGTCTGCTGACGCCGGCGATTCAAGCGGCGCGAGAAGCGGCGAATCGGATGCAGTGCGGCAACAATATTCGCCGGCTTGTGTTGGCGACGCACAGTTACGCCGACGCTCACGGAACGTTGCCGTCGTATGCTTACGGCGACGATTACGCGGAAGGGGAATCGACTTTCGCCGCTATTCTGCCGTTTATGGAGCAACAGAACGTGGTCGCGAAGCGCCGAGGGCTCGATTTTTGGGATCAAATGATGAACGGGGCGGACGAAGACCCGATTCCCGCGCTTCTCTGTCCGTCTGGGTATTACGCCGAAACGGTTCACCCGAATTTAGGGCGTGTTGTCATAATTTGACATTCCCCTTGCGCAACCGTTGCGAATATGGTATAATGCGCGTATGAAGATCACTAAAAAACAATACAAAAAATCGAGCCGCTTTTGCCGAAACCGCGCGGCAACTTTGTCGTTGAAC
>JAGBDN010000016.1 GCA_017937485.1 Thermoguttaceae bacterium
AAATTCCGCCTCTAAAATGTCGACGTTCGCATTTTTACGCGCCTGGCTTAACGCCTCGAAAACGAGGGCCGCCCCCGTTTCCGCCAACGCTTGCCCGCGCTCTAATTCGCAAGCGCGGAGCAGATACTTGGCCGCTTCGTTCCAATCTTGCTCGACGTGTTCGCCCTGCGCGTAACGCCCCGCCGCTAGAAACGCGCTTTCCGCGTTCCCCAATTCGGCGGCTTTGCAGAACCAACGCGTCGCCTCGGCCTCGTCTTCGCCAAGATAGTTTATCGCCAAATTACGCGCCGCCCAATGGTTGCCCTCCGCCGACGCTTTGCGATACCAACTCATCGCCTCGTCTATATTTTCATCGACGCCTTCTCCGTTATAATAGCAGACGCCCAAATTGAGCAATCCCTGCGCGTCGTCTTTCTCCGCGGCTTTTCGATACCATTCGACCGCTTTTTCATTGTTTTCTTCGACGCCGTTTCCATAGTAATAGCAATCGCCCAAACGGTTCATTGCGAACGGCGAGCCGGCCTCGGCGCGTTTTTTAAACGCTTGAAATTCACGTTCGCGCCATATTTTCGCATAAGCGTCGTCTTTTACGACGCCCCAAGCGTTTTCGTAACATGCCGCGATATATCCCAAAGCCTCTAAATTGTCTTGTTCGGCGACGCGCTTGAACAACTCCAAGGCTTTCGTCTGATCTTTTGGACAACCTCTTCCGAATAAAAGAGATTCGGCGAGCATATACGTTCCAACCGAATTATTCCATTCGGACGCTTGACGATAAAGCCGAACCGCTTCTTCCGGATTTTTCTCGACGCCCCAACCGTTGGCGTAGCAAACGCCGAGATTTGCGACGCCGAACGCGCTCTTTTTCTCCGCCGCTTTGCGATAACACTCGATCGCTCGCTTGTCGTCGCGCTCGACGCCGCGACCATTGGAATAACAGTTTCCCAAAACAGCGTAAGCTTCCGCGCAATTCGCTTCTATCGCGTCGTTATACAATCGAACCGCTTCGGCGGCGTCGCGTTCGCCTCCTAACCCCTCGCAACACATCTCGCCTAAATTCAGAACGCTGATCGCGCATCGCTTGGCGGCGCGACGAAAATATTCTCTCGCCGCGCCAAAATCTAATTCCGTCCCTCGCCCGTTGCAATAACATCGCCCCAACAGGTTTAAAATCATCGGGTCGCCGCTTTTCGCCAATTCTTGGAACTTTTTAAACGCCGCTTCATGAAGTCGTTTCGCCTCCGCTTCGTCTTGGCGAACGGCCAAGCCGCCCTTATAACAATCGCCCAAGACGTTTTGCGCGATCGGATTTTCGTCCCCCGCTCGGCTCGCCCAGTAGACCGCCTTTTTGAAGTCCGGCGGCGTCGCTTCGCATCCGTCGTAATAAAGGAGCGCCAACGCCGCTTGCGCGTCGGTCAAACCGGCTTCCGCGGCTTGCGTCAAAAGGTCGAGCGCTCGCGCGCCGTCGATTTTCGTTCCGTCGAGCCCCCACGCCAACGCTCGCCCTTCGCGGTAGAGCGCGTCCGCGGCGCTTCGCGTCGATTCTTTTAACACAAAATTAACGCCGGAGATATTGAAATACGGCGTTTGTCTTACTTTATACGTCGTCGCCGCGCGATCTTGCGTTTTCTGCGCAGCATATCCGCAAACGTCGAAAAAGGTAACGCCGCCGTCTTTGTTCTCCGCTTTTCCTTCGAGACCTTCGATAAAATAATGCGTAAAAATGCTTCGCCGAAACTCCGCGTCTTCGTAACTTGCTTCGCCGGAACGACAGCTTTGCAAAAACGCGATTCCGGAAGGGACGTTCATCCTGAAAGAACGTTCGTAACTGTCGTCGCCTTTCACTTGCGCAGGCGAACGGCAGGCGTCGACGATTAACATTTTAAAGCGAGCGCGGTGGTTGCGC
Organism: Thermoguttaceae bacterium; assembly: GCA_017937485.1. GTDB lineage: Bacteria > Planctomycetota > Planctomycetia > Pirellulales > Thermoguttaceae > RUG369. The sequence goes on from JAGBDN010000016.1 coordinate 1,907, forward strand.
AACTTCTCCATCAAATCGTCGACCAAAACGGCGGACTCCTTTGTTACCGTCGGCGTAGCGCCGGCGGAGACGTCGGCGACGACGTCTTTCGGACAAAACGCCGCGGCGCCGTCCTTGGTCTCGAACCCGTGTCCGGAAAGCGAAATAAAAATAGTCGCTTCGTCTCCCGCTTCCTCCGCCGCGGCCAGCATATCCGCAAGCGCCGCGTCGACGTTCTTTTTTGTCGGCAGCTCTCGACGCGAACCGTCGCTAACGCAGAGCCAAACGTTCTCGTTGCGGAAACCGATTTTCAAGACCGCGTCGCGCAACGCTTTCGCGTCGGAACTGGAATAACTCAAATTCGGCGGCGAATCGTATTTATCGACGCCGATAAAAAGCGCGAAACAGGCGTCGGGATCTTGAGCAAGTTTTCGCAAAGCGTCCTTTCCAGAAACCGGAAGCTTTTCGTTTTGCGTTTTCACTTGCGTTGTCGGCGCGCTCGAATCCGACGGAGCCTCCTCTTTTTTGTGAGTCAAAAGCCCGCCGATCAAGTTGACCGTGAAACCGGCGATCAACGCCAACGCGACCGCCGTCGCCAACCGGCGAATTTGTTTTCCGAATCGTTTCATTTTTTCCCCTGCCCCAAACCGTTCGCGAATCGAATCGCGCGAAAAATTACATATAGTATATAATCTCAAATCAAACGTCTTGCAAGAACGCGCTTCTATCCAGTTTTACCCCAAGCGATAAAAACGACGTTCGAGCGACGCGGCAATTAGAAAAAACGAAAAGAAGACAAAGAAAAAAGCGTCCGCCGACCGAAATCGACGAACGCTTCTTTTCAAACTACCCGACAGGGATTCGAACCCCGACAAAGGGAACCAAAATCCCTTGTGCTACCGTTACACCATCGGGTAATTACGCAATCATTATAACCCAAAAACGAAACCGCGCAAGGGGGAAAATCGAAAAATCCCGCAAATTTCTTCAAAAAACGTCGGGGCTTCCGACTCCCCGCCCTCCGCTTTGTCGACGGTTCGCGTCAACGCTCGATAATCGCGACGGTCGGGTCGGAGTCAAGTTCGTCCGTTTCTTGCGTCTCGATCTTGTTGCCGCGCTCGTCGAATTTGACGTCGGCAAGCGCCGTTTTGCGGTTCGCGACCGTCAAAAGACGCATATAAATTTCGCCCGGACTTTGACGGCGCTTCACCGTCGCCGCCGCCTCTTCCGGCGTCTCCGCGACCGCCGCGAAGTTCTCCTTCGCGACGCGTTCCGAGAAGTCGCCGCGGTTGATTTCCGCCAACGCCTCCGCGATCTCCGGCAAATAACGCAAGAAATACGCCCGACGCGAACCGGCTTGCTTCACCTTTTCGCGACGCTTCAAAAAGAGGCCGAGTTTGCGTCCGACCGTCTGCAACGCCAAACGCAACTCCTTTTGAATCTCCGGATACGCCGCCAACGCCTCTTTCGACTCGCTCGTGTACGGCGCCCAAACGCTCGCGAAGTGCGCCATAATCGTGATCGGCCCGCGCGGAAGCTGGTTCTTCGTCTGTTGCAGGCCGTAGGAACGCCAGTTCGTCTGCATAATCGTCTGCGTGATCGCGCAAGCGCCCGCTTGGAACTGGAGCGGAACCCGGTTCGCGTACCGGTAAACCGACATATTTTGGCCTTCCGACAAGTTCAACGTTTGCAACGAATTAAGCAACGCTTCAAACTCGCGCGGCGTCAACTTCGGCGGCGACACGCGGGGACGAATGTTCGCGTTTTTGATGATTTTGTCCGCGCCGTCGAACCCGATTCCGTCGAACGTCGACGTTAAAAACTGCCGAATCGTCCGCGCGTCGCTTTCCGAAATCGCCTCTTTGAGCGTTTCGCGGTCGATCTTTTGCGTCGTCGGGCCGCCGCCGTATGCGAGTCCGACTTCGATTTGGAACGGATTGCCCCGATAAACTGCGGGAGGTCGCGTCGCCGCGACGAAAAATTCGCCCGGAACGATCTTTTTCAAACCGGCCAAGATGTTCTGTTCGCCGATCGGAACGACGCAGTCGCTCGACGGCGCCGGGATTTTCGTTTCCGAAATCGCCGCGAACAACTTCGACACGTCGTCGCGGGAAAGCGTTTTCGGGTCGACGCGGCTCGAGAGCCCGGCCTTTTCGCAGATCGCGCGAGCCAACGTCGACGAAACGCGGCAAAACGACTCCGTTAAGAACTTAAAGAGCGTCGCCGTCTCCGTTTCCCGCGTCATTTCGAGGAGTTTGCCCAACTCGACGCCGTAAGGGTGCGGTTTGATTTCGACCGGTTCCGGAGGGAGTTCGCCGACCGACGCGGCGTAATGCGCTTCGTTGCCGTCCGGGTCGACGAAGTGAAACGTCGCGTGCGGGTTCGCGAGCGCCGTTTGCTCCAAATACTCGTCGACGCCGCCGCGTCCGCGTTGGTATTTCGCCTCCAACTCGATCGTTACCCGGGTTCCGCTCGGCACGTCGACCCAATCGAGTTCGCGGTCGCGCAAAATTTGCCGCCCTTCGTCGTTCGGCGGAATCGTTTCGCCGGCGCCGTCGCCGTTGAGGACTTCCGGCTTGTTCGTTTTCGAGTCGATGCGGACGACGAAGTACGTCGCCGGTTTGCGCGGCGAAAGTTTCGAAATGACTTCGAGCGGTTTTCCGGTCGTCAACAGGCCGTACATTCCGGCCGCGCTGATCCCGATCCCCTGTTGACCGCGGCTCATACGGAGGCGGTGAAACTTCGAGCCGTAAAGAAGTTTCCCGTAAATCAGCGGAATCTGCTTGGGGAGAATGCCGGGGCCGTTGTCCTGCACCGAAACGCGGTAAGTATTTTCGCTAACCCGTTCGACGCGCGTCCAAATTTCCGGAAGCGTTCCGGACTCTTCGCAAGCGTCGAGCGAGTTGTCGACCGCTTCTTTGACCGTCGTCAAGAGAGCTTTGCGCGGGTTGTCGAAGCCGAGGAGGTGCCGGTTTTTCGCGAAGAACTCGCTGACCGAAATTTCCTTTTGCTCGGCGGCCATCGAGGTCGCGTCGGCCCGTTTGCGCGACGTTTTTTTCGGCGCGGACGGCGATTTCGGCGACTTCGCGGAAACGTTGTTCGGCGATTCGGGCGACGCGGCGGCGTTTTTCGGCGATACGGGCGTCGAGGCTTGGGATTCGTTCATTTCGTTCGAACTCAACGGACTTTCCTTTCGTTTGCTTGGTCGGGTCGGCGTCGACCCCCTTCTATTATTTCCCAAATCGTCCGTTTCGCAAGCCCCGGCGCTCTTTTTTCGCGATTTTACGCCGCGTCCGCCGCCCGAACGCTCCGCCGACGCCGGCGTTCCGTCGCGACGCAACCTCCGCAACTGCATCGACTTAATGCTTCCCGCTCCTCCCGAAATTTAGGAGCGGAGGCGTTCGCGTTTTTTCCGTTTTTCGTCTTCGGACGCGGCCGCTTCAGCGTCGACCAGCTCGCGGTAACGCTCGAAGAGGAACGCGACGCGCTCGGCGTCGGAGTCGAATTTTTTCGAACGATAAGCGCGTTCGACGAGGCGGTCGAGTTTTTCGTGCGCTTTAACGAGCGCGGGGGGCGTCGCGAGCGGGTCGTAAAGGTCGGCGAGGCTGGAATTTGGGAAGAGCGCCCGCGCGTCGAGGACGCCTTGCGCCGCGTCGGCGATTTTCGCTTGCGTCTCCGCGTCGGCGACCGGCCAAGGGAAGTTGTTGTAAACCACCGACGACGAATAACGATAACGCATTTCCAAACGTCCGCAAACGCATCGCGTCCAAGCCATATGCATCCCGCCGGTCAAGACGCCGAAGTGATAAAGCGTCGCGTTCGGGACGATTTTTACCAAATTACTGCAAAGAACGTCGGGAGAAAAAAAACCGATAGGAATATACCGTCGACGTTCCGACGAAACTTCCGGCACAACGATATATTCGCCGTTTGAAATATTCTCAAACGCAAATTCGCGCGGAGTCGCCGCCAATTCGCGAGTAACCGGTCGTTTGCTCGCGTTGCGAAAATTAACGACCGCTTGAATCCTTTCGAGACATTTCGGCAAATTTTTTAATTCGTGCGGCGGACAATTTTTCAAGAAAAGGAAATAACGAGGTTTGCGATTGATAAATTCTTGCGAACCGTACCATTGACGAAACCATTTCTTCGCGCCGGGTTCGTTTTTGATAAACTCTTCCATCTCTTCGCGAGAAAAGAGGTAATTGCCGCCGTCGATCGGTTGATTCCCCAAACTCATCGGCGGAACGGAACAAAGAGGTTGCGTTCGCGATTCGATAACGACGTTTGAAGCGTCGATAAGATAAGCGTTTATTTTTTTAACGGACGCCGCGCGCGGTTCCGCCTTAACGTCTTCGTAAAAATAGAGAGTTTTTTCTTTTTTTTCCTCGAGACCAAAGCCAACGACGACGCAATTCACCCCCGCGACGCCGGGCGCCTCGTTCGTCCACTTAAACGTTCGATGCGCAAAATTGATTTTTACGCCGTATCGTTGAAAAAGTAATTTCCATAAAATCGCCGGTTGTTCGCCTTGACAAATCGAGTTCGTCGAGACAAACGCGACTTCGATTCGCGCGCCTTCCTTCCTTCCTTCCTTCCTTCCGCGTCGCGTTCGAGAAGGTCGAGCGTTTCGTCGGTCGGCGGCTCTTGGATAAATTCGGCGGCTTTGCGATACCAACACGTTACAAAGTCAAGATTGCCCGCGTTCTTAACGTCGCCAAAAACGCGTTTCAAATCGTTTTTCTGCTCCGGCGACATTATCCTCGCGCCGACGAACGGAGGATTTCCGAAAATGTACGACAATTCGCTCCTCGGCGCGACCGTTTCCCAGTCGATTTGCAACGCGTTCGCGCAAACGATCGTCGGCGACGTTTTCAGCGGAATCCGCGCGAAATACTCGCCGAACGCGTCGCGCGCTTTCAGGTTCATTTGATGGTCGGTCAACCAAAGCGCGACCTTGGCGATTTGCGCCGGAAACTCTTCGATTTCAATCCCGAAAAATTGGTCGACGTTCACTTTCAACGCCGTCGTTACGTCGAGAAAACGCTCGCCGTCGGAGTAGATTTCCTTCAACACGTCGATTTCCAAGAGGCGCAACTCTCGGTACGCGACGACGAGGAAATTGCCGCAACCGCACGCCGGGTCGAGAAATTTCAAGGACGCCAACTTCATTTGGAACTCTCTTAATCGCGGAATTCTGTTGTTTTTCAACGCGCGAATTTTTTCGAACTCCTCGCGCAAACCGTCGAGGAACAAGGGGCGAATCACCTTCAAAATGTTCTTTTCGCTCGTGTAGTGCGCTCCGAGATTGCGCCGCGCCGCCGGATCCATCGCTCGCTGAAAAAGCGCGCCGAAAATCGCGGGCGAGATGTTCCCCCAATCGAGTTCGCAACATTCGAGAAGCGTTTGGCGCGTCGCGGCGTCGAACGACGCGAAGGGCAAAACGTCGGCGAAGAGTCCGCCGTTAATCCAAGGGAACTCGTTCAACTGCGCGTCGAGCGTTTTCAAGCGTTTCTCCGGCGGCGTATTTAAAACGGCGAAAAACTCCGCCAACTTCGCTCCCAAATCGGAACCGTCCTCCGCCGTCCGCTCTCGTAAATAATAGAACCAATCGTCTTTGCCGAAAATCGACGTGTCGTCGGCGAACATGCAAAAAAGAACGCGCGCCAAATAAATTTCGAGCGGTCGGCCCTCGTACCCGGCTTCTTTGAGACGGTCGTGAACGCGCCCCATCAGCTCCGCCGCCTTAAAATTAACCGGGTCTTGCTCGCGGTAAACGCGCTTTTGGTACCCCGCCATATACGCGAAAAGTTCGACGCGGTTAGGAAGCTCGGCGAGCGTAAACTCGGTTTTCTCGCCGTTCGCGTCGAGATCGTAATAATGAAAACGCTCGAAATCGCAAACGAGAATCCCGCGCGGAAGCTCGTGTTCCGGAAGCGCTTCGACGTACTCCCGAGCCTGCCGCGCCGCTTTTTCGAGGTCTTTTCCGCGCGACTTCATTTCGATAACGATCGTTCCCTTCCAAAAGAGATCGATGTAACCGTTCGAACCGTCGAGTTTCGCGACTTTTTTTTCGAACGTCGCGACTTTGCGACGCGTTATCCCAAAAACGTTTAAAAATTCGATTTCAAACTCTTGCGCGTCGGCCTCTTCGCGGGACGCGTCGCGCCAACGGTTGGCGAACGCCGCGGCGCGAGCTTTGATTTCGTTCATCGAGAGCGGCATAAGAAGGCTTTCTTGTCGGCGCCTCGCGTTTTCTCGAACCGCGACGCGGCGAAAAACGTTCGGCGCGAAAATAAAAAATAAAAAATAAAAAACGAACCGCCGCCGAAGACCGCGTTTAAAACGACGGTTTGCAATCGGCGGAAACGGTTCGCGTTCCAAAACTTAAAAGGCTTAATTTAAAAGCGCGCTAAAACGCCGTTTCGCTCCACTTAAGAACAGCGTCGGCGAACGCGTCCGGATTTTCCAACGACGCGACGTGTCCGGCGTCCGGAATCGTCGCTCGGCAAGCGCCCGGAATCGCGGCGGCGATCGCGTCGAGCGAACTCGGCGGCGAAAGAACGTCGTCGGCCCCGCCCAAAACGAGCGTCGGAACGGCGATTTTCGGGAGAAGCGCGGTCGAGTCGGCGCGCTTGGCCATTCCGCGCGCGGCGGCGGCGATTCCGGTCGGGCGTTGGCGCAACATCGTTTGACGCAACGCTTCGACGACCTCCGGCTTCGTTTCGAACGTCGTCGGCGAAAGCAAGTTCGGCAAATACGACTCCGCGAGCGCGGCGACTTGCGACGTCGCGCGTTCGACGGCGACGATCTCCTCCGCCAACTTCAAGCGACCGGCCGACTTTTCCGGAGTATCGCCGGACGCGTTCGAGTCGCAAAAGATAATCCCGCCGAGACGCTCCGGACGACGCGCCGCGAACGCGAGCGAAATATAGCCGCCCATCGAGAGCCCGCAAAGATAAACTTTTTCCGTCGCCGGGTCGCGTCCGAGTTCGCAGGCGATTTCCGACGCTAAAATCGTCAAGTCGTCGGCGTAACGCCCCATCGTAACGCGCGGAAAGCCGTGCGGATTGAGCCCGTTGGCGCCGAGCGTCGAACCGCCGAACCCGCGCAAGTCCGGAACGACGCAATAAAATTTCGACGCCAACCGGTCGGCGACCGCGTCGAAAATACGACCGTCGAACGGGAAGCCGTGCGCAAAGAGCAAAATCGGGCCGCGCCCCTTTGCGCAAACGGAATATTCGGCGTCGTCGACAAGATATTTTTTCATTCGAGGATTCCTTTCGAATCGTTTTCGAATATTTTTTTGAACAATTACTTTATAGTAAAGTAAAATCGCGGCGGCGTCAACGCTTTTTTTTTCGCCGACGACGCGTTTTTTCCCTTCTTCCCCCGTCGACGCGGTTTTACGCCTCCTTTTATTTTACCCGTCTTTCCCGCTTTGCCCGTTCGACAAACCTAGGCGAATCGGCGCTTTGCGTCGCGACGGAAAAATTTTCAAGTCGGAACGAGTTTCCGACGAAAACCGAAACGACGCGTCGCGTTCCGAAACAACGAAGAACGGTAAACGGCGCAAAATAACGAAAATATAACGTCGCGGCGAGAAAGGAAACCGGACGATGAAAAAAATGGAGAAATTTTGGACGGCGGCGGTGGCGTTCGCCGCTTTAACCGCGATCAATTTCGTCGCGGAACCGACGCCGTGTTTTGCGCAAATCAGTTTCGGTAAAATGCGCGACGCGTCCGAAAAAGGGAAAAAACCGCCCGTCCCCATCGTCGACGAAGACGAGGACGCCGACGCGTTCGACGTCGACCCGAACGAAAAAGCCGACGCGAAAAACTCGAAAGACGGCAAGGACGCGGAAAAACCCGCCGCGACGCGTTCGACGCGATCGATCGGACGCCGCTCGAACGCCGCCGGAGGCAACGCCGCTCGAACGACGCCGCGCGCTCCCGTCGCTCGCCCGGTCGCGCCCGCTCCGTCGTCCGCGACCTCCGCTCGAAACGTCGCTCGCCCGTCGAGCGCCGACGGTAAAGAAGGCGCGAAAAAAACGGAAACCGCCGCCGACGCCGCGAACGAAACGCCGACCGAAGAAACGTCGAAACCGGAAACCGCCGCGAACGAAACGTCGACCTCCAAACCGGCGCGCAATCCGCTCGCCCCGGCGACGACGGAAAACGCTCCCGCCGCGACGCTCGACGATTTTGTCGCCGACGAAACCGAATCGACCGACGAAACGCCGGACGACGGCCAACGCGGGCCGCGTTTCGGGAAAGCGATTTCGACGAAGTATCGCGCCGGAATGATTTTCGAAGCGCGAGCGAACGGCGGTTGCAAAGATTTGCTCGGAACGGCGCCGGTTCCGACCGAGTTCCCGGAGCAAAAAGTCCGAACGCTCGATGAGAACTTCCCGCGCTCCGCTCGCGTCGATTATCGCGATCTCAAAGAGGGCGGCGCTCGCCAAATGGTCTTCCGAATGCGCGAACTCAAACCGGGTCAGCGCGTCGAGGCGACCGTCCTTTTCGAGGTAACGCGCCGTCCGATTCTTCCGCCGAGCCAACCGGAAATTTATCAATTCCCGAAAACGATTCCGCGCGATCTGCGCCGCTATTTGAAAGCCGGCGATTATATCGAATCGACGTCGAAGACGGTGCGCAAACTCGCCGCCGACATTGTCGAACAAGTCGAGGAAGCGAACAAAAACGCGACCGACTGGGAGAAAATCGACGCGCTCTTCGAGTACGTCCGAACCGAAATTTCGTATAAAGAGGCGCAAATCGAAAAGCCGATGCGCGGCGCGCTCGCGGCGCTCCGAACCCGCGACGGCGACTGCGAAGATATGTCGGCGCTCTTCATCGCGATGTGTCGCTCGCTCGACGTTCCGGCCCGACTCGTTCGCGTCCCGGGGCACTGCTGGGCGGAATTTTATCTCGTCGACGACGAGAAGAACGGTTACTGGTTCCCCGCGCAGGTCGCCGGAACGGAAGAACTCGGCTCGATGCAAGACGTTCGCGTCATTTTGCAAAAGGGCGACTCGTTCCGCCTCCCGGAATCGCCGAAAGAAGACTCGCTTTACGTTAAAGAACTCTTCACCGGTCAGCTTAAAGAAAACGCGCCCGACCCGATTTACCAATTCATTCAAGACACGAACCCGACCGACTGACGTAAAACGCCCAACGTCGGTCGCCCGGCGCGAAAACCGCCGGTCGCCGGTTCCCGTTTTAAAAAACGAACGCCCCGCCGCGTCTTGCTCGACTCGGCGGGGCGTTCGCGTTTTCGACGTTTTACTTAACTTGCGTCGATTAAGCGGTTAAACGTCGCGCGTCAAACGATTAACGACGGAGCGCGCTCGCTTCCGGCGACGCCCATTTCGCGTCCGCCGCCGGTTTGTCGCCCGGTTCGATCGTTTGGTTCGTCAAGTTGTTGACGATGCGCGCTCGCTTGACGACGCCCGCGTAAAACTCGCCCGCGGCGGACGCTTCCTTCATTTTGCGGAGGTTGGCGACGATTTGCTCGCGCATTTCTTCGAGCGTCGCGTCGCTCCCCGGGATTCGTTCTTGGCAATAAAGGATAACGAACGTTCCGGCGTCGATTTGAATCACTTGCGACAGTTCGCCCGGTTTGAGCGCGAACGCTTCCTCTTCAAGTTCCGGATAACCGCCGTTTTTGACGATCGGCGCGATGCGGCCGCGCATTTGCTTGCCGTCCGGTTCGACCGAGTATTCCGACGCCAAGTCGCCGAACACTTCTTCCGCCGGGCGATTTTCTTTCGCCGGAAGGGTGCGGGCCTTTTGCCAAACGTCGCGAGCGCGGCGCTCGTCGTTAAGAACGATTCCCAAACATTGAACGCTTTCGCCGAAATTCGCCTCGTAAGCCTTGGCGATTTCCTCTTCGGTAATTTTCACTTTCCCTTCGGAGAGTTTGCGGAGCGCGACGCCCGGCCAAACGATCGATTTTTTGTAATTTTCTTCGGTCGTTTGGTACTTGGCAAGTTCGGAACGGAGGTAGGTTTTGACGTCCGGCGAACCGTCCGGGAGCGGATACGTCGTTTCGGCGGCGCGGACGAAAATGTCGGTCGCGACGTCGGCGTCGGTAACTTCCAACCCGACTTTTTTGCATTCTTGGCGAATCAACTCGATCGAAACAAGCGCGTCGAGGTCTTGCTTGGCGTACAGCCGCATACACATTTCGACGACCGCGTCGAGGAGAATCGGTTTCCCGTCGACCGTCGCGGCGACGTTCGGGTATTGCTTGCGGAGTTCCGGGTTGCCGATCACGTTGACGACGTTCGCTTCGCGGCCCAAGCGAGCGAAGAGTTCGTCGGCGGCGCCTCGCAGTTTCGCGGCGCTTGCTTGCACTTGGAGGCGTTCCTTCACTTCGTCGATTTTTTCCGCGGGAACGACCGGGTCGTATTTATTTTCGCAACGGAAAACGACGAACTGATTTTGCGGGCCGTAAGGGCCGATCGTTTCGGAAATTTCGCCGACTTCGAGCGCGAAGAGCAGGTCTTCCATCTCTTTTTCTTCGAGCATTCCGCGGAAGATCGGCTGCATACGTCCTTTGTTCGACGCGGTAACGACGTCGAGCGACTCGTTTTTCGCGACCGTTCCGAACGATTCCGGATCGGCGAGAACGCGAGCGCGAACGTCGTCGGCTTTTTCCTTCGTTTCGCAGACGATCATTTGGAGCCCGACCGACGGGCCGTAAGATTTCAGGTAAGCGGCTTCGAGTTCTTCGTCGCTTAATTTAATTTGGTCGGCGACAAGGATTTGCAACGCCAAACGCGGCCAAACGACCTCTTCGGCGTACTCTTGATAGCTCATCGACGAGTCTTTTTGAACGACGTCGAGGTATTGGCGACGGTCGAGGCGGAACGATTTCGCCATCCGGTCGATTTCCGCGTCGACGTCGGAGCGGGTGATCGCGACGCCTTGGCGTTTGCATTCGGCGAGAACGAGCGCGCGGTTCAAAATGCGAGACAAAACCTCTTCGCCGTGCGCTCGCAGCGACTCGGCGCGCAGTTCGTCGAGGGTGATTTGAACGCCGTTGACGTCGGCGACGATTTCCGGATAAAGCTGTTGAGCGTCTTGACGAATCGGGTTCTCGGCGGCGACGTTTTGCGCGACCCGCGTCGCGATGCGACGAACGTTCGACGCTTGCCGTTCGGCGGCGAACGACGCGTCGACGACCGAAAACGAAACCGCGACCGCGGCGGCGGCCAAAGGCGAGAGAACGCCGAACGCTCGACCGCGCCCAAGAATCTTCTTCAAACCGTTCATTTTTCGAAACTTTCGCTTGCTAATTTCTTCGTTTCAAGGAGGGAAAACGCCCGACGAACGCCGGTCGTCTATTCGCTTCAAGCGGTTCGAAAGCGCGTTTTTCGCCCGTTTCCAGGAGCGCGTTTCGACCGAACGTTCGCACTATAACGTTTTTCGCGGCGACGCGTCAAGAGCGTTTTTCGATATTTTCGCCGTCGAAATTCTCTTGTTGCGACGCGATTTGTTCGGCGCGGACGGAAGAAAGCTAAAATGGGCTTGTCAAAACGTCGGCGACGCGTTAAAATCGCCTTACGACGGGCGAGCCCGACGCGGAACGAACTCAAACCTCGCGAACGAAGGCCAGCCGACAACGTCCGAAAAAACGGAAAAGAAAAAAGAAAAGAGGAAATAAATGTCGAACCCCAACGTCGAAACGGAAAAAACGTTCGTGATGCTCAAACCAGACGCGCTCGAACGCGGACTGGCCGGCGAAATTATCGGTCGCTTGGAACGCAAGGGCTTGCGCTTGACGAAAATCGAACTGCGAACCGTTTCGAAGGAACTCGCGGCGCGCCATTACGCCGAACACCTTGAAAAAGCGTTTTATCCGGAACTCGAAGCCTACGTAACGCGCGGCCCGGTCTTGGCGACGATTTGGGAAGGGCGCAAAGCGATTACCGTCGTTCGCGGTCTCGTCGGCGCGACCGACTCGACGAAAGCCGCCGCCGGAACGATTCGCGGCGACTTCGGGTTCGACGCGACCGAAAACCTCGTTCACGCGTCCGACTCGCCGGAATCGGCCGAACGCGAAATCGGCGTCTTTTTCGGCGAATAGTCGACGAAACGTCGGTAAAACGACGCGGAAACGGCGGCGCGTTAACTCGAACGTCTCCGCGCCGCCCGCAAAGTCGGCGTTTTTTACCGGCTCCCCCCTTTTTAACGTCGGCGACGTAAACTTAGCGAAAAGAATCGCCGCCGAGAGCGTTCGTCGGCGGTCGCCAACCGCAGAAGGATAAATTAAGGGGGGAAAAAATGATTTCTCGCGCCGCGCAAGAAAAACTCGCCCGCGTGTTCGACGGGCCGACTCTAACGCTTTTAGGAACGGTCGACGCCGACGGGCGCCCTTGGACGCGATACGTTATGGGCGTCCTCGACGACCGCGGAACAATCCGAATCGCGACGAAACGCGACTCGCGCAAAGTCGCCGACGTCGAGCGCCTTCCGTTCGTTCACCTGCTCGTCGGACGCGACCTGTTTTCGAGCGACTGCGAATACGTTCAAATCGGCGGGAAAGCGGTCGTCGTCGACGGCGCGCAACCGGTCGCCGCTTGGAATCCGGCGGCGCGAACGTTCCTTTCCGGTTCGAATCCGTCTTACGCGCTCCTTGAAATTCGCCCGTACCGCGTCGAAGTTTGGTCGGCCAAAGCCGCGCCGAACGAAAACCCGCTCGTTTTTGAAGAAGACGACCCGGACGCCGATTTCGAAGCGGAGCTTTCCCGCTTTTGGGCCGACGAAGAAACGTTTGAGACCGAACCGGTTTAAACGGCGTAAAATAAGTGAAATAGCAAACGCCCGAATCGACGCAAGGTTCCGTCGGTTCGGGCGTTTTTTTCGGGCGCGTTTCAGCCGCCGAGCGCTCCGGTAAAAAACGCGCGGCGAACGCTCGGTCGTCTTTGTCCAACCGAACGTTCTCCGGTAAGCGTCAGTTGCCGATTTGGAAGAATTTCGCCTCTTCGTCGGCTCGTTCGTTCAGCGTTTTCAACTCGGCGTCGGTCAGCGCGCGGAAGCGGACGACCTTAATAACGCCCTTGCTAATCCAGCTCGTCAGGCCGAGCGGTTCGCAACGCGACACTTCGAAGCGCGTCCCGAGACGGCGCCCTTCGACGACGCAATCGATTCCGACTTCGTCGTCGACCCAAACGCGGAGCGCTCGTTTCGAAACCTGGATTCGGAAGCGGTACCACTTGTCGTTCTTGAAGTTGTAAAACGACGACGTCGAGTTTTGCGACGCGTCCATATCGTCGACGTTCGAAATGCCGAGGACGGCGCCGCCCCAACCGCCGTTGATCAGCGTAACGCTGACGTCGCCGATCGGGAAAGTCGTCGCGGAGAAGAAGTCCGTCCCCATTTCGCGGCGCGAAACGATTTCGAGCTCGTAATTTTCGCGCGGAAGTTTGAAGCCGGCCGCCTCTTCGTCGAACTTGATCGACGTCGACGACGCGCCCATTCCGAGAACGATCGCGCCGTCCTCGACAACCGGCGTTTCGGCGCCCGCGTCTTCGAGGTCGACCCAATTTTTCAGCGTTTTCCCGTCGAAAAGATACGTCCATTCGTATTTGTCGTCGTCCGCTTTCGACTCGGCCAACGCGTCGTAAGCCGGTTTGTCGGCGTCGTCGGCGGCCTTGACGAACGAAGCGTTCGACGCGAAAAGGGCGAGCGTCGCGACGGTCGCGGCGACTGCGAGCGAAAAGAAGCGTTTCATTGCAAATTCCCTTTCAAAAAGAGTTCGGCCAAATCGGCGCCGCGTTCGAAAACTCGCGTCGACGCAGCCCCGGTCGTTTCGTCGTAAGTCGCGAACCCGTCCCCGGCGACGTCGGAACCGACGACGGCCCAAGGAACGGCGCCGCGCGAATGCGTTTTGATCGCGACCGGCGTCGGATGGTCGGGCGAAATCAAAAGCCGCCAATTTTCGAACGTTCGCAACTTTTCCAAAATCGGCGGGAGCGTTAGTCGGTCGATCGCTTCGAGCGCCGCAACTTTTTTCTCGGCGTCCCCCTCGTGCCCGGCTTCGTCCGGCGCCTCGACGTGAACGCAAACGACGTCGAAGCGGTCGAGCGCGTCCGCGGCGGCGCGCCCCTTGGCGGCGTAATCGGTGTCGACGTACCCGGTCGCGCCCGGAACTTCGAGAACTTCCCAACCGAGGTTGCGAGCGATTCCGCGCAGCAGGTCGACGGCGGTGATCATCGCGCCCGGCCCGAACCCGAATTTTTCGGCGAACGGAACGAGTCGCGGCCGCGTCCCCTGCCCCCAAAGCCAACACTGCGTCGCCGGAAGTTCGCCGTTCGCGATTCGTTTTTTATTCGTTTCCGACGCGGCTAACCGCTCGGCGCAAAGCTCCATTAGTCGGCGGAGCGCGGCGCCCCCTTTCCCTCGCGGCAACACGTCGAGAATCGAGCGGTCGGCGTAGTCGTGCGGCGGCGCGGTTTGCGTCGACGCGTCGAACGGCGCGTCGGTTTCTCCGTTTTGCCCGTTTTGTCTATTTTCTTCTCTTTGCGAACCGTCGCCGGAAATTTTTGCGCCGTCCGGCCTAAAAATCATCAAGTTGCGGTACCCGACGCCGGGAAAAAACTCGACGGTTCCGCCGATTTCCGGCGCGATTTCGGCCCAGCGCGGCGCGACGTCGGCGTTAATCTCGGCGAGAAGCGCGGTCGCCTCGGCGGTCGAAATATGTCCGGCCGAAAAGTCCCGCATCACGCCGTTTTCGACGCAAACGAGATTGCAACGGAACGCCCAATCGTTCGGGCCGAGTTCGAGATTTTGCGCCGCCGCTTCGAGCGGAGCGCGACCGGTGTACGACTCGGTCGGGTCGTATCCGAGAACCGACAGCGTCGCGACGTCGGAACCGGGCGTCATTCCGTCCGGAACGTTGAACGACCGCCCGAGCGCGGCTTTCGGCGCCAGCGAGTCGAGCGTCGGGGTCGCCGCCGCTTCCATCGGAGTTTTTCCGTTCAACGCCGGAATCGGATCGTCCGCGAAACCGTCCGGAATCAACACGACGCGTTTATAAACGCTCATTGGAGTTCGTCTCCTTGTCGTTTTGCCGTCGACGGCGTTCGGCGCGCCGCGTTTTCCGTCCCGTCGTCGCGAACGTTTGCGAGACTTCGGCGAGGCCCCGCGAACAATTCGCCCGTTTGCGCAACCCCTTTATTTTAACGTAAAAACCGGGGTTTCGCCCAACTCTTCGGACGCGACCAAAAAACGCTTCTCAACGCGAACGCGAACGTTCGGCGGCGGACGGCGTTCTCTTTCCGTCGCGACGCTCCGCCGTCGAAAGCGCCGCGATCGGGGAACCTCGGCGGCGCGCTCGGTTTTCCGCGTCGTCGAAACTCCGTCAAATTTGTTCGCAAGCTCGATTGGAACTCGCCGTTTTCTTCGTCTTTAGCGACGTTTTACGCCGTTCAAAAGCGCCCGTTTTTCAAAAGCATTCGCTTTTCAAAAACGTTCGCTCAAACGTTCAGTCGAAATCGCGGGTCGCGACGACCGGCGTTCCGGTTCCGAGCAGGTCGGCGATCAGGACGTCGCCGCGTCGAATCGGCTTCCGCAACCGGAGCGCGTCGATTTCCTTCATCGCGTCGAAGAGGCGGCCCTTCGGAATCGGCCCGGAAGTTCGCACCGGCGCCATATCGACAAAATCGCCGTTTTCGTCGACGATTCGCGCCGTCGTCGTTAACGTTCGCGTCGGATTCGTCGTTTCGGCCAAGCCGTAAAGCTCGCCGCGTTTGCAAGTGTTCCCGGAAACCGTCCCCGCCTCGACGTCGACTTCGAGCGCGCACCCTTGCGGACAAACGATACAAACCAATTTTTGCGTCGCCATTTTTCGCCTTTTCAACCGTTTTTTGCTTCGTTATTTTTAAGCGCAAACTTCGCCGTTTTGCGCAATTTGCCTATTTTTCTTCTTCCGCCGTTCGGCGATAGGTCGCGCGGCAGTTTTTCGTTTCCCAAAACTCGACTTGTCCGACCTTGAAGCCCCGCGCTTCGACGTATTCGTAAATCATTTTCGCCAAGCGTTCGGCGGTCGGGTTCTCGTCGAAGAGGAAAACCGGCTCCCCGGCGGCGGTCAAAATCTCGGCCAACGGGTCGTCCTTCGCCAAAAAAACGCGATGGTCGAGCGTTTCGTCGATCCAGGTTCCGACGATCGCCTTCAAATCGACGAAATCGAGCGCCATTCCCTGTTCGTTCAGCGAGTCGACGAGAATTTCGACGCGCACTTCGGCGTTGTGCCCGTGCAACCGTCGGCATTTTCCCTCGTATCGATAAAGTCGGTGCCCGTAAGAAAAGGAAAAGTCGCGAGCGACGGAAAACATACGTTTAAACTCCCAACGTTTTTTAAAATTCGCGCCAAAAATCGACGGCGCCGCGATCGACTTGAAGCCCGACTCCGACGTTTGCGGAGCCGCGGACGCATTTATTATACCCTCTCTTTTTTTTCTTGGAAGGCGGCGACGGCAAAGCGCGGCGCGGCGAAGCGTTTTTTCGTTAAAATTTCCCTCGCGTTCCGCTTCCGTTGTCGCGGCGACGCGTTTCCGATTTTTTCTATTTTACCTATTTGTTTTATTTTGCGTTTTTATTTGACGTTTGTTTTTTCTTTGAAATAAAAAAAGCCGTCTTTCCGTTTCGCGCCGCTTTTCAAAATAAACAATTTGGGTAAAATATACAAGAAAAATAAAAATCGCTCAATTTGGGCGAATATTTTACCGATTCACAAAGATTAGGCGGTTTAGGCGTTTTTCAGGAACGCCCGTATCGCGTCGGAACGCGACGACGTTTCGACCGCCTTTCCCGTCGTCGCGTCGTCGCGAACGACGCGTTTTCCGAATCGCAGCCGTTTCAACGCGAAGCGGCGCCCGTATTTTTAAGGAGAAAAAGATGAAACACAACCTTTTCGCGGGTCTTTTGGTCGCCGCCGCGCTCGCTTTTGTTTCCCCCGCCAACGCTCAAGACGCGCTCGTCGCGACGGACGCCGCTCCGGCTCAACCGGTCGCTCAAGCTCAAACGACCGACGTTTGCAACGAATGCGAAGGCGGCGTCGTTCTCGGTTCCGGTCTCGGTCTTGGCGGTCGCGTCGCGGGCCTTGGCGCCGGTTTTGGCGGTCGCGTCGGCGGTTTGCGCTCCGGTTGGGCCGAACGCTCGAACCGTTTCCGCAAGGATCTTGAAAATCGCCTGTACCTTCGCGACGTCGTCGCGCCGTCCCCCTACGCGGTTCCGTCCGGCGAACTCCAAGACTGGTCGCGCTTCAAGCACTATCCCTACGGCTACTACCAACACAACTTCCGCGACGCGTCGGGCCAACCGGCGTCGATGGGCCTTCAAATGTACAACCCGGCTTGGCAAAACTACTACCCGACGCCGCGCCGCTTCCACGAAGGCAAGCACTTCATTCTCGACGTTTTCTAATGAAACGTCGCTCGTTCGCAAGCGAACTTCGAGCCGTTCCCGCCGCGGAACGGCTTTTTTATTGGCCGCGGCGGACGGTCGTTTATTTCCTCGCGGGCGACGAAGAATTTTTTACGCGCGACGCCGTCTCTTTTTGCCTGCGTCCGCCTTCTTCAAGGCGAAATTTACACACATTGCGCAAAACCAAGAAAATTGTGCTAGGGACTCCTTGCGCCGCCTTATTTCTATGTTATATTATCCTTCATATTGAGGAAACTTTCCGAAAAATCGTAAAATTTCGCGTCGTTTAACGCCGCGCGCCGACGGTCGGCTTTTTCGGAAAATCCCCGAGGACGGAACGATTCGCCCTCGAACGCGTCAAGCCCGCCCCCAAACCCAAGAAGGAGAAAGGTTATGTTCAAACGCGCTCGTCGTTGTTGGTGGAGAGACTGCTTGTTGTTCACCGCCGCTTGAACCTTTGACGATTCTTTTGTCGATTCGTCCGTCTTCGCGTTCGTTTTTCGAACGCTTTTTTTTTTGCCGCGGCGCCTCAAAATAACGCCCGCTTTCTCGTCGAACGCCGCTTATCTCGGCAAGAAATAAAAAAACGGCGCCCGCTTTCTCGTCGAACGCCGCTTGCCTCGGCAAGAAATAAAAAACGGCGCCCGCTTTCTCGTCGAACGCCGTTTTAAACTGGGGTACAGGGATTCGAACCCCGACTAACCGGTTCAGAGCCGGCTGCGCTGCCTTTACGCTATACCCCAAACAATTGGAACGTTTTTATTTTATCTCTTTTTAGTCGCGCGTCAATTCTTCGCCCCTTAAATTTTCAACAAAAAAACAAACGGCCCCTTTCCAAAACGCCGTTCGCGCGAGGCGTCGACGCTACAATCGTTTCAACCGCTCCATTTTCTTAAAAAAAGATAAAATAGACAAAACAAAATAGTTGCCTGTTATAAGAAAAATAGTATAATTAGTTAAATGGAGAAGACCGCGCAGTTTTTATCCAATAAACGCGCGATCTTTGCAAATTGCCGGTCGCTTCGCTTTTGGCGCCGGGTCGACCTTATTGTTTTTCCCCGCTTCGACGCGAAAGGACTTCAAAATGGCTAAACTTTCCGGTTTTTTCATGTCGACGCTGCTCATTGTCCTCTGTCTTTGGATTAATGTTTGCCATTATCCGGACGCGCCGCGCGCCGCGACGTCCAACGACGCAAACGAAGCCCCGGTCGACGCCGTCCCCTCCGCCGCGCCCGCCTCTCAACCGGTCGAAGAAGAAACGAACGAACAAGATTCGGCGAACGCGCGCGGTTTGCTCGCTCAATCCGACGTCGCGCCGGCCTTGCTCGACGTTTCCGCGGATTCAGCGGCGGCGTCCCCCGTTTTAGAACCGGCGTTGTTCCCCGGCGACGGCGCCGAAATCGACGACGCGGCCCTTCCCCAAACCGCCGACGCGCCGCAACCGTCGCTTTTAAACGAGAAAATTTCGCCCGACGTTCCCCAAGTCGCGCCCGCTCCGAGTCCGACGCCGCAGACCGCTTCCCCCGCCGTCGCGACGCCGACGCAAGACGCTCGACGTTTGGAGACGAAACCGCGCGGCGCCAAATACGTTCGCGTTCCGGAAGTCGAAATCGACGCGTTCACCGGCGGCGTTCGCGTTTCCCGCTCGTCGAACGACGAAGTCCGCGTCGTCGGGGCGGCTCGCGCCGGGCAAGTCAAACGCGTCGCTCCGCCCGCTCCTTAAGCGTTCGTTTCCGCTCTTTCCTTCCTAAATCGACGGCAAAATTTGCGTTTCGCCAACGCGGCGGCGTCGACGACGTATGTTAAAAGAAAACGTTTTCGAAGCGTCTCGCGGCGCCGTTTTCCGCGTCCCAACGCGATCGACGCTTCGCCAATCTTTCTTTAAACAACGGAAGGAAAACCGATGAATTATCGTTTAGTCGACCGCGACGACGACGGCGAACCGCGCGTTCGCGATTTTTCCGACGTCGCCGAACTGACCGCGCGTTTCGAAAAAATCGGCGTCGACGACTGTAGCGCCGACCTGCGAATGCGCGGTCTGCCCGTTTTTCGCGGACTCGTCGGGCCAATGCCGGAACGCGACGGAACGATCGCTCGGTACGAAACGCCCGAAATCTTTGAAAAACTAACGAAAGAGTGGAGCGCGCCGCAACGCCGCAAATCGAGACGCAAGCCGCGCGTCGAGGACGCCGACGCGCCCGTTTAATCGTTTTCGCGTTCCCTTCTCCCTTTAAACGCCGTTTTTATGTCGCTTTTTGAAACGCTCGCCGCGCCGGAAACGCTCCCTCCAATTTGCCGCGCTTGGTTCGAAACGGCCTCCGCCGCGGGCCTCGACGCGCTCGGATTCGCGCCGATCGGCCCGGCGGCGACCTTCGAACTGTTCGCCAACCGCGTTCGTCGAGGCGACTGCGCCGGGCTTCCTTATCTCGAAGAAAACGTCGAAGCGCGTCGCGATCCCCGCTCCGTTTTGCCGTCGGCGCTCTGCGTTTGCGTCGTCGCGCTCTCGGAACGCCGACTTCGCGCCGAATCGGAAGAAGCGACGCAAACGCTCGCCGCCGAACTTGCGCAAACCGCCGAAACAGCCGAAACAGCCGAATCAACTGAAACAGCGCAAACGCCGCGTTCTTCCGGCGCCGTCGTTCCTTACGCGGCTTGCCTCGATTATCACGACGTTTTAAAGCGCAAATTAAAACGACTTCGCGCCTTTTTTCTCGACCGTTTTCCGAACGCCGAGGCGCGAGCCGTCGTCGATACCGCGCCGCTTCTCGAAAAAGATTGGGCCGTCCGCGCCGGAATCGGTTTTTGCGGTCTCCACTCGCTCGTCGTCGCGCCGCGCTTGGGGTCGCGCCTCTTTTTGGGCGAACTCCTCGTTTCGACGTCGTTCTCCGAAACGACCGGGTTCGCGACGCCGGAAGCGCTCCGCGCCGCGCTCGGTTCGACCGCCGCAAACGTCGACGCCGCCGAACGTTGCGTTCGCTGCCGTCGCTGCGTCGACGCTTGTCCGACCGGCGCGATTCCCGGCGACCGAACGCTTGTCGCGAACCGCTGTCTCAATTTTTGGACGATTGAAAATCGCGACGCGCTCCCGAACGAAATCGCGCAAAAACTCGACGGACGGCTCTTCGGGTGCGACCTCTGTCAACGCGTCTGTCCTTGGAACGCGCCGGAAAACAACGTCGCGCCGCTCGCCGTTCCGTTGGCCGCCGTCGAGGCGCTCGACGACGCCGAATTCCGCCGCCTCTTCAAAAAAACGCCGATCTTTCGAGCTCGACTCGACGGCCTAAAGCGAACCGCCGACGCGTTGCGCTCTTCCCAAACGCGCCAAGATAGCGAAAATAAAGAAATTAATTAAGAAACCGCGGCGCCGACGACGTTAAGATAGCTAAAATAAGTCGTTTAGTCAAACCGATTTGACGCGGGCAAAAAAATGTCCGACGACCGAAATAAATTTCAAATCGCCGGACTATTCCCCCCCTGGGAACGTTCGAGTTTCGGAAACGCGCAAGGCGAACTCCGAAGAGCGATTTTTCGGCGGTCGGTCGTATCTCCTTCCGACGAAAAAACGCGGTATGACGCAAAGGCAAGCCGCCCGACTCGCGGACGACGACGGCGAACAAGCCGCCGTTTTGTAGTTCGTCAAGCCCCTTTTTCGGAAGCCGCCGAACTTTTTTCCTCTTATATTATGTTAATCGTCTAAAAATCGTTCTAACCTTAACTCTTTATCCGTTTTCCCCAGTAAATTTTAACGTTTTTTCAACTTCTCCCCTTGACGCCGACCAAATAAGTTTATCTATAACGTCTATTGCCCCCATTTTGACGTCGTATTCTTGTTCGCCCGCCTTTAAGACTCAAAAAAAAATCCCGAGGAAGCCGAAACTTCCTCGGGATAACAACCCGAACGACGTTTAAAAAATCGCCGCGCCCATTTTCGAGCGTTTCGATTTTTCAAAAAACGCTCGGATCGTTCTATTTCATCGTCGAACAAGACGCGCCGTCGTTTCCTGCGACGCGCCGGCTCGACTCGTTAACGTCGCTCAAAATTGTTCGAACGAAGCGAACAGGTCGTCGTCGAAAACGGTTTCTTCGAGAACCGCCAAGTCGACCGCGAGTTCCGCGTCTTCTTCGTCGACAAACGCGGCGAACGCGTCGTCGAGAACCGCGGCGCTGGCCGGAGCGAGCGCGTTCGCGTATTCCGGTTTCAGCTCGAGGTTGCCGACCGTCGCGGCGACGAACGGTTTCAGCGGGTTCGCTTCCGTTCCGACGAGGTTGCCGTATTGTTCGTCGGTCTTAATCAAGACGTCCTTAACGAAACCGACGACGCTGTAACGGCTGTTCGCGTAGTTGTTCGGGTAGAAGCCCCAAAGGTCCGCGCTCTTCGTCGTGCCGACGTTTTCGGCGACGACGCTGCGGATCAACACCGTCGAGCCGTATTGGTTGACGACGCCGCCGTAGTAGGCCGCTTTGTTGCCGCCGATACGGCAGTCGACCAGCGTGATTTCGCTGTCTTCGGCGTAAATCGCGCCGCCGTATTGCATCGATTCGCAACCGTAAATGTTGAGCCCGGACATATACACGTTGCCGCGCTCGATATTGATCGCGCCGCCGTTCTTCGTCGTGTAACCGTCGGCCAAGGTCAGGTTGCGCAGGAACACGCTGTTCGTGTTCGGGACGCCGTCGTAAGTCGAAATCGTGAAGATTCCGTTCTTACCGTCGCCGCTGAGCGTAATATCGACGCCGGCGCCGTCGAACGTAATGTCGCGGGTCAACTCGATCACGCCGTCGAGGACGATCGTCTTGCCGTCGAGCGACGCGTCGAACGTAACGGTGTTGCCGTACAACGACGATTTTTGCTCGGCGTAAGCCAACGCTTCGCGAATCGAAATCAAGCCGTCGGTCGGGTCGACGACGTCGAGTTCCGTCGTAACGGTCGACGACGGTTTGTCGACCATATACTGCGATTCGTAGCAGCCCATATCGACGATTCCGTCCGAAACGCGCAGGTTGCCGTTGAGGTCGGTTTCGTTCGGCGCGTGAACTTGTTCCAACGTGCGGAGGTATTCCGCGGAACCGCCGTTAACCGCGAGCGAGTAACGCGCCAAGCGGTAGTCGCCGTTCGCCGGGTCGACGAAGTATTCGTTCGGCATCCCGCCGGTAATCGTCGCCGTTAACGAACCGCCGCCCGCATACACGTAGGAATTATAGGAGTTCAGCGAACCGAACCCCCACGGGCTGTACGTGGCTTGACCGGTAACGATCGAGTTGTAAATGAAACTGCGTCCGCCGCTGTACAGGCTCCCGAGAATCGTCGAGTTATAGACGTGGAACGTGCCGCCGTCGCTCGACGTGTCGTAGTTGTCGGCAAGGAACACCGCGTCGCCAAAACCTTCGAAGAGGCAGTTGCGCATCGTAAGGATCGACCACGGCGTGCCGAACACGCCCGTGCCTCCGCCGTTGCCGACGACGCGGAGTCCGCGCAGGTCGAGGCCCACCGGGTAGTACAGCTTCGGATTCGCGTCCAAGTTGGCTCGCCCTTGAAGGCTGAACAACGCGCCGCCGCCAAGGCCGCCGCCCTGCAATTCGGACGCGTCGATCGTAATCCCGCCGAGCCCGGAGAGGGACGACGCGTCGATCATATAGTCCATCACCGAGTGGCTAGCGCCGCCGGCTCGGAAGGAGAACCCGCCGAGTTCGCCGTCGATTCTGATCGTACCGCCGGCCAAGCTCGGGTCGAACGTGATCGCGTTGTAGAACGTCGCGCTATAAATGGACGCGTCGTTCATCGCGTTGGACGTGGTGCCGTAAACGCTGTCGTCGACGCTTCCGCAACTGGCGCCGTAAAGGTTGTCGCGCCCTTGGACGTAGTTAATCGCTTCGCGGAGCGAGGTAACGCCGTCGAACGGGTTGACGACGTCTTCCAACGTCGTAACGACGCTGGACTCGGCTTCGCGGCTGACCTGGTACGCGCCGAGGCTGACGCCGCCTTCCGAACCGTAGCCGTAACCTTGACCGTTCAGGTCGCTGGAATAGCCGTTGTAAACGTATTGCGGCGAACCGGTTCCGATCGCCGGGCTCTTCACCGGGTTCGACAAGGTCAGGCGGAAGTTGCCGTCGCTCGCGTTGATGAAGCTCGGGTTGATTTCGCGGTCGACGCCGTAACCGATTTGGCTGCCCGTCGACTTGGCGCGGAGTTTCGCGGCGTTGGCTTCCGTTCCCGCGTTCCCGACGAGGGTATAAGCGAGTTCGAAGTCGTTTCCGGCGAAGTAAACGTCGGTCGGGGAAACGCCGGCGGTCGCCGAGCGGTTCGTCGCGACGATCGAGTTGTAAATCTTGACGTTCGAACCGGCCGCGCCGTAGACGCCCGCGCCGTCGACCGCGACGTTCTTCGCGATCGTAACGTTGTACAGGGTCGCCTTCGTTCCGGCGTCGGCGTAGAGCGCGCCGCCGTAAATTTGCGCTTCGCAGTTGTCGATCAAGAGGTTCGCCAAGATCAGTTCGCCGCCGGTCAGTTTGATCGCGCCGCCGTCGATGGCCGAGCCGTTCTTGATTTCAAGGTTTTCGATAACGACCGAACCGTTCGTGTCGACGAGGAACGCGGAGTTCGCGTTGAGGCAGTCGATTACGCCGTTGCGGCCGAGAATCGTAACCGGCGAGTTCACTTGGAGCGCGGTTTCGCCGACCTTGACGGTGTGCGCGCCCGTGAAGCGAATCGTAATATCGTCGTAGCCGAGCGCGGTCATGCGGTCGGTCAACTCGAGCGCTTCGCGGAGCGAGGTCTTGCCGTCGGTCGGGTCGACGACGTCGGCGCCGGTCGAAACGAGGAGTTCGACGGACTTGCCTTCGACGGCGCCGAACGGCGCGTCTTTCGCCTTTTGGTTTTCGAACGCGCCCATATCGGTCGTCGTGTAGTAAATACGACGATTTCCGTCGAGGTCCAGCGAGTCGAAGGTGCCGTTGAACGTGCCGGTTTCGTTGTACGAACCTTGTTGGAAGTAAACGTTGTTCCCGGCGTTCGTCGCGAGCGCGTCGGCGTTCAAATGGTAATCTTGGTTGTCCGCGTCGACGAAGAGCGCGTTCGTTTCCTTCGTCAGGTCGAGTTCGCTCGACCCGATGAAGCAACCTTGTCCGGCGATCAGCGCGGCCAACGAATCGGAACGCGAAACGAAGGAGTTGTACGCGGTCGCGTTTTCGGACGCGCGGTAGGTAACCGTCGCGAAGTTGTTCGCGGCGCCGCGCTTAACGATAACGTTCAACCCGAGTTTCACCGTCGCGGGCGCGCCGTTCGCGTCGACGAATTCTTCGGCGCCGACCGCCGTAAGGACGCCTTGCACCTTCCCGACGACGACGCTTTCGCCGTCGGCGACTTGATGCGTATTGCCCTGCGCGTCGACAAACGAACCGCTCGCGAAGGTCGCTTCAAATTCGCCGAGACCGATCTTGTCGCCTTCCGCGAATTCGACCGCGACGCCTTCCGCGTCGACAAAAACGCCGTTCGAGTAGGTCGCTTGCGCGTCGCCGACGACGACCGTTTGGCCTTCCGTAAATTGAACCGCGACGCCGTCCGCGTCGACAAAGACGCCGTTCGTAAAGGTCGCTTCAATCTTGGCGACGAACGTTTGGCCTTCCTCGAAGCGGATTCGATTCCCTTGCGCGTCGACAAACGCGCCGTTCTTAAAGGTCGCTTCGACGCCTTCGCCGACGACGATCGTTTGGCCTTCGACGAAATGAACCGCGGCGCCTTCCGCGTCGACGAACGCGTATTGCAAGGTCGTTTCGACGCCGCCGTCGACGACGAGCGTTTGTCCGGCGCCAACGTAAACCGTTTTACCGGTGTTGTTGTCGACGAACACGTCTTGACGATAGGTCGCCGCGACGCCGCCGTTGATGAAGTAACCGAATTGTCCGCCGACCAAACCGCTTCTAAGTTCGCCGCCGATAACGATCTCTTGTCCGTCGGCGATTTGAATCGGCTCGTCCCACCAGTATTGACGGAATTCGCCGTTGTGGTAGGTCGCTTCCGTATAGCCTCGATAGGAGTCGTCGGCAATCCAAACGGTCGCGCCGTTGTCGATCGTCGTCGTTTTACCGGTTCTGTTTTCGACGAACGCGTCTTCGCGGTAGGTCGCCGCGAAACCGTCGGCCAACGTGAGACGGTCGCCCGCTTGGAATTCAAACAGGGTTCCGGTCGCGCCGTTGTAGAACCCGACGCCTTGGTAAACGTCTTGCGCGACGTCGCCGGAAGTCGTTTCGTTCAACGCGACGATCGTGTTGTACAGTTGGATTCCGCCAAGCTCGGCGTAAATCGCGGCGCCGTCTTTCGCGCCGTTCGTCGTGTTGGCGACGACGGTGCAGTTGACCAACTTCGCGTAAGCGGTCGAGTTCGCTTCGTTGACGTAAACCGCGGAGCCTTTTTCGGCGGCGTTTTCGGTAATCAACGAGTTGTAGACCGAAACGGAGCCCGTGCGAACGTAAATCGCGCCGCCCTTTTCGATCGAGAGATCGTCGAGACCCGCTTGGAGACGTTCCGAGCGACGGTTCGTAATCGTGAGGCCGTTCAGGACGACGTTCCCCGCGTCGACGTTGATAATGCGTTGGTCGGCGACGTCGTTCGAAGTCGTCAAGACGATTCCAAGCGCGTTGTTCGCCAAACCGTCGATCGTCAAGTCGGAGCCGATCTTGAGTTCGGAATTCAGGTAGAACGTCGAACCGTTGATCGACGGCGCGAAGGTGATCGTGTTGGCGAGGCCGTAGTTGTTCGCGTAGGCGACCGCTTCGCGGAGCGAAATGTCGCCGTCGTACGGGTCGACGACGTCTTCCGCGGTCGTAACGATCAAGCTCGGGATTTCGGTCGGGCCGAGCGGGGACTCGTAGGCGCCCATATCGACCGAACCGCCGACGAAGCGCGGGTCGCCCGCGGCGTCGGTCGCCGGAACGAAGCCGTTCGGGTAAACGGTCAGCGAGTTGTCGCCGGCGTTCAGCGCGACGGAAGCGAAACCGTCGGCGTCTTTGCCGAGCGTGAAGTCGTTGTTCGCCCAATCGGTAAAGGACGGATCGACCGGATTGTTCGGAGCGCCGACGAGGTTGCCGGCGACGCCGTCGTAAGCGTTTGCGACCCAAGAGGCCGCCGCGCCGATCAAAGTGGAGCGAATCGCGAAATCGCCGCTAAGGAAGACGTCCGCGCCGTCCGTTTCGCCGTTCACCGTGTTCAGGGCGACGATCGAGTTGCGAAGCGCGACTTGACCGCCGCGGCTGTACAAACCGCCGTAAGCGTTCGACGCTTCGTTCTTCGTAATCGTCGTGTTGACGATCGAAACCGAGCCGCCGTCGACGCGGACGCCCGCGCCCGTTTGCGCTTCGTTGCCGTAAATAACGCAGTTCAAAATTTGAACGTCGCCGCCGACGGAGTAAACGCCCGCGCCGCAATCGGCGAAACCGCCGGTGATCGTCAAGCCGGCCAAAACGACTTCGGACGCCAAGGAGTCCGGGGTCGCGTCGATCTTAACGACGACGAATTGGTCGCCCGCGTCGAGCGTCAAACCGCCGATCAGACCGACCGCGTCGATCGTAACGCATTTCGTAACGTCGAGCGTTTCGGCGAGCGCGATCGTTTGACCGCCGAGCGCCGCGTCGAACGTGATTTCCGTTCCAACCTTTTGGACGTAACCGTCGACGTTGTAAGCGCTTCCGGCGTAGTCGATCGCTTCGCGGAGCGAAATCAAGCCGTCGAACGGGTCGACGACGTCTTCCGCGGTCGTAACGACGACCGACGGGACTTCCGTCGCCGTTTGGTATTCGTAGGCGCCCATATCGACCGTGCCGCCGACGAGACGTTCGTCGCCGTTGAGGTCGGTCGAAATAACGCGAACGTTCGAACCGGACAGGAGAATCGACGCGTAGTAGCCGGCTTGCCCGACCAGACGGTTCGAACCCTTGTTGACCGCCGGGGAATCGGCGCGCAACGCGTAGTTGTTCGACGCTTCGTCGACGAAACCGGCGTCGACGAACGCTTCCGGCGAACCGACGAGGACGCCGTTGACGCCGTTATACGCTTGGAGCGCTTCGGTCGCGGCGCCGACGATGCTGGCGGTCGCGGCGAAAGTTCCGGTAACGTGCAGGTCGTAGTTTTCAATCGCGGCGGACGTTTCCGAAGCGTTGGCGGCGATAATCGAGTTTTGTAGCTCGAAGAGACCGTTCGCGTTCCCGAAGTAAACGCCCGGGAAGTTTTGCGCTTCGTTGCCGGCGATCGTCGTGTTCAGGAGCTTGACGTCGCCGCCGATCGCGTAAATCGCGCCGCCGGTCTTCGCCGCTTCGTTGCCGTAGAAGACGCAGTTGATCGCGGTCAGCTTGCCCGATTCCATATAAATCGCGCCGCCTTCGGTCGCTTCGCCGCCGGTGAGGACGACGTTTTCGAGCGTAACTTCGGCGCTGTTTTCAATGTTGAAGATTCGGTCGCCGTCGCCTTCGATCGTCAAGCCGCCCGGAACGTTCGACGCGTCGAGGATAATCGACTTGTCGAGCGTAATCGCGCCGTTTTCGAGGCGGAGCGTCGCGTCGAACGCGTCGGCGAGGTCGAAGGTAATCTTCGAGCCTTCTTCGGCGTAAGCGAGGGCTTCGCGGAGCGAAATGAGGCCGTCCGCTTGGTCGACGACGTCGGCGAGGGTCGTAACGACCGTCGACGGGACGTCGAGGTATTGCGATTCGTAGGCGCCCATATCGACGACCGTTCCGACGACGCGTTGGTCGCCGTTGAGGTCGAACTTGAGGCGGACGCCGTTCGGGCCGAACGCGTAAACGTTCGAACCGGAGTTAATCGCCGGGGAGTCGGCGCTCAGGCGCAGGAAGTCTTCCGAGGTCGGATCGGTCGAGACGAAGCGCGGGTCGGTCGGCGAAAGAACCGTGCCGACGACGTTGCCGTTCAAACCGGCGACGGTGCGCCAAGCGTCCATCCCGCCGATGAGGTTCGTCGTCGCTTCGAGGTTTTGCGCGCGAACGTCGACGTTTTGGGCGCCGCCGTTTTGCGCGACGATCGAGTTGGCGAGGGTAACCAAGCCGTCTTCGGAGTAAACGCCGCCGTAAATACCGGCTTCGTTCAGCGCGATCGTCGAGTTGTAAACGTAAACCTTGCCCGCGTCGGCCGCGATCGCGCCGCCGTAACGCTTCGCTTCGTTGCCGTAGAAAACGGTGTTGACCGCGAAGAAGACGCCGCCGTTTTGGTAAACCGCGCCGCCGTCTTTCGAGGCGTAGTTGTTCGCGACGACCGAGTCGACCAACGAGAGCGAACCTTCGCGGAGTTCGAACGCGCCGCCGTTTTTGTTTTCGCCGGTCGCTTTACCGTTCGTAAAGGTGAAGCCGCGGAATTCGACGTCGCCTTCGCCGGTCTTGACGAAGAGTTGCGTTTCGTTGCGACCGTCGATCGTAATGTCGTAGTACTTCGTTTCGCCGAATTCGTCGACGTATTCCGACGTGATAACGACGGAGCCGCTCAACACGATGGCGCCGAGGTCTTGACGCGCCGTGCCGCCGAACGGGTCTTCGTAAATCGCTTCGCCGTTCGAAAGGGTAATCGTCCCGGCTTTGTCGAAGACGAAGAGGTCGGGCGAGAACGTAACGGTATGGCTGGCTTCGTCGGTTCCGGTCGCGGTCGCGGCGTACTTGATCGCTTCGCGGAGCGAAATTTGACCGTCGTAGGGGTCGAACGTGTCTTCAAGGGTCGTAACGACCGTCGACGGCGTTTCGGAACTCGCGTCGACTTCGTAAGCGCCCATATCGACGGCGGTTCCGGTTTCGCGGGACGAACCGTTGAAATCGACTTTCAGCGCGACTTTGGCGCCGTTGAAGTCGAGATAGAACGCGTATTCGCTCGAAGCGGCGTCAAGCGCGGAGCTGCCGGCGCCGAGTCGGAGATTCCATTCGGTCCAGTCGGCGGTTTCGTCGAAGTTGGCGAAGTCCGGCGCGTAAACGGAGGCGTTCGTCGAGTCGAGCGCTTCGACGGTCGTTTCGATCATCGAGTATTTCGCGTCGAACGTCGCGTCGTCTTGGGCGACGGTTCCGCCGATAATCGAGTTGTAAATCGTCAGCGCGCCTTCGGAAGCGTAAACGCCGCCGAGGTTGCCGACCGCCGTAACGTTGACGAGGAAGAGGGAGGCGTCGGCGCCGAACGCGGCCAACGCGTATTCGCCTTCGTTCGCCAAAACGAGCGAGCTGGCCAACGTCGCGGAACCGGTCGAAACGACCGCGCCGCCGACGTTTTCGGCGAAGACGGAGCGCGTCGCGAGGAATTGACCGACGTTGTAAACCGCGCCGCCTTCGACGCCGGCTTCGTTTCCGGTCATTTTCGCGTTCGTCAAGGACGCGGTTCCGGCGTTGTAAAGGGCGCCGCCTTGTCCGGTCGCGACGCCGTCGGCGAAGGTCGCGTTGTTGACGGAGAACGTTCCGACGTTGTAAACCGCCGCGCCGTTTTCGGCTTGCGAACCGCTAATCGTCGCGCCGCGAGTCGCGGAGAGAACGCCCGCGTTGTAAACGGCGCCGCCGTCGGTTCCGGCGATAGCGTCTTGAATCGTCGCTCCGGCGAGCGAAGCGGTTCCGACGTTGTAAATCGCGCCGCCTTCGGCGTCGGCCGTCGCGCCGTCGATCGTCGCGAGACCGACGGAGAGCGTTCCTTCGTTGTAAATCGCGCCGCCTTGTTCGGCTTCGACGTCGGTAACGAGCGTCTTCTTCGAGTTCGCGTCGATCGAGAACGAACCGGCGTTGAAGACCGCGCCGCCGCGGGTCGCCGTCGCGGATTGCAACGTCGAGTCGGCGATCTTGAGGTTCGAACCTTCGGCGACGTAAATCAAACCGCCGTCTTCCGCCGCGCCGTTTTGAATCGTCAAACCGGCGAAGTACGCGGACGCGGTCGCCGAGGTTTCGCGGTAAGTATCGACGTTAAAGACGCGCGATTCGCCGCCGGCGTCGATCGTCAAACCGCCGATCGTCGTCGCGTCGAGCGTAACGGCGCGTTCGACCGTAATTTCGCCCTTTTCGAGTTCGACGACGCCCGCCGCGAGGCCGCTTTCGAAGGTAATCGTCGTTCCGAGCGTAATCGATTCGTAAACGATCAAACCTTCCTTGTAAATGCGTTCGGAACCGTCTTCAAGGGTCAGAACGTCGCCCGCTTCAAGGTCGGCGGCCGCGAAGTTCGAGGCGCGATAAACGATTTGCGCGCCTTCCGGCGAAATCATTTCGGTTCCGCGCGGGAGTTCGACGACGGCGCCTTCGACGTCGTAGAAGACGCCGCGTTCAAGCGTAAAGGTCGTTCCGGCTTCGAAGATCGTCGTTTCAACGCCGCCGATCTTTTCGACGAGCGGCTCGACGAGCGTGTAAACGCCGTCTTGCATATCGACCGCGCGAGACGTCGCGATCACGCCGATCGGGGCTTCCGGATCGAGCGTATAGGTCGTGTTCGTCGTCGTAATCGTTTCGCCGGTTTCTTCGTCCGTCGTTTCGGTCGTCGTCGTTTCGGCGATCATAAACGCGAACTTAGCGTCCGCCGGAAGCGTGAACGTAACGGCGACTTGAGTCGTCGTCGCTTTGTTCGTCGCTTCGTCGGTCGTCGTAACGTTGACCGTCGCGGCGAACGTCCCGTTCTTTTGGTAGGTCGCGACGTAGGTCCCGGCGTCGAACGCGGTTCCGGCCGGCAGGAGGTTTGCGACCGTCGTCGCGGTCAATTCGACGGCGATCGCTTGGCCGACGACGAAGTCGGCGACCGCGCCGTAGGAAAGCGTTCCGGTCGAACCGTCGGCGGCGGTGATTTCCGCGCCTTCTTGAACCGGAATCCCGGACGCGAGAACGAGCTTGCCGTTAAGAACGGTCGCTTCCGTTCCGTCGGCGAGGAAGACGACTTGTTCTTCTTCCAACGCGGTCGTTTCGCCGTAAGAGTCGACCATATAAACGCCTTGGAGCGCGTAGAACATCCCGGTTTGCGTTCCGGAGACGCCTTCGAACTCGACGAGGAGACCGTTCTTGACTTCGAGTTGGCGACCGTCGGCGGTCGTCAAAACGTCGCCTTCTTGGAGTTCGGTTTCGACTTCGTAAGTCGTTCCGGCGTACCCGAACGCTTCGCGGAGCGAGATTTCGCCGTCGGTCGGGTTGACGATATCTTCGAACGTCGTAACGACCGTCGAAGGCGTTTCGAGGTTTTCGGCGTCCGGCGCGAATTCAAAGGCGCCCGCGTCGACCGAGCCGCCGCCGAGACCGATACGAGCGGAACCGGCGAGGTCGAAGTCGAGAACGAGACCGCAAGCGAGACGCGTCGCGACGTTCGAACCGCGGTCGACCGGAATCGCGTCGAAGGCGGCCAAGCGGTAGTCGCCGTTCGCGGCGTCGACGAAGCCCGCGTCTTCCGCGCCCGCGTCGACGTTCGAGTCGGCGAGTTCGTAAGCGCCGTCGACGAGCGCGCCGTCGTTGAGCGCGAAGAGGGAGTTCGCGATTTCAAGCGTTCCGGCGTTCGCGATCATCGCGCTTTCCGACGCGCAGTTAGCGAACGTAACGTTGACGAACGAAAGCCAACCGGCGTTCGAAACGACCGCTTCCGCGCCCGCGTCGCAACCGGAAATCAGCGAGTTCGCAAGTTCGAACTTCGCGCCTTCGTCGACGATAATCGCCGAGCCGGTCGCGCCGGTAATCTTAACGCCGATCAACGAAACCAAGTCGGTTCCGGAGATTTGGAGCGCGCCGGTCGAAGCGTCGAACGTCATTTCGCCCTTCAAGTTCGTCGCGTCGATAATTCCGCCGTTCGCGAAGACGATCGCGGCTTGCGATTCGTCGACCGTCAGCGCTTGACCGGCGAGCGATTCGTCGAAGACGATCTTCGTCATTTCGACGTTTTGCTCGACGTTGGCGCGGGTCGACAGCTTGACTTCTTCGAAGACGCCCTTTTCCGTTTCGAGGTAAAGACCGGTCGTTCGCGCGTAATCTTCGCCCTTGGCGGTCTTCAGTTTGTAACCTTGGCCTTCCGCGACGACGTAAAGCGTTTCGCCGCCTTGCGGCGCGGTCGTCAGCGTCGAACCTTCTTTCAGGAGGTAATCGACTTCAAAACGTTCGTCGTCGACGATTTGCGAACCGACCGTCGCGTAAAGTTTGAATTCGACGTCCGCGACCGCGACGCCGGCGTCGTCGGTCAACGAAACCGAACCGGCGGCCCAATCTTCGGCCGTCCAAGCGACCGCGACGTTCGTCTTCTTGAACTCGATCGTTTTCGTTTCGGTATCGACGGCGCAGGGTTCCGTCGTGCGGAACGAACCGGCGGCGTATTCGACGACGATCGATTCGGAGAGCGTTCCGGTCGTCGTTCCGATCGTAACGACCGAACCGGCGCCGAGGGTGAATTTCGCGCCGTCGACGAGTTCGGAGGAACTCGGAATCGCCGTTCCGAGGAGCGCGGCGGCTTCGCGGAGCGAAATCTTGCCGTCGTGCGCGTCGACCGCGTCGACCGTCGTCGTAACGACGATCGCTTTTTCGGCGAGCCATTTTTCTTGGAACGCGTCGTTTTCCGACCATTCGCCGTTCGCCAAGACGGCTTCGGCGACGTCGTTCGTCGCATACGTCGGAAGAAGTTCCAGCTTCGTCAAGCGTTCGTCGGCGCCGAGGAGGTCGGCCAGCTCTTGCATCGTAACGCGACCGTCGGACGGAACGGCGTCTTGCGTTTCATCGGTCGGCAAACCGGTTTCCGCGTCTTCGTCGGCGACCGCGCCAACTTTTTGGAGTTCGGCGATTCCGGCGGTCAACGCAAGACTGAATTCGGAACGTTGGAGAACGCCGACCGGATTAATTTGACCGTTCGCGCCGGCGGTCAAAACGCTCGTTTGCGCCGGACGGTCGGACGCGCCGTTCTTCGTCGAGTTCGTCAGCGAATCGGCGAACGCTTTGTAGTTGATCGCCGTTTCTTCGACGTCTTTCGCGACTTGGCCGCCGTCGAGGAAGAAGAGTTTCGAACCGGCGGCGATCTCGTCGAACGCGGCGGTCAGCTCGAGACTCGAGACGTATTGCGAACGTTGCGAACCGTAAGTCTTCAGGTAGCCGACCGACTCGCCGCCGACAAAACCTGCGGAGCCGCCGCCCGCGAAGTAGAAGACGATCACGTCGTTGTCGTCGGAAGCCGCGGCGACGTCGTTCAGCGCGTTCAAAACGGCGGCTTTCGTCGCTCCGGAATTCTTCAGGAACGTAATATTTTCTTCGGCCCATTGCGGGTCGGCGAGGAGCGCTTCGCGGAACGCTTCGGCGTCGTTCGCGGCGGCGGTCAAGTCGTTGGCGGAACCCGGGTAATCGGAAACGCCGACGATCACCGCGCGATAAACGACTTCGTTCAAGAAGTCGGCGGTCGTTTTTTCAACGCTCGCGCAGAGCCAACCTTCTTCGACCGAGTAACCTTCAAGTTCTTCGGCCGTCATTTGTTCGGTGAAGTAGTTCTTGACTTGGAGTTGGAACTCGTACTTCGTTCCGGCTTCGAGACCGGCGATCTTGCAACCGGTCGCGGAACGATCGTAAGTTCCGGCGACGATCCATTCGCCCGGGTTTCCGTCGGCGTCGAGCGCGCGGTAACGGACGCGGACGTCGGAAACGTAATCGCTGTTCGGGATTTCCCAAGCGAGCGTCGCGACGGAGTTCAGGAGCGTAACGGCGTCTTTGCCCAACGTCGTCGTTTCGTCGTTGAAGTAGTCTTGCGGGTCGGTCGGAACGACGGCGCCGGATTGGGTGAAACCGCCGAGTTCGAGGTCGTATTGGTTCGCCGAACCGTTAAAACCGGCGACGCGAACGAAATACGTTCCTTCGGTGATCGAGCGGTTCGCTTTGCCGCCGGCCGCCGCGTTGACGTCGGCGAAGTTGATCGTTTCGACGTCGGAAACGCCCGAGCTCTTGCCGACGAGTTGCAGCGTGTAAGCGCCGGTCGCGTAGGCTTCTTCGAACGTCGAGTTCGGGTCGTTCAAGACCGCTTTATAGAGATAGAGGTCGAGGTCGCCGGTCGTGTTCGCCGGATTCGCCGAATCGAGCAAAATGCGAACGTAAGCGTTTTCGTAATTTTGCTTTTCGGCGTTCGCGTCGTCTTTCAGGTCGAACTTGAACCAGTCGGCGATCGGGGCGTCGCTCGCGTCGGTTTTGCCGGTAACGCGCAGGTCTTCGACAACGCGATTCAGAAGCGCGTCGCCGTTTTCGTCGACGACGATTTCGCCGTTTTCGTTCAACATCGGACGCAGGTTTTCGATGTTCGCGACGCCGAGATCCGGGTTCGTTTCGCGCGGATTTTCATTGTCGACGACTTCCGACGGATTGCCGTTCGGCGCGAATTTGTCTTCGTCCATATTGTCGAGCGCGAAGTACGCCGTCGCAATATTGTTGTCGACGAGATACTCGATTTCTTTCGCGACGCCGTCGTTCGCGACGTAATCGGCGGCGACGGAACCGTCGACGAGAGGAGTCCCGAAGGCCTTCGTCAGCGCGATTTCGCCGTTTCCGCGGTTGAGCGTCGCGACCGAGCCGACGGTCGTCGCGATCGCGGCGCCGGAAGCGTCGACGAACGCGCCGTTTTGGTAAGTCGCTTCAACGCCGTCGACGACGACCGTTTCGCCTTCGAAGAAGGAGAACGGTTCGCTCGCGTTTTCAGCGTAGAAGGCGCCGAGTTCGTAATTCGCCGGGTTCAAAACGATCGCGACCGCGTTCTTCGCCAACGCGCTCGAATCGAAGTATTTGCCCGCCAACGAGGTCGGATCGGAAACGGCGCCGATATTGAAGTCGGCGACCGTCAGCGCTTCGCCCGCGCTCATATCGAGCCCGGTCGTGAAGAGCGAGATCAAACGTTCGCGCGTCGAGGCGAGCATTCCTTTGACGTTCGCTTCGGAGTTCAACGCGGCGACGACGTCGGCGGCGTCGACGAGAGCGCCGTTAATATAAAGGGCGAGCGCCGCGCCGGCGTAATCGGCGTTTTCGGAAATCGCGACGGAGTAATTCAAGTAAATATCCGTGTCGGCGCCGATCGTCGTTTCGTTTTGGAAGACTTCGGTTTCGGAAGCGGATTGCTTTTGCGTCGTAACGACGAGCGGGGATTCCCAAGCGGAATCGGCCGGAACTTCGAGGCGCGCGTCCGGAACGTCGCAAACGCCCGGAACGAGTTCGAGTTTGTAACCGACGTTGCTCGCGCCCTTGAAACCGACGATCTTAACGAAGTAAACGCCGGCTTCCAGCCCTTCGAGCGAAATCGATTCGACGTTGTCGACGACTTTTTCGCTGCGGGTAACGAGTTTGTAACCGCGCGGATCGGAATCGTCGGCTTTGTAAAGGTAAATGTCGAGGTCGCCGTCGTTCGTTTGGACGAACTTCGATTTGTAGTAAAGGTTGACGGCGCTGTCCGCGGTTCCTTCGGCGGTCATTTCGAAGCGGAACCAGTCGACTTCCGACGTTTCGTTGCGGTTGAATTGCTTCAAAACAAGGTCGGTCAAGACGGTCGGGCCAAAGAGGACGCCGAGGTTGCCGTTCGTTCCAACCGGCGCGTTCGCAACGTCTTCAAATTCGTCGTTCTGTTCGAAGCTGTCGTCGAAACCGGCGTGGAAGGTCAGTTTGTAACCGTCGTTAACTTGACCGGCGGCGGTCGGATTCGCGAATTCGACCTTGAGGTAGAATTGGTTTTCGCCGTAGCCGCCCGGATTCAAACCGGCGAGCGAAATACGATGGCGGCAAGTCGTCGACGCGTAAGTTTTGCCGTCTTCGCCGACGTTGTAAACCGTTTCCTTCGAGAAGGTCGCGTCGTAGCGGCCCGGTTCGTAACCGTAAAGTTCCGGGTCGATCGGCGACAACGAACCGTCTTCGCCGCGGAGATAAAGCGTAACGTTCAGCGGGGAAACGCCGTAAGCGTCCGCGTATTCAAGGAGAATATAGTCGGAATTCGACGCGGTTTGACCGAGCGAAAACGCGTAATAGTCGACCGGGTCGGCGTCCGCGCCGTCTTTCGACGCGTCGGAGTAGAGCGTCAAGTTTTCGAGAACGATAACGTTTCCTTCGATCGTGCGGTCGGCGGAAGCGTCCCCGACGATCGCGTCGATTTCGCCGAGGTCGGCCTTCGGATTGGCCAAGACGTCCGCGATCGTGTCGTTCTTTTCGTAAATATCGGCTTCGACGCCGTAACCGGGCATACGTTCGAGCGTCGTGAACGAATAAACGTAAGGAACTTGACCTTCGACGGCGTTCGTTCCGACGATACGGTACGCGCCCGTTTCGCCGATCGTATCGTCCCAAACGACCGGGAGGGTGCGGATTTCGCCCTCGGTCGTCGAAACGACCATACCGGTGTAATAGCCTTTGTCGTTTTCGTTATAGAAGCCGTCCGCGTCGTCGGTCGTGAAGCCCCAAAGGGTGAGCCATTCTTTTTGCGGTTGTTGCGTCAACGCGTTCGTCGCGTCGCCGGCGATCGTCGAGAAGCGGATTTCAACGCCGACCGCGGCGCCGTTCGAAAGGTATTCGGTTTGAATCCCGTAGAACGGCGACATAATATCGGACGCGAGGATTTCGCGGCAGTAATCGGTATAAGCGCTCCAAGTTCCGGTCGTCGACGGGAAGAGGTTGCCGGCGGTCGACTCTTCGTCGAGTTGCGCCCAACCTTCTTGACCTTGCGGCATATATTCGGCGGAACCGTTCATAAACCAAGCGAGACCGTAAAGGAGCGACGATTGGTCGTTCGTGAACGCGTCGGTAAAGTAATCGAACACTTGGTTTTCCGGTTTGACGTCGGAATCCGGGTCGACGGCTTCGGACGACGGGCCCCAACCGGCGTAGGTCAGCATATTCGCGAGAGTCGCGGCCCAGCCCATTTCGCTGTATTCGGCGACGTATTGAAGAATGTCTTCAACGCGGTCGTCGGCGTCGAATTCGGGCGTAATGGAAACGGCGATATCGGGCGCGGCGGCGGTCGGGGTGTCGTCCGCGATCGTCGCGTTCGAAACGAGGTCGCCGACGGTCGCTTGGAACGATTCCGGCTTCGAGACGAGCGTCGTTTCTTCGAAGTTTCCGTTCGAGACGGAGAAGGTCGGCGCGGCGGCTTTGACTTCGTTCAGCGCGGCGAGGTCGAATTCAACGACCGGCCCGACGAGCGTCGACGTTTGAGCGGCTTCGGCGTTCGCGGCGGCCAACAGCGTCGGGTCGACGGCGAGCAATTGCCGGTCTTCCAACGGCTCCATACCCAAACGACGCGACGGCGCGTTCGTCTTTTTCTTCGAGTGAAAAACGCGATTCACAAGACCGGACAGAAATTGCTTACCTTGTTGCGACATTGTGTTCATTCCTTGAGTAAATAATAACCGAACGCGGCGCGAACGAACGAAAGCGGATCCAAACCTTCGTCGACGCCAAACCGCGCGCCTTTTTTCTCTTTTTTACCGCCGTATTTTAACGTTAAGTAATCGATACGATCGAAACCCCGAACCGACCGAAATCGCTTCGAAGCCGACGACCGAGACCGACGGCGCGCTCTTCCAAAGGAAAAAAGACGCGCTCCGACGTCGTCCCGTCCCGTCGCCGCGCTGGACGTCGAGACGGGCGTTCGCGACCGACGCGCTCTTTGCCTCCGAACAAGTTCGGAAAGACGTCGAAAAGGAAATCGCCGGTCGTCGCGGCGTTCGATTTCCTTTGGACGCGCAGGTCGCCTATTGGGACGTATTCTTATTTAGTTTAACGTAACTTGTCAAAAAATACTATATAAAAATATAAAAATTTTAGCGACCGGCGCGTTTTGGCCGTCGGTCGTTCGGGATACGCCGATTTTACCAATAACGCCGACGCAATCGAAAAACGCTTCTTTGCCGAAAAAAGCCGAAATTTCCGGCGTTTTCCACCGACGTTTCTCTAAAACCCCGCTAAAAATTTTCCTAATTTAACCGTCTTACCCAGCCTAACCAAACCTCCTTTTTTATTGATATTTGCTCGACGCGGACAAAACGCCGTAGCTTTCGACGCGCCGGGCGTCGGGGCGTTCCGAAAAAACGTCGCGGCGTTTCAAAATTAAAGAAAAAAGCAAGAAAATCGGCGGAAAAATTTCGCCGGCGTCGTTCCGTTTCAAAAACGATTCGAAAGCGCGGAAATTGTTCGCCGTCCCGATTGCAAAATTTTCCGCTTGTAATAAAATAGAGTCAATGGATTTTGGAGCGGAGCGGGTCGACGCGTTCTTTCGACCGCTTCCGCCGCGCCGCTCCTCTTTCGTCGACCGTTGAAATCGCGACTTTTACCCGCTTGCCGCGCCGCCGAGTTTCGCTCGTTCCCCGAGCCTCGCTCGCCGCCTTGGTTCGCCTTGTTTTCCCGATTTCGACATTTTATCCAAACAGAAAGGTTTTCCCAATATGACGACCGCGCTTGACAGTCCTTCGCGTCCGAACACGGATATTAAACGAGTCGCTATCCTCTTCTCCGGCGGGCCGGCCCCGGCCGCGAACGCCGTCATCGGCGGCGCCGCTATCTGCTTCGCTCGCGCCGGCGTCGAAGTTTACGGCATGCTCAACGGCTACACGCACCTCGTCGACTACAAAGAAGGCGACGTTCTGAAAGAAGGCGAAGCCTACGTCCGTCTCGACAAATGCACCGCCGAAGGTCTCCGCACCCGTCAAGGCATCTGCATCGGCACCGCGCGCGCCAACCCGGGCAAACACCTCAAAACCCCGGCCGACCTCGAAGACGCCGAAAAGCTCGCCCCGATGGAAACCGTCTACCAAGCGCTCTGCTCGCTCGGTATCGACGCGCTCGTCTCGATCGGCGGCGACGACACGCTCACCACGGCCGCGAAGTTCAAGCTCTTTATGGATCGCAAACCGGCCGACGCGAAACGTATTAAGGTCGTTCACCTCCCGAAAACGATCGACAACGACTACGAAGGTATTCCGTTCACGTTCGGTTACTTCACCGCGGTCGAACTCCTCGCGAAGCAAGTTCGCAACCTCTTGGCGGACAGCGAAGCGGCGGGCGCCGGTTTCGTTTGCCAATTGATGGGGCGCGCCGCGGCTTGGTTGGCTTACGGCGCCTCGATCGCCGGCGAAGCCAGCGCGGTCGTCGGTCTCGAAGACATCGACGAAAGCTGGAAGACGACTGAAGTTACGATCGACCCGGAAACCGGCAAGGAAGTCCTCGACGCGGACGGCAAACCGGTTATGCGCACGATCGTCGACATGTCGCACGTCGTTAATCACTTGGTCGACCTCGTGATCGCTCGCGAAAAAGAAGGCAAAAAAGCGTTCGTCGCGATCATCTCCGAAGGCGTCGCCGAATTCCTTCCGCAAGAAGAAATCAAAAAGTGCATTTCGATGGACGAATATCAATCGCTCAAACCGGACACCTTCGGGCACTTCCCGGTTTCGCAGCTCAAATACTCGTCCCGTTTGGGCCGTTTGATGGCGGAAGAATACAAACGCCGCACCGGCAAGAGTCGCAAATTCAACGGTTTGCAATTCGGTTACGAAGTTCGTTGCAACCAACCGACGGCTTACGACGTCATCGTCGGCAGCCAAATCGGCGTCGGCTGCTACCGCGCGCTTTGCGAAGACGGCAAGAACGGCGTCATGATCTCGGTCAACAGCGGTTCCGACCCGATGGGCCTCACGTTCCCGGCGTTCGAAGACCTCATCAACATGAGCAAACTTCGCGCTTACCAACGCCCGATCAAAGTCGGTAGCGACATGCACAAACTCGCGCGTTACCTCGAAGCGTGGAAGTAGTCGAAAACTCGACGCAAAGCGCCGACTTTAACAACAAGGCGGCGCGATACGCGTAAACTCGCCCGCTACCTCGAAGCGTGGAAGTAGTCAAAAAACTCGACGCAAAGCGCCGACTTTAACAACAAGGCGGCGCGGCGCTAACTTTCGTTAGCGATCGACGTTTGCGTTCGCTCGGCCCTCGGTTTTCGTTCGGAAATCGGGGGCCGTCGTTTTTTAGGCGGCGGACGCGACTCCGTTTTTCTCCGTTTCGTCGTCGTTCGTCTTCGTCTTACGTCGCTTGCCGAGCGTTTCGTTTCGCCGTCTTTTTTCGCCGCGCCTTCTCCGGCCTCGTTCCTTGCTCGACCTATTCGACGCAACTTTTGTTCTCCGGCGCGCCTCTTCCTTTAACACAATCTCTTTTCTTTCGCCTCTTCGTCGTTTTTTGAGAAATTTTGAGAAAAACGTCAAAAAACGACGTTTCGCCCCTTGCGCTTTTCGGAAAACGCGTTAGAATAATAGCGTCGTTAGGGGAAAGTTTCCTCAACGCGGCGGGCGCATAGCTCAGTTTGGTTAGAGCGCGTCCCTGATAAGGACGAGGTCCATGGTTCGAGTCCATGTGCGCCCACTTGAAAGCTCCGAAAGCGATTTCGGGGCTTTTTTCGTTTCTTGGCGTTTCGCAACGTTTCGCTCTTTTCTCCCGCCGCGACTTTCGTCATTTTAATCGCCTGCAAGCGTTCGCCGTCTTTTCTCCGGACGTTTTTTCCGTTCGCCGTTCCCCCGCCGGAATCCGCCTTCGTTTCGCCGGGACGTTCGCCGCGGTCTCCGGATTCGCGTTCGCTTCGCCGCCCGATAAAAAAACGCCGCGACGGTTCGTTTTTCCGTCGCGGCGTTTTCAGTCTGCCTATTCTGCGTTGTTTCGCTAATCCGCCAACTCTCCCATCAGAGTGAAGGGGCTGCCGTCGGTAATCTTCACTTGGCGGAACTCGCCGGCAAGAGAACGCGGGCCGTTGAAAACGACGATTCGGTCGCAGACGGTTCGCCCGGTCAGTTGGACGATTTCGTCCGACGTCGCGAAAACGCTCGGTCGCGACGCCGCCAACAACGCCGACTCGCTAACGACTTGTCCGGGCGACGCTTGCGTCGGAATCGGCGCGACGTTTCCGGTCGCGTCGACGGTCGCTTCGAGCGGTTCCGCGTCGGCGTACAACGCTTCGTCGGCGTTCGACGTCGTTTGCCGCGCTTCGCGCTTGCTCGGGCCCTCGACCAAAATTTCGACCGTTTTCCCGACGAACGACGCGTTCCACTCGGCGCAAATCGCGTCTTGCACCGCGAGCAGCTCGTTGTTCCGTCGCTTTTTCACCTCTTCCGGCACGTCGTCGACCATCGTTCGCGCCGCTTCGTTGCCGGGCCGCACCGAATACTTAAAAATGAAACTATTTTTAAATCGCGCGTACTTAATCAACTCCGCCGTTTGCGCGAACTCCTCTTCCGTTTCGCCGCAGAAACCGACGATGAAGTCGCTCGTGATCGCGGCGCCCGGAATCGTTTCGTAAATTCGGTCGCACAAGTCTTTATATTCCTCGACCGTGTAACGCCGCCGCATTCGTTCGAGAACCGCGTTCGAGCCGTGTTGCGCCGGAACGTGCAAATACGGCGTCGCCGTCGGCAGGTCGCGCACCGCTTGCAAAAGCGCGTCCGACATATCCGTCGGATAGGAGCTGACGAAGCGAACGCGGCGGATTCCCGGGATTTTGTCGATTTCGACGAGCAAATCGGCGAGCCGCGTCGTCTTTTCTCCCTCGACGTAACGGTAACTATTGACCGTTTGCCCAAGAAGCGTTACCTCGACGCAACCTTGATCGGCGAGCGTTCGAATTTCGTTCAAAATATCCTTCGGCGGACGCGATTGTTCCGGGCCTCGAACGCTCGGGACGACGCAGTACGAACAGAACTTATTGCAGCCGAACATAATGCGCACCATCGCCTGAAAGACGCGCGGACGGACGCCCGGCAAGCGTTTCGGGTCGTGTTGGCGAAACGAGTCGCGAACGACGCCCGGCGCGTTGCGGTTCTCAAAGCGGTTGACGCTGACGGCGATTTGTTGCGTTCCGGTCGCGGCGGCGTCGGCGACCAAATCGACGAGACGGTCGATCTGACCCGGCCCGACGACGACGTCGACGTGCGGCGCGCGGCGGAAAATCGTCGTTTGGTCTTTTTGCGCCATACACCCCATCACGCCGATGAGCGAGCCGGGCTTTTGCGTCTTCCAATGCTTCAGCCGTCCGAGCGCGCTGTAAATTTTCTCCTCGGCGTGTTCGCGAACGCTGCAGGTGTTGAAGAGCAAGAGCGCGGCGTCCTTGCGCGTCTCGGTTCGCTCCCAACCGGCGGAAATCAGCTCCGCCGCCGCGAGTTCCGAGTCGAGCGCGTTCATTTGACAACCGACCGTTTCAATGTAAAACTTTTTCATCGCCGTCGTTTCGCTTTCTTGTTCGAGTCGCTTTCGCTTCCGCCTTTTGACGCGTCTTTCATCGGCGCCGCGCTTTCGAAGAGCGCCGTAAAACGCCGCGACCGCTTCCGCCTATTTTACCCGAATTTGTCGCGACGCAAAGCGCCGCCCAAGGAAAAGTCCGCCAAAAAGCCCGGCGTTCGCGCGAATTTCGACAAAATTAGTCAAGAAAAATCGTCGATTCGAATCTTGCAGTCCGGGAGCGCGCGCAAAAACTCGCGACCGTAAGACTTCGTATGAACCCGCGGGTCGAGAACGACGACTTGACCGACGTCCGATTTCGTCCGAATCAGCCGCCCGACGCCTTGCTTGAATTTCAAAATCGCCGTCGGAAGCAAGTAGTCCCGAAACGGCGAACCGCCGCGCGCTTTAATCGCTTCGAGTCGCGCTTCGACGAGCGGCTGTTCCGGCGCCAAAAACGGAAACTTTACGATAATAACGTTTCGGAGCGCGGCGCCCGGCACGTCGACGCCCTGCCAAAAACTGTCGACGCCGAACAAAACGCCTCGCTTCGTCTCCTTAAACGCTCGCACCATCTGTTGACGCGGGATCCCTTGCGACTGCGAAAAGAACGGATATTCGTTCTCCGCAAGCCAAGGCAAGAGCGCGTCGGTCGCCCGGCGCATTTGCTCGTTGCTGGTGAAAAGCACGAACGCGCCGCCGTTCGTTTCCGCAATATACTCCCGAAGCGCCGCGTAAAACCGCCGTTCGTCGACCGCCGCTCTTTCGCCGTCGTCGATTCCCCGCCGTCGCGCCGTTTCGTCGCCGAGTTCGAGCCCCCGCGCCAAGACGAGCGTCATTTGACGGCGGTAATCGAACGGACTTCCAAGCGCCCGGGCCCGAGCGTTCGACAAACCGACCCGCGACCGAAAAAACGCGAACGCCCGCCGCGTTTCCTCCTCCGACGGCGCGTCGAAACCGCCGTTCGCTCCGCTTTTTCCCGACTTTTTGCGACTTTTCGGCGTCGCGGTCGTCAAGGTCGCGCTCGCGGCGACGACCGTCGGTACGACGCTAAAAAGCGTCTTGTGCAAAATCGGCGCGACGTCGACCGGGGCCGCCTTCATAACGATTTTCAACCGCCCCCGCGAACGCGACTTTTCGAGCCAATAAACAAATCCTTCCTCGCTATGCCCCAACCAATTTTCAAGCTCCGTCAAAAACGAATCGACCCGATTTCGCGCCGCGACGTACTCCTGTCGCCGCGCCGGGTCTTCGAGCGAATCGGACGCGTTGCGAAGCGCGTCGCGGAGCCGCGCGAGCCCTTCCGAAAGGCCGTTTTTAACGATATTCCGCTCGAAAACGCGCCCCGACGAACCGGGCCGCGCTTCCAGCCAATCGGCCAACGACGCGAAAAACTCCTCGGCGCGGAACCGGCAGTCGTCGACCCAACGCGCCGCCCGCTCGAACGTCTCCTTGTCCGCGCCGAACGGAACCCGCGCCGTTTCCTCGACGAGAAGCCCGCGGTTCGTTCGGTCGTTGTAAAGTCGATTAAGAAGGTAGTCGATCTGATACTGCGAAAGCTCGACGCCGAGGTGTTCCGCCGCGACTTGCTCCATCGTGTGCGCTTCGTCGAAGATCACCGCGTCGTATCGGGGCAAAATCGAGCCGCCGATATTGCGAATCGCCAAATCGCTGAAAAGAAGCGCGTGATTGACGATCAAAATTTTCGCCGAGTCGAGCCGCCGC
Organism: Thermoguttaceae bacterium; assembly: GCA_017937485.1. Lineage (GTDB taxonomy): Bacteria > Planctomycetota > Planctomycetia > Pirellulales > Thermoguttaceae > RUG369. Next base: position 46,208 of record JAGBDN010000016.1, read on the forward strand.
CGCGCCTTCGCGTAAAAGCAACGCTCGAAAAACGGGCACTTGCGTCCGAGACAGTTCCCCTGTTCGCAGCAGATTTCGTTCCAAACTTCCGGATTCGGCGTCGGCGACAGGTCGGAAAGGGAGCCGTCGACGGTCGTTTCGAGCCATTTCTTCAATCGCTCGAACTCTTTTTGCTCCTCCGTTTCGAAGAGCGTTCCGCCCGCCGCCGACTTCGCCGCCGACGCGAACCGCCGCCGACAAAGGTAGTTCGAGCGGCCCTTGACCAACGCGACGGAGAACTCGAACGGCAAAATCGACGTCAAAAACGGCGCGTCTTTCTCAAAAAGCTGCTCCTGCAAGCCGATCGTATGCGTCGAAACGACGACGCGACGCGTCTCGGCGGTCGACTCGGCGCCGTCTTCGAGAACGCCGAACGCGCTTTGCGGGCGAACGGCTTCCCTCCCGCCGTTTCGAACCGCGCCTTGCGGGCGAAGAATTTCGGACGCCGCCGCTTTCGCCGCTTCGATTCGCTCGCTCAACGCTCGCGACGCGGCGCTTTCCGACGGCGCGACGTCCGTTTTTTTCGGAGAATCGGAAGACTTCGCGGACGCGCCCGCCCCCGACGGCGCTTCGTCGGGGCTCCAAGGGAACGCTTCGTCCGGACGGTAGTCGCGGACTTGGTCTTCGACGGCGAAAAGAATCGCCGGAACGAGATACGCGAAACTTTTGCCGACGCCGGTGCCGGCCTCGACGGTTAAATGGCGGCGCTCGCGCAACGCCGCGTCGACCTCCGCCGCCATTTCCAACTGCTCGACGCGACGTTCGTAATCGCCCCGCCGCCGCGCGATCAGCCCGCCGTCGTCGAGAACGTCGCGAAAATTAAACGTCGAATCGGGTCGCGTCATTCGACGACTTTAAGAACCGGACGGCCGTTTTCGTCGAGTTCGAGCGGGCGCCAATCGCCGGGATGGACGTTCCAACCGATCGACTTTTCGCCGCGCGCCGTTTTGCGCAACCGCCGTTCGACCGTCAGTTTCAAAAAGAACGTTTGTTTCGCGTCGCCCTCTTTTTCGGGCGCGACCGTTACGGCGTAAACTCGCGTCGCGACCTCGGCTCTCGCGTTGATCGTTTGCGATTCGGTCGCGTAAAAAGTCGGCTTGACGCGGTCGCCGAGCGCGGCCAAGGTCAGAATCGTCGGATTCGCCAAGAACGAATGAAGTTCGCGGTGTCCGTCCTCGTCTTGCGTCGACGTCGCCCAATATTTAATCTCGTCGTCTTCGTCGATAATCGGCGGGCGATCCCAATGCGAACGCGTCAGTTGCCGCAACGTCAAGACGTCGCCTTTTTTTGCCGCGTCGAACCAAATTTGGCAAAATTCGTCCGCTTGCGCGTCAAAGTCGGCGCGATACGTCGCGACGCAAAGCGGGCCCGCAATCGCGCCCGCCAGCGCCAACGCCAATCCGGCAAGCGCCCAAGATCGCCCGACCAGTTCGCCGCCCGATTTCGCGATCGCCGCCAACGAAAAAATCGCCGCTAAAACGCCGAACGCCGAAAAGAATAAAAAGCCTAAATTCAACAGCGTCAAGAACGAAAGCGCGCCCAACAACGCCGAAACAATCGCCAAAACGGACGCGCGCTTCGAAACCAATTCGTCCGCCGCGTTCGACGCCTTCGCGACGTCCGCGTCGGCGCTCAACGCGTCGAACAAAGAGGAAGACGTTTTCTCCAAAGGCTTCAATTTGTCGGCCATCGCGTCGGCTCCTTTGCGTCAAAAAAGAGAAAAAGACGGCGTTTTTACCAACGAAAAACGCCGATTTCAAAAACTTTAAAGCCGACGCGGCCAAACGGTTTCCCGCCGCGTCGACGGGCGATCATTCGCCGCCGTACTTCCAAGACCCGCCCTCTTCGGAACCGTCGTCGTAAACTTGGTCGAAGACTTCTTTATTACGTTTCAACTGGTTCGCGACGAACGCTTTCGAGTCGAACGTCGACGAACCGATCAGCGGTTTCAAGGAACCTTTCGACATAAAGTCGACGACGGCCATCGTGAACGGCGCCGCCGTTTGCCGCGGTTTCTCCGGCATCGTTTGGAAGAAAACAAAAACGCCGGTGCCGCAGAAGCTGCCGAAAATAATGAAAAGCGCGATCCACTTCGCGATTCCGTCCGCCTTCTTCGAAAACCAAAGGTCGTTCTTCGTGATCATACTCGTAACGAACATCAAAATCGCGAGAACCAAAAGGAAAACGACCATAAACGCCAACATATCGTTATAGTACGCCATAAACGACATCGCGTTGTCGAGTTGATTCGCGACCAACTCGAACAAACCGATCGCGAAAAGCGTCGCAAACATAAGATTGAAGCCTTGAATCGACACGCTCCAAATCTTCATTTTATGCCAAAACGCAAAGCCGGCGATCCCCATCAAAACCGCCGAGACCACAAAACTAACAGGAAGCCCCATCATAATATTTTATCGCCTTATTCTCGATATTTACCGAATATTAGTCGCCGTTAAAGGGCGCGGAACGCCTCGTTCGTTTTCGTTCGAGAACGTTCCTCGCCCAACGCGCCGCCGTTATTTCAGGACGCGAACCAACTCTTCGAACGACGTAACGCCGTCGCGGACGAGCCGGGCGCCGTCGACCAAGAATCCGCGTTGCCCGCTCTTGAGCGCCGCGGCGCGAAGCGCTTTGTCTTTCGCGGCCAAGTCGGCGTCGGCGGCGATAATTTGCCGCATTTCGTCGTTGATTTCGAGGAGGTCGAAAATCGCGACGCGCCCTTGAAAACCGACGTCGCGGCAGACTTCGCACGGGACGTAATAGTCGCGTTGGCCCGGTTCGACTTGCGGTCGAACGCGTTTGCGCCAAAGTTTTTCGGTTTTCGGATCGAGCCCGAGATTTTTCAAAATTTGCGGATTTGGCTTGATCTCTTCGCGGCACTCTTCGCAGAGACGGCGAACGAGTTTTTGCGCGATCACCGCCGTCGTCGCGTCGGCGAGCGCCTTTTTATCGACGCCGCTTTGCAGGAGCGCGATCAGCGCGCCGACGGCGTCTTTCGCGCGTTGCGTCGAGATGACGAGGCGGTCGTTTTTGACTTCGTCGCAGCAAAGTTTCCACGCTTCGGTCGTTACCATATCGCGCACCAACACGACTTTCGGCTCTTTGAAGAAGACGTCGCCGAGAATGTTCATCGGCGTTTCGCCCTTGGCGGAGTCGTAAGTGTTGAGCGTGATATTTTCGATCGTTTCATACGGGTTTTGCACGTCTTCAACGGTCGCGAAGTCGCGGGTGAAACGGTCGGCGGTGTTGAACGCGACGGTCGTGAGGGTCTTCAAACCTTGATGCGGCGCGGCGGCCAAAACGACGAGGCCGTTTTCGGAATTGATCAATTCGCGCATTTTGCCTTGACGTTCCGGCGAGACGCCGATTTCGTCGAGCGTGCGGAGTTGCGCCGCTTGGAATTTGAACGCGACGCGGAAGACTTCGCCGGTCGGCGTTCCCGCCGTTTCAAGCGACGCGTCGCAAGTCAACGGCTTCCCTTTTTTATTTTTGTCGTAGAACATCCGGAACATGCCGCCTTGACGCGAACGGCGGTCTTTCGGATTCGCGCCGATCAGGAATTTCGCGGCTTCGGCGACGGAGTCGGCTTCCTCGCGCGTCCACGGATTCTTAAACGCGTCGGTTACCGGGTGATAAACGCCGTCGAGTTGGTATTGAAACTTCGTTTCCTCGGCGCCGAACTCGATCGCGACGTCGGTCGCGCGGTTGTGCAACGCGTGATAAAGGAGTTCGCGGAAAAGGTTGTATCCGACGGCGTTGTTCACCTGGCGCGAACGGAACAGCCGGCCGACGAGCGTTTGTTCGTCGGCGTTTTTGTCGAGCGCGCCGAGTTGAATCATCGACCCGCCTTCGTAAGCCAACGCCTTCGGCTTCACCTTTTGTTTCAAGACTTTCGTGCGGAACCAGAACGCCAAGTGCCCGGCCGTCATCACTTTGTCGGCGTCGAGCATATCTTTGTTGCGCGCTTTGACGTAAATCATATTCGGAATAATCCACGCCAAAATAACGACCGGAAGCCCCGCCCAGAAAATCGGGATAAAGAGCGCGGCCAACATCCCGACGGCGAACGCGATCATATTCATTCCGTTCCAGAACGAACGGTCGGGGTCGCCGAGACGCTCCGCGTCGTTGTTAATCCAACTCGTCGACGCGAGCCAACTCATATAAACGACGAGAAGAATCGCCAACTTAATCGGGCAAATCGTCATTCCGTCGTTGCGCCAACCGCCGACGCCGCCGGCCAACACCGCGTCGGAACCGCACGCCGTCGCGAACAACGCCGCGAACGCAAACAAACCGACGAACTTCATTATTTTAAGAGATCGTTTCAACGTCGACGCTCCCCTGTCGGAAGCGCGCCTCGCCGATTCGACGGACGCGCCTCACCGCATTTTCTTTTGAACGTTAGTTTTCCGAAATCGTTTATTTTTCCGTTATTAGGCGACGGCGGCTCGCCCCGAAAACGCCGAGACGAAACCGCCGCGAACCGAACCGAGATTACAAAATCCCCGGTTCCTTAACTTCAATGCCTTTGAGCGCCATCTTAAGCGACTCGATGTTCGGCGCGACTTCGAACGCCGTCGCGCGGTCGATTTTCTTCGCTTGCACGAGGTTCTTAAGCGACATCGTGAAGTCTTGCATCCCTTCCTGCGCGTTGATGCGGATCGCGTCGCCGAGCTTTTCGTCTTCGCCTTCCAAAATCAACTTGCGGATAATGCTGTTGACGATCATGATTTCGCACGTCGGAACGCGTTGGACGCCCGGCAAAATCGACGGCAACAGCTTTTGCGCGACGATCCCCTTCATGTTCATCGCGATGGCGCCGCGAATCGCCTTGTGCATGTTCGCCGGGAAAAGGTCCAAAATACGCCCGATCGTCGACGGCGCGGTCGAGGCGTGAATCGTTCCGAAGACCAAGTGGCCCGTTTCGGCGGCGTGAATCGCGGTTTCAAACGTTTCGCGGTCGCGCATTTCCCCGACGAGCATCACGTCCGGGTCTTCGCGGACGGCGTGTTTCATCCCGACTTCGAAGTCGCAGACGTCTTGACCGATTTCGCGCTGGTTGATCAAGCACTTTTCTTCGGTGAACATGAACTCGATCGGGTCTTCGAGCGTCAAAATGTGCTTGTTGTAGTTTTTGTTGATCCAGTTGAGCATCGACGCGATCGTCGTCGACTTCCCGGAACCGGTGACGCCGGCCAACAAAATCATCCCTTGGCTGAACTTGCAGAGTTCGTAAAGAACCGGCGGAATGTGCAGCTTTTCGAGTTCCGGAATGAAGTTGTTAATACGACGCGCGACGAGACCGACGTGTCCCATTTGCGTCAACACGTTGACGCGGAAACGCCAAGTAACGCCGTCGACGACGCAGGTGTGCGCGAAGTCCGCCCCGCCGGTGTCGTTGTAAATTTTGCGGTTGCGCTCGTCCATCATCGGGAAGATGAGACGGTTCATTTCTTCGTCGTCGATGGGGCCGCGGTTGAGCGTGCGCAGGCTCCCTTTGACGCGGACGTAAGGCGGACGGTCGACTTTCAAGTGAAGGTCGCTCCCCGAGAGCTTAACCAACGCTTGGAAAAGGCGGTCGATTTCAAGTTCCTTCTTTTTTCTAAAGACGCGATCGGGAGTCGCGCCGGATTCGGGAGTCGACATACGTTCTTTCTTTCTCCGTTCCACTTGCGTCGAGGCGAAACGCGCCGCTTTTCGCCAACGTTTCGTCTCGTCTTATTCAACCTATTTTTTCTATTTTGCCCGTCTTCGTTGTTCGTTTTTTTCGTCGACGCGCTCTTCGCCGACTTCGCTTAGCCGTCCAAACGACGCCGACGTTCTTACGACGTTATTATCGGCGTTCGCGTTCCTCGGAGCTAAGCCGAAACGCTCGGTTTTCACGGATTTTCGCCGTCAAACGCTCGGCGTCGTCGGAATCCGAACCGGAATCCCGGCGGTCGGCGTCGCTTCCTTCGCCTCCGCGCGGATTTTCGCCGTCAAACGCTCGGCGTCGTCGGAATCCGAACCGGAATCCCGGCGGCGCGCATCGCTTCCTTCACCTCGGCGATGGAATATTCGCCGTAATGGAAGACGCTCGCGGCCAACACCGCCGACGCGTTCGCCTCCGTTATCGCTTCGACGAAGTGCTTCGGCTCGCCCGCGCCGCCGCTCGCGACGACCGGAATCTTCACCGCGTTCGCGACCGCCTTCAAAATCGGCAGGTCGTAACCGTTTTTCGTCCCGTCGCCGTCCATCGACGTTAAGACGATTTCCCCGGCGCCGCGGCTCTCGACCTCGCGCGCCCAAGCGACCGCTTCGAGCCCGGTTCCGAGCCGTCCGCCGTTAATAAACACTTCCCAAAACTCTTTGCCGTCGCGGATTACGCGCTTCGGGTCGATATTGACGACGACGCATTGACTCCCGAACCGAGCGGCGGCCGCGTCGATCAAATCGGGCGTCTTCACCGCCGACGAATTAATCGACACCTTGTCGGCGCCGGCGTTTAAAATTTTGCGGAAGTCCTCGACCGTCCGAATCCCGCCCCCGACGGTCAGCGGCATAAAGACGACGTCCGCCGTCCGCCGCACAACGTCGACGATCGTGTCGCGCTCTTCGTGGCTCGCGGTGATGTCGAGAAAAACCAGTTCGTCGGCGCCCTCGCGCTCGTACCGCTTCGCGACTTCGACCGGGTCGCCGGCGTCGCGCAACCGCACAAAATTCGTTCCCTTGACGACGCGCCCGCCGCAAACGTCCAAACACGGAATCACCCGTTTCGCCAGCATCCTTCTCTCGACTCTCCGTTTTTCAGAACGACCGTTGTTTTTCGCGACCGTTTTCTTCGTTTTTATTCCGCAAACGCGTTTCGACGCTCGCCCGGAGCGCCTCCGTTCTACACAGTTTAAAAAAAATTTTTGAATCGTCAACCGGGAGACCGGGCGCGCCGACGCCCTTCGTCGTAAGGAACGCGCACGAAATCCCGCGCAATCCCCCGATTTTACCGATTCTTCTCCTCTTGCCTCGTTTAACGTCGTTGCGGCGCGTTCTTTTTTAGTTCGCTCATCATATAATTAATGACGCTGGCGTCGGCGCGGAGCGAACCGGCGAAGTCGCCGCGTTCGAACGCCGTTTTCGCTTGCGCTCTTGCGCTCGCGACGCCGTCCCAATCGGGCGCGAAAATTTGCTGTTCGCGCATCGCGTCGCAAAGTTGGTCGCAAACGTCGGCGACTTTCTCGCAAAACGCGGCGTTCGGAGCCGCGGAAGAACGAACGTAAGGGCCGGCGCCCCAAGTTTTATCGTTCCAAATTTCTTGCGTCGCAAAGAAACGCTCGCGAGCCGTCCAAAAAAAGAGACCTAACAAAGCCGCGCCGAGAACCGACGCGCCGACGCCGACCGCGGCGCCCGACGCTCCAAAAACGCCGCAAAATCCGCCGAGCGCGGCGCCGAACGCGGCGACCGCCAAGGCCGCCGCTGTCCAAGCCGACGTCGACAAAGGCGCTTTCTTCGTTTGCGCTCGCTCCGCTTTCTCGATTTCGCGCTCGACCGTCTCCCAATCCGGCGCCGCCTTATACCTTGCGACGACGACGGTTATGTTGTCCGGGCCGCCGCGCAAATTCGCCAAATTGACGAGCGTTTCGGTCGCCTCCTCCGGCTGAAAAACTTCGAGAATTTGTCCGATTTCGGAATCTTCGAACTGCCCGGAAAGCCCGTCGCTGCAGAGCAAAAACGCGTCGCCCGGTCGCAACGGGAACGGGCCCTCGACGTCGACGACGAGCGAATCGGTCGGGCCGAGCGAACGGGTGATGATGTTTTTCGGAATATTCGTCAACTTCTGAAACGCCGGATGCGAGTTCGGAAGACGCCGCGCTTCCCAAACGAGCGAATGGTCGAACGTCAGTTGCTCGATCGTTTGATCGCGGAGCCGATAAACGCGACTGTCGCCGACGTGTCCGACGAGCGCGCCTTCGGGCAAAATCGCGAGAACGTCGCACGTCGTTCCCATATCGCGAAACGCTTCGTCGCTTTCGCCTCGTTTGCGAATCTCGGCGTGCGCGTCGAGCAACGCGTCGCGGAGCGCCTCCGGAGGCGTTTGTTCGGCGCGTTTCAGATACGCCTGCGGAACCAGCGTCGCCGCCATTTGACTCGCCAGCTCCCCGGCCGCGTGCGCGCCCATACCGTCGGCGACGACGAAAAGAGAGCCGCGCGTTTTGCCAAGTCGCGGCGTCGCGGCCAGCGCGACGGCGAACGCGTCTTGATTGTTCGAGCGACGCATTCCGACGTCGGTGCGCGACGAAACGACGAGAGAATCTCGCAACCAATGTTCGTTTTTATCGTTCATACGACCGAAACCTAAAAAGCGCGCGACGGGTTCGCGTCAAACGGAAAGATAAAAATGAAACGCGTTCGCGATCGCCTCTTGGCGCTCGAAAAAGACGACGCCCGCGGCGAGCGCCGCTCCCCAGCCCAGCGCGGCGAACGCGAGCCAACCGCGACGGCGCGGCGCCTCCGTTCGCGCCAGCTCGACGCGCAACTCTTTTTCCAAGCGAAGCCAACCCTGTTGCGACCGCGGCGCGTCGAGTCCGACCAACGACGCGACGCGCCCCAACGCGGCGCCGTCGATGTAAAGTTGAACGCCGAGATTCGGCAGATTCAACGACGCGCCGGCCCAACGCGCCTCGTCGTCGAGCGAAAGCGCGACGCGGGAAAGGGTCGCGCGCAACTCTTCGCAAGTCGCGTTATAAACGACGATTCGCGGACGTTGCAACGACGACAACAGCACGACGACGCAAAAATAAAGAACGCCGCACAACAACCAAACGTTCGCGCCCCAAGCAATCGCCGCGCTCACGGGAGGCGTTATCGAACCCGGGCCGACAAAAAGAACGCCGAAAAGCGCGAGCGCGAGCGCGATAAAATCTCGCCGTCCGTCGACCGCGAACGGTTGCGGACGGCTGTGCAACCAAGCGAGCGCGAGCCAATAAAGCGCAAGCGGAACGGTCGCGACGACAAAGTAAAAGGACGTCATGCGTTCGTTATTCCTTAGGAAGCGGACTTTCAAGCGTCGCCCGACCGAAACCTTCGAGCAACTCGTATTTTTTACGCCACGTCGTATACATAATACCGACGCAACCGGGCGTTCGCGCGCACGTTTCGAGCCAATCGAGACTCGTGTCGAGCGAGTCGACGTCGTAATACGCCGCCGCCTGCGTTCGGAACCCGCGTTCGGAGAAGAATTTCATACTTTCTTCGCGGATTTCGTAATACCAGCAACTGATAATCAAATCTTTCGGAATCAAATCCCAGACGCCGACGTAGCTGCCGTCGCAAACGTAATAATTATCGCGAGCGTTGTGTTTGGGGTCGAGCATATCCGACCAAATGTAAATTTCGGCGTCCGGCGTCGTTTCGCGAATGATTTTACGCTGTTTCGCAATGCAATCCGCCAAAATCTCGGCGAGCGAAATTCCGCGCGCCTTACAGGCGGCGCACGTTCCGGCGCACCGGATTTCGTCCATACTGAGGAACCACTTTTTCGGCGCGAGGGCTTCGACGACGCCGCGCGCCGACTCTTCGAAGAACTCGTAAAGTTTCGGCTCCGACATGCACGTCCCGATTTGCGGCGCCCCGACGAGCGGCGGGTAATAATAGTCGATCTTCAGCGTTTGACCGTCTTTAATTCGGCTTCCTTCGGGAATCGTCAACGTTTGGCTTTCGGCGTTCGGGTTCCAGAGCCGCAACGAGAATTCGGGCAGAACCCAGTCTTTCCCCTCGTCGTAAACGGTTCCGCTCTCCGCGTCGGCGACGACGATCGGCGTCCCGGGCCGACGCAACGGATTGACCAACCCGACCGGCTCGACCGTCAAATCGTCGACCCAAAAGCGCCCGTCTTCGCCGTCCCAAACGCCGGCGTACAGACGCGTTTTTCCCTCTTCCGGCGCGCGAAAAACGGCGGAGACGCGCGTCCAATCGGTCGCGCTCTCGGCGTCGTATTTCGGGCGAGCGCTCCCCAGCGGCGCGCCGTTTTCGTCGTAAATTTGCAACATCAGATTGCCGCGGACGTTCTCGGTTCGGAACCAAACCGACGCGCGGTAAAGGCGGCTCGGCTCGAGCCGAATCTCTTTCATCAGCCGCCCGTGTCCGTGTTTGTCGGCGGCGAAATTTTCGAACCGCATCGACGCGGAGCCCGACCGCGCGACGTCGCCGTCGCGGAAGGAAATCGTTCCCGGTTGGTCGTTAAAGACGTAATCGGTCGGGCTGTTTTTTTTCCAGCTTTCGAGGGAGCCGTTCGGAACGTCGACCGGCGTCGCGACCGCCTCGACGCGACCGTCGACCGCGCGCGCCGGAAGGCCGCGAACCGGCAACCCCTCGGCGAGATTTTGGTCGAACCCGAGCGCCGTTCCGTACCCGATCGACCAAAGAATCGGAATAATTTCGACGTTTTCCTCGTCGGCGACGGCGCGAATCTTCGCCAAGCGCGCTTTTCGGGCGTCGTCCCAACGCGAGTAATTTTCGACGCCGCAAGACCAAAGGACGCCGTTGTATCCGACGGCGGAGGCGCGGCGAATCAGGGCCGCCAACTCGTCGGCGCGCTCGTCGCTTTCGACGCCGAACGACGCGTAAAACCACCGATCGGCGAGGCGCGGCGCCGGAAGGGTTCGCTCCGCGACGCTTGGCGACGACGGCGCGGCGTCGTCCGCAAACGTCGGTTCGGCGACTAAAGCGGTCGCCGTCGACGCGATTAGAACGACCAGCGCGACGCCGAGTCGTTTCGCCGTTTTTCTCCACTTTTCCCAATCGAACGTCATTCGTCGTTTCCTTTTCTCTCGCTTCGTCTTGCGTTGGGCGCCTTTAAAAGTTCGACGCCTCTATTTATTATAATCGACGTCGGCGCCGATTTCCAGCCCCTCGACCGTTTTGGTCGAGATTTTTTCGACAAAACTTCCCGACGCGCGCCGCTCGAACGCTCGAACGGCGCGAAGTCGGGAAAGAGACGGAAACTTAACCGACGAAACCGATTATTCCGCCGCCGCTTCCGGAGCGGTTTCGGTCGCTTCGGTTTCGGTCGCCGCCGCTTCCGGAGCGGTTTCGGTCGCTTCGGTTTCGGTCGCCGTCGTTTCCGGAGCGGTTTCGGTCGCTTCGGTTTCGGTCGCCGTCGTTTCCGGAGCGGTTTCGGTCGCTTCGGTCGCGACCGCCGCCGGTTTGGCTTTCGGGAAGACCTTCTCGATAACGGCGCTTTTGAACGAAATCGCCGCGCTAATCGTCGTGAAGACGAGCGCCAACGTCAACATAACGTTGACGAAAACGCGTTTTCCGCCCTTGCCGACCGCGTCGCCGATATAGCTGCGCTTGTTGTTCAAGATGAAGAAGATGAGGTACGCGATCGGAAGCATCGTCAGGCAGACCGCCGACGCGAAGACCGGGAACCACATCGGCAACGTAACAACGACGCCGAGAACGCCGACGCACGGCGTCAACGCGAACAAGCGGAACCGCTTTTGCGTCATATCGAGACCGAGCATTTCGCACATCGTGAAGCCGCACGCGACCATATGAACGCTGACCGCGCCGCCGCACATCCCGATAAGGCCCAAGCAGAAAATAACGTTGCCGAACGGAATCCCGTGAAACGCTTTCGCGGCTTCGAGCGGTTTCATTCCGTCGAGAACGACGTCGGCGCCGGTGTAAACGCCCGTCGCGACCATCCCGACCATAATCAGCGAAGTAACGATCACGAACGGCAGGAACATCGTCATTCCCAAGTCCCAACGCGCCAACGTTTTGTGTTCTTCGCCCCAACCTTTGGCCAAGAGCGAATACGGGTAGAGGAACGTCATATTAATCCCGACCGACGCGCCGAGCATCCCGAGGACTTGCAGATACGTCTTCGTCTCGACGACGCCGGTTTCCGGGTTCGCCGGAATCCCGTAATAGCCGATAAAGCCCTTGAAGAGTTCGACCCAGTTCACGTTCCCGACGTTCAACACGCAAACGAGCAGGAAGAAGAAAATAACGAGCGCGATCATCGTCCGCAAAAAGCGTTCGTAAATCTTAACGCCGGTCGCGCCCTTGCCGTAATTGAAGACGACGGTAATATTCATCGCTAAAATCAACGCTCCGGCGATAAAGCTGACGGCGTATCCGGCCCCGGTCAGCGCGCCGCCTTCTCCGGCGACCGTCAATCCGGCGGCTCCGGCCAAGTCGCGAGCGGCCCCGGCGATCAGCCCGTATTGCGGAAAGTGCCAAATAACCGACGCCGTTACCGTCCCGAACGCCCAAAGGAAAACGAGCGGTTTCCAAATTTCGCGTCCGAACGATTTATACGGACGTTCGCCGCGCGTCAAGACGACGTTCGAGAGCGCGCCGAGCATAAAGACGCCGAGAAGCATCGCCAGCGGTTGCACCCAAAGGAGCTTGTATCCAAACGACGCCCCGGCCAAGACGGACGCGGTCGCGCTCCCGGCGCCGAGCGTCATCGCGCTTTGCAGGAGGCCCGGGCCGGTTCGTTTGACGTATCCGAGCGAGCGCGGCCCCAACGGGAGCGACGCCAAACGCCGCAGTTCCGCTTTTTCGGCGGCGAGTTTTTCCGGGTCCCATTTCGGGCTCATCGGGAGCCCGGCGTCGGCGGACGGCGCCCCTTGCGGAGCGGTCGTTTTTTCGGCTTGCGACATTATTTTTTCCTTCCGTTTTATTATCAATGAATTTCGCGTTCCCATTAATATTAATGTCGACGACGAAAGCGCGTCGACGACGAACGGAGTTCATTATAATCGCCCGCCGTTCGAATTTCAAGCGCGAGACGCAAAAAGAAGGAAAAAGCCGAAAAAAAATTCGAATCGCTTCCGTTTCAGTCGAAATCGCGGCGCCCGCGCTCCTTTTTCTTGTCGGAGTTGCGCTTTTTATCGGCCAAGCGACGCAGAATCGAGCCGCGCGTCGGTTTCGTCGGAATCCGTTTTTTCGGCGCTCTCCCCGCTTTTTCGAGCGCGGCGCGGAGCTTTTCGAGACAGTCGGCCTTATTTTTCGGCGCGTCTCGGAATTTTTGACTCGAAACGACGACGTCGCCCGCTTCGGTCGTCCAAGACGGATAAAGACGTTGGAAACGCTCCCAAACCTCCGGCGCGAGACGCTCGCCCGGTCGCCAACGAAGCCGCGCTTTGCTCGACACCTTGTTGACGTTTTGCCCGCCCGGCCCGGACGAGCGAACGAACTCGAACTCAATTTCGTCCAACGGAATCGACGCGACGCCCGGAACGTCGAGCGTCGAACCGGTCGCTCCGTTTCTCGACGAAAAATCGCCTTCGTTCGGCTTGTTTTGCATTCGAAACCTCCTCGACGCGAAAAAAAATCGACGACGCCAACGAAAAAACGCCCCTCGTTTCGGAGCGCGAACTCGCCCGATTATACCGTCTAAACGCCGACTCGACAAGCGGGCGGTCGCGCCGCTCGACGCGCTCCGGAGTTGACCGCCGAGAAAAAGTCGGTATAATCGACCGAAAACGTTTCGTCCGTTCGATTCTTTGCCGAACGTCGGGATTTAAGGTTTTTTCGGATTTTTCGCCGTCGCGGGAAAATTTCCTCGACGCGGCGCCCTCGGAAGGCCGATAAAGAGAAAACGTTTAATTTTACAAGGACGTTTTCGCCGCGCTTTTCGAAAACCGCTCGAAACGCTTCGTTTCGACGCGACCGAAAAAGCGGCCCAACCCGAAGGAGAATCGACGTGTCGAACGTTAATCCCGAAACGAACGAACAAGAAACCCGCCCGCAACTCCAAGTCGACGATTCGCAAGTCGTCGCGACCTACGCCAACTTCTGCCGCGTTACCGGAACGCCGGAAGAGCTGATCGTCGATTTCGGCCTGAATCCGCAACCGATGGGCGTTCCGTCGTCGCCGATTCCGGTCAATCAACGCATCGTCGTCAACTTTTACACCGCGAAGCGCCTTTATCACGCGCTCGGTATGACGCTCCAACGCCACGAAGCGGCGTTCGGAAACTTGGAAGTCAACGTTAACAAACGTCTGCGCCGCCAATAGTTTCCGGTCGAAACGGGTTCGGAGCGGTCGTTCGCTCGCGTTCGGGAAATCGAAAATCGTTTTGCGTCCCGGCGCGTTTTCGCGATTCGTTAAGAATCGAACGCGCCCGAACCCTTTTTCGCCGTCGAAACGCTCGTCGAATGTTTATTTGTCCTTTAGTCAGCGGAAGCTCCGGAAACGCGACTTACGTCGCCGCCGGGAAAACGCGCATCTTGATCGACTGCGGCAAAAGCGGTCGCTGCGTCGAAAACTGTCTCCGTCAAATCGGCGTCGAGCCGAGTTCGCTCACCGCGCTCTTAACGACGCACGCTCACTTCGACCACACGCAAGGTCTCGGCGTTTTTTCCCGCAAATACAATCTGCCGATTTACGCCAGCATCGGAACTTGGGACGAAATGCAAAAGCGCGGAACGCTCGGCCCCGTCGAAACGCGCCATATGAAAATTTTCCAAAGCGACGGCCCGAAACGAACGCTCGACCTCGGCGATTTGGAAGCGACCTTTTTTTCGACGCCGCACGACGCCCGCGACTCGGTCGGATACGTCTTAACCGACGGGCGCCGCAAATTCGCGCTCGCGACCGACTGCGGAACCGTTACGGAAACGCTCCGCAAGCGTCTCGTCGGCGCCGACGTCGTCCTCTTGGAAGCGAATTACGACCGCGAAATGTTGACGAAGGGGCCTTACCCTTACCCGCTCAAACAGCGCATTTTGAGCGACTCCGGCCACCTCGACAACGCGGAGGCGGGCCGTTTCGCCGTCGAACTCGTTAAGAGCGGCGTCCGCCGGATTTTCCTCGGCCACCTCAGCAAAGAGAACAACACGCCGCGAATCGCTTACGACGCGGTCGCCGGAATCCTCCGCGACGCCGGAATCGAGCCGAACCGCGATTTCGAAATTTATATGACGCGCCGCGACGAACCGAGTCGAACGACCGAACTTTAGCGTTCGTTTTCGCGTCGATTTCCTTTCCCGTCTTTCGCGCCTTTCCTATTTTAAGCGGCGACGCGTTTTCCTCTCTTGACGCGTCGCCGCTTTTCTTTTATCCTCGCTCCGTCCGTTCGACTTTTTCCCGTTCCGGAGCTTTGCCGATGTTCCTCAATTTCGTTTACCTCGCGACGCTGTTCCTTGCGACGCCGTTCCTCCTTTACCGCTCGTTGCGCCAAGGCAAGTACCGCGACGGTTGGAGCGCGAAGTTTCTCGGCCTCGTTCCGCGCCTTGAACCGCTCGCGGACGGTCGCCGTCGCGTTTGGTTTCACGCGGTCAGCGTCGGCGAAGTCAACTTATTGAAGCCGATCGTCGCCGAGTTGGAGGCGACGCGCCCCGATTGGGAATTTGTCGTTTCGGCGACGTCGAAAACCGGGTTCGAACTCGCTCGCCAACTTTTCGGCGCCCGAACGAGCGTTTTCTATTGCCCGCTCGACTTCACTTGGGCGGTCAAAACCGCGCTCCGACGGCTGCGCCCCGACGCGCTCGTTTTGGTCGAGCTGGAACTTTGGCCGAACTTAATCGCCGCCGCGTCGAAGGCGGGCGTTCGCGTCGCGGTCGTCAACGGTCGAATCGGCGACGGTTCGTTCCGTTCTTACTCTCGCGTCCGTCGTTTTTTAGCGCCGACGTTCGCTCGAATCGACGCGATCGTCGCGCAGGACGAACTCGCCGCCGAGCGGTTCCGCGCCTTGACGCCGTTTCAAGAGCGCGTCTCCGTTTCCGGCTCGATCAAATTCGACGGCGTCGAAACGAACCGCGCCAACGACGCGACCTTCCGCTTGGCCCGCCTCGCCGGAATCGGCCCCGCCGACGTCGTTTTCCTCTGCGGCAGTTCGCAAGACCCGGAGGAAGCCGCCGCGCTCGAAACGTTCCGCCGACTCCGCGACGAGTTCCCGGCGCTGAAATTGATTATCGTTCCGCGACACAAAGAACGGTTCGAAGAGGTCGCGCGCCTCTTGGAAAAGTCGGGCGTTCCTTGGACGCGACGCTCGACGCTCTCCGACGAAGCGCCCGCCGCGCCCGAAGCGCCGTCGAGCCGCGTTCTCCTCGTCGACGCGATCGGCGAACTCGGCGCTTGGTGGGGAACGGCGCAAATCGCGTTCGTCGGCGGAAGTTGGGGAACCCGCGGCGGTCAAAATATGCTCGAGCCGGCCGGATACGGCGCCGCGGTCTCGTTCGGGCCGAAAACGCGCAACTTCCGAACGATCGTCGAAGCGCTCCTGCGCGCCGACGCGGCGGTCGTCGTCTCCGACGGCGACGAAATGACGGCGTTCGTTCGCCGCGCTCTCGCCGACGTCGCCTTCCGCGACCGACTCGGAACGGCGGCGCGAACGTTGACGCTCCAAAACCGCGGCGCGACGAAGCGAACCGTCGCCGCGCTCGTTCAAACGCTCGTCGCGCCCGGCGAATAAAAACGCCGAGTCTTAGCGCCGTTTTGCCGTCGCCCGCTTCGCGACGCCGCCGTCGCCGTTTTTTTTCGTCGAGACGCTTGCTCGTCCAAGCGCCTCGACGCGCCGAACGCTACAATCGTTTTCTTCCCTACAACCGTCTCAAATAATATTAAAATGGAAAATTCAGGGGAGTTTTTCCAAAAAAATCCTTTACGAACGGGTAAAGGAAGTGTAATTTATACGATATTATTTAATGATTGCGTCAAGTTGACAAACTGCGCAATCTGGGTAAAATAATATCAAAAAGCGCGGACAGGGCAAAACAGGAAAGCTCCCAAACCTTCCGATTTCACCCCGCGCCCCCGCCGATTTCGGTCGTTTCGCCGCCGACGCGTTCGCGACCGCCCTTTCGAACGTTCGCCGCCGACGGCGAAAAGCGGGCGACCCGAGACTAAAATCCTTCCGTCGGAAAAATCAATAACGCCTATTGAAGGACCGTTGTAATGAGCAAAATCGATAAACATTGGAAAACGAAGGCGTCGACGCGCCGCCGCGCTCCCAAAGCGCCCGCGTCGACCGTTAGCGTCCTTTGGGCGGCCCTCGCGTTCGGCGTCGCGGCGCCGGCGTCCGGCCTCGTTTTCGCCTCCCCCGAGCCGCAAG
>JAGBDN010000081.1 GCA_017937485.1 Thermoguttaceae bacterium
CGCCCGCGCCGCCGACCGTCGACGCCGCGTTCACGCCGAAGTTTTTCGAGAATTGACGCCAAGAAACGCTTTTGCGAATCGCCGCGCGGTACGCGTCGGGCGCCGATAAGAAAAGCGTCGTCGCCGCGCTCGCCGCCGCGTTTGTTCGAGCCAACTTCGAGACGCGCCCGACCGCCGCCGCGCCGTAAACCGCTTTCCCGCAAGAGGTCGCCGCGACTTTTTCGACGACGAATTTTCCCGCGCCCGTCTTCGCCAAACTTTTCGTCGCGCCGCGAATCGCGACCCCGACGCTCGCCGCCGCGCGAGTCCGAAGAAATTGCGCCGTCGCGACGCTTGTCGTCAACGCGGAAACCGCCGCCGCAAACGCGCCTTTCGACGCTTGCGCCGCCGCTTCGCGCGGGTCTTCTCCTCGCCAAATTCGCGCGGCGCAAACGACGACAAACGAGATTCCGAAAACGCAAGACGATGAAACGACGCCGTTTTTCGCGTCGTAAACCAACGAGTCGACCGTTCCGGCGCGAGCGACGTTTCGCGCTTGGCGGTAAGTAATTTCGCCCGCTTTGACGATTTTCTCCGCGTCGTTTGGATTAGAAACGCCGGGAACTTTTCCCTCGGCGATTTTGAGCTTCATCAGTTCGACGCAAGCGTCGCGTTGATCTTTCGGGACTTCGAGAAGCTGACCGTCGTAACGGAAGAGTCCGGTTTTAGAATCGAAGGCGGCGCGAATGGTCGCGGCGGGGGTGCGACAGTACTTTGTTTGAATCGCGACGCCGTCGACGATTCGGTCGGCGCCGTTCAAAACGTTCGAACGTCCGACCGTCTCGACTTTTCGACCGCGCAATCGATCGGCGAGCGCGTTTGCGTCTTCGGCGGCGAACCCGTGGCCGTTTCGCGTGTAGAATTTCGCGTATTGTCCCTGCTCAAGAGAATCGGCAACCGTCGGCGCGATCGCGCTTGCGTCGCTCAAATTTTCGACCGACGCGGCGTCGGTCTCGCGCTTTTTCGAAACAACCGACGCGACACGGCGCAAGAATCTCTTTTCTGACATCGGGAAAATCTCCGCAATATAAGGTGAACTAGGCGTTAGTATTTATATCGCGGAAGTTATTTTTCGTCAAGGGGCGGCGTCAAGTTTAGTTGCCTTTTTCTTTGTCTTCGGTAAGAGACAAAACAAAGTTTTCAAGCGCCGCGCGTTTTTCGGGCGACATATCGAAATAGGTTCTAAGCAGCAACGCGCCTTTCTCGGTTAAGCCGTATTTTTGGACAAGGCGTCCTATCTCAGCCGTTGTTTCGTCGTTTTTCTTCGGTTCTTCGCCCGATAAAATCCATTCTGGACGATACCCGTAGATTTCGGCGATTAGGCGAACAGTCTTCGGCGACGGAGTTCGCTTGCCGGAAAGCAGTTGCGAGCAGTAAGCGCGCGTAATTTCGATAGATTTAGCAAAATGCGACTGATTCAGACCCGAACTTTCGAAAATCTCGCGGATACGTTCTTTCATATTACCGGTTCTCCTTTAAAGCTAAATATACCGCAAGAACAAATTTTGTAAACAGAGTTTGCAAAAATTCTCGAAAATCTCAAAAAGGCGCTTGCGGAGTTTTCGTTTTTATGTATACTGATAGCAGAGCTAACGAAAGGCGCGCTATGGAAAATGAAAAAAAACAAACCAGCGTTAAGGCGGAAGAGCTTGCCCAAATCGTCGCAACCAAACTTTCGCCCTCGGAACTCGACGTTGTTTACGCTTTCGCGCTTGGCTTGAGCGCAAAGGCGCAACCCAATGGCAAACAACCGGCGGGGGTGAACTAGGCATCCGCGCTCGCCGGGCCGGGGCGCCGCTTCGCGCGGCGCTCCGGCGGACTCCCGTCATCGGAAACGGCGGCGGGCGTTTTCCGATCCCCGAACATTATCGCCGGGCGCGTCTGCCGCTCGCTCGATTATCGCCGGGGCTGGGAGTGGAGCAGCGACCACGATAAAAAACCGCGCCGCCGCGCGTTAAAGGGCCGCGAAGAAACGCGTTGAAATCCGCCTGTCGATTGGCGTTAAAACCGGCGACAACCGCAACCCGGGCGCGGAGACGTTACCGCGCGAGCCGCGACGGTTTAACCGCCGTCGCGGTTTCTGACGACGTCGCCCGCTCGCCGTGTTGGGCGGCGCCGTCGAGCGCCAACGGCGCGGCGAAACCGAACTCGCGCAGCGCGGGCCCGGAGCGCCCGGCGGCGCCAACATTAGAAGCCGACTTGGAACCAAACGTCAAGAAGTAACAACGTCAACCGCAACCGGCGCGACGGCGAGGGATACGTCGAAGCGCCCCAACTTCTATCGTCCGAATGAACAGTCCGAAAAATCGCCCCGACTTGCTCCTTTCCGTCGCTCGGATTCGACGCGAGTACTTCGACGGGCCCGACGCGCCGACCAAACGCGAAATCACGTCGTGGATCGAGCGCGGCACCGTCGAAGGCGCGACGCTCCCGGGCGTCGTTATCGGCGGTCGCTACTTTTGCCGCCGTCGCGACGTCGAAAACTTCCTCGCCGCGTCGACCGTCGAACCGCGAACCGAGAAACGCAAAACGTCCGCCGTCGAACGAGATACGCGCGCCGCCCGAGTCGCCGACGCGCTCGAAACGCTCCGAGAATTTGGAATCGGCGCGTCCCGGAGGTTCCCGCGATGAAAGAAACGATTCAAGCCGACGACCGCGTTTTTGAAGTCGTCGTTACCGACCGTAACGCGCCGGAGTCGAACCCGGTCGCGGTCTTCCGGAACGTCGTCGCTCGCGACGGGTTTCAAGCGATCGATCGCGTCAAGAAGTGGCTCAATCCGGCGCATATGTGGCGACGCCGCTTCAACGCGTCGGAGACGCGCCGTCGCGATTAAACGCATATTTTGCCGAACTTGCGACCGCCGACGCGCGGTCGCGGACGCCGCCCCTTTAGTTTTGCGTTTTTTCGTCCCGGGGGAACGACGGCGTCGCCGAGCGCTCCCGATGGCGCCGACTCGCTCGTTAAATATAAGCGCGCTTCCGCTTGCTTTGGGGCGGCGCGACTCCTGGCGCGTCGTCCCTTAGAAACGGAAAACCTCCATCGGGCCCGCCGTCGAAAAACTCGCGGCGGCGGGCCTTGCCCCTTGAAGTTCAAAACGAACTTTGAAGTTCGTTTCGTTCGCCAACTTAACCAACGTAAAATAAGGAACTAACGAAATGTCCGAAACCGCGCTCAAAATTTTTAACGCGCTCCTTGCCGGGAAAACCGTCGCGACTCGCGGCCTCATCGTCGACGCCGTTCGCGTCAAAAACGGTCGACTCCTTTGCCTCGCGATCGCCGAAAACGGGCGAACGACCGAAGTCGACGCGACCGACGCCGAAGTCGTCGTTTTGACGAAGACCGAGACGCTCAAACCGGCGACGACCGCTTGACAACCGACAAACCGACGGCGGCGCTTGCGTCGCCGGAGGGAGGGCGGGAGCCCGGGAGTCGCCGAGAGAAGGCGGCGGCTCCTTTTTTCAAATTCGCCGCGTCCCTTTTTTACGCTTCGAGACAAACGCCGAGGGACGACCGACGGCGAAGACGAGCGCCAAGTTTTGCGCGTCGACTCGCTCGTTAAATATAAGCCGCGCCTTCCTTTTCCTTCCTTGAAGAGAGGGCGCGTCGTCGGAAACGGCGGCGCGTTCTTTGACCGCTTGACGGTCGTTTTTAACCCTTCGTTTCCTTGTTCGCGACGAACGGTCGCGCCCCCCTTGGGAACCGGAGGTTTGCAAATGTCGAAATTTCAACGTTTTTTATTGGCGATGGCGCTTTTCGCGTCGGTCGTCGGGGCTTGCGGGTGCGCGACTTGCGACTCGACGTCGACGTCGCGCGAACCGCCGCCCTTCGTCGCCGAGGCGACGCGCCGTTTTCGAACGAGCGCCGAACTCGACGCCGATCTCGTTTACTCGCCGAACGACGACGAACCGGTTGTTGTCGTCGGCGTCTCGTTTCGCGCGGCGGAGCGCTAACGTCTGTCGCGCGGCGGTTCGGTTCGAATCGCCAACTTAACTTACCCAACGACTTAAAACAACGGAAAGGACGCCCTAATGGTCGCGATTTCTCAAACGTTTAACCAACGCGATAACAACAATAACGGCAAGGATAACGACAAAATCAACGCCGACGCGAACGCCGCGCCGCTCGACGTCGACGAAAAATCGCATTGGGCGCAATTCGCCGCGCCCGGGACGCTTGCGACGCCGTCTAACGTCGACGCGGAAACGATCGCCGACGCGGCCCGCGCCGGAGTCGACGAAACGCCCGACGCGGAAAGCGAGGTCGAGTCGACGAAACGTCCGGAAGAAACGGGCGAAACGCCGAAACGACCGGGTTTAGTGAAGACGGTAACGCGTTACGACGACGGCGAGTTCGTTTGCTGGCTCCCGAACGACGTCGACGCGGGCGCCGAACTTTCGCGGTTCGTCAAGGCGGCGTCGAAAACCGCCGTTCGCGTTGCGCTCGACGACGCGAAGTCTTGGCTGTTGACGCAAGTTTTGACGCTTCCGTCGCCGCGTTCCGTCGCCGATATTCGTCGGTATTATCACCAATCCGTCCAAGGACTTGCGCTTAGCGTTCTCGCTAAATTGGGAACCGACGACGAAAAGTTCGCCGTCGACAATTACTTGGTGAACGCGATGAGCGGCGACGCGTCGCAAAACGACGACAAAACGTTGGACGACGCGGACGTTGCGGAAGCCAAAGCGTTAGTCGAGGCGTACAAACGAATTAAAGTCAAACCGTTTTTACATCTCGGCAAGTTTTACAACCGAGTCGCAGTCCCGTTTATTCGCAACGACGCCGCGACGTTCGACCGGATTTTGAAGGCGATCGAAACGGTTTTTGCGCCGAACGAACTTATTCGCCCTTGGAACGTCGCCGATAAAACGTCGGCGTTTTGCGACGCGCTTCAAAACGGCGGAATGACGCAAGCCGTCGCGCTTCCCATTGCGAAAGAAGCGGTTGCAATCGCGACCGAGGCCGCGTCGGCGCTCTATTGGGACGGCGCCGGGCCGGAGCCGAAACAACGCTGGAAGGCCGCTTGCGTCAAACCGGCGTTCAACGTCGAAATCGGCGACGCGTTGAAACCGGCGAACGTTGGCGATAAGACGTCGTTTAGCGTCGACGCGGCGGAAGCGGAGGCGGGCGAATGAAGGCGCGACGGTTCTTAATTTGCGTCGTCGCGGCGCTTGCGTTCGTCGCGGCGACTCGACCGGCGGAAGCGCAAATCTTCCGGCGACTTTGGCGACCTGCCCGCGTTTGGACGCCGCGTTCGTTTGCTCCGCAATATTGGGCGCCGCCGTCCGCGCCAATCGCGCCGTCGCGACCGTTCGACGCCGAAGCGGAGGCCCGCGCCGTCGAGGCGGAAATCAACGCTGTTCGCGAACGCAACGGCTTGCGACCGCTCGTTTTCGACGCGGAACTTGCCGCCGGGTCGCGGAGTTGGTCGGCGGTAATGGCGCGGTTGGGCGAATGTAGACACGCGCCCGCCGCAACCTCCGAAATTTGCGCCGCTTGGCAACAAACGCCGAGCGAAACGGTCGTCGACTGGTTCAACTCCAACGGA
>JAGBDN010000082.1 GCA_017937485.1 Thermoguttaceae bacterium
CCTAAGGCCCCATCGTTTAACGGTTAGGACACGGCCCTTTCAAGGCCGCGATACGGGTTCGATTCCCGTTGGGGTCATTCGACGTTTCCCCCGTTTTTCCCGTTCTTCGTCGTTAACGTTCGCGTTAACCTCGGGCGGCGAAAAATGAAAACGCCGACTTTTAAAAACTCCTAAGGCCCCATCGTTTAACGGTTAGGACACGGCCCTTTCAAGGCCGCGATACGGGTTCGATTCCCGTTGGGGTCATTTAACCGCTCTTAGGAGCGGTTTTTTTATGTTCGCGTCGAACGTTCTCTTCTCGACGACGTCGATTTCGAGCGTTCGTTCGCCCTCTTATTTTGCGCGTCTTCCGCATTTTAACGCTTCCGACGCGCCTCCTTCCCTCTTTCCCCCGTTCGCGAGTCGAAAAATGGCCCCGGAAAAAAAAGATTTTAATCAAACGGTTTACAACGAAGATTTGAGCCGCGATATGGAGGCGTTGATCGCGATCGCGATTCGCGAAGACTCGCAAACGGACGGCGACCTGACGAGCCTCGCGTTGATTCCGGACGACGTCCCGGGTCGCGCCGCGGTCGTCGCTCGGGAAGCGGGCGTCGTCGCCGGTCTCGTTTTCGCCGAACGCCTTATCCAAATGGTCGACGAGCGGTTAAATTGGGAAGGTTGCGTCGACGACGGAACTTCCGTTCAGCGCGGCGACCGTCTCGGCGTCATTTCCGGCCCGACCCTTGCGATGCTGACGGCGGAGCGTCTCCTTCTTAACTTGGTCGGTCGACTTTCCGGCGTCGCGACCGCGGCCCGGCGTTACGTCGACGCGATCGCCGGCTTGAACGCGAATATTTACGACACCCGCAAAACGACGCTCGGTTGGCGCCGTCTCGAAAAATACGCCGTTCGCTGCGGCGGCGCGCGCAACCACCGCTCCGGCCTTTACGACGCCATCCTCATTAAAGACAACCACTTAGCGTTCGGCGGCATTACCGACTTCGGCCCGGGCGAAGCGGTTCGTCGCGCCCGCAAGTACCTTGAAACGCGCTTCGGAACGGAAAATACGCCGATGCTCGAGATCGAAGTCGACTCGCTCGAACAACTCGCGCAAGTTTTGCCGGAGAATCCGGACGTCGTCCTTCTCGACAATATGTCGCCGGAAACGATGCGCGAAGCGGTCGCGATGCGCGACGCGTCCGGCTCGACGGCGGAACTCGAAGCGTCGGGCGGCGTCAATCTCGAAACGGTTCGCGCCAAAGCGGAATCGGGCGTCGAACGCGTTAGCGTCGGGGCGATCACCCACTCGGCGCGCGTTCTCGATATTGGTCTCGACTGGATTTGACGGTAAAGCCGAATTTAACGTTTGACTAATCGTTAAATTTCCCCTATTTTCGTTTAAAAAAGCGTTCCGTTTCCTTTTCGGGTCGGAACGCTTTTTTGTTCGCGTTCGTTTCCTCGTTTGCCGCTTCGCTATTTCTCGTTTCTCCCCTCCGCTCGGCGTTAAAATCGTCCTATTTTCGCGAAATCGCCCGACTTATCCCAACGCGCCAAATCGTCCGGCGTTTTCCAGCGATAATCGACGCCCGCCGCCTTCCAAAAAGCCCGCCGAACGAGCGAAACGCAATTTTCCGTCGCCGCGTCGTCTCGCAAAATCGGCGTCAGCGACGCGCTCCAAGAATAACGCGGCCCGCTCAACCGCGTCTTCCCTTCTTCCCGTTTCCCCGTTTTTTCGCCGTTCTCCTCCTTTCCCCAACCGTTAAATTCAACGTTTTCCGATAGATTCCCCATTTCCGCCATTTCCGCGTTCCCAGTTTGCGGCGGACGCAACGGCGGCGTCGACTTCCCTTCGACCGCGACGCGACTTTCGGCCCAAACCGCCGCCCGGCGCGCCGTTTTCGAATCGAAAAATCGAACGACGCAAACGTCGGAATACCGCGCCAAAAAACCGTTTATCGGCGCCGTTACGATTCCGTCCGCCGACTTTTGCGCTTCGACGACGCAATCTCCGTTCGCTCCGACGATCGCAAGATGATTCCAAAACCCGGGCGTTCCGTTTCGCTCTTCCTCTTCCCAACGCGCCGCCAAAATATCGCCGGGTCGCAACTCGCGAACGTTCAACCGCGTTGCCGACGCCGGAGTCGCTAAAATCCGCCCGTTCCCTCCGCCTCCGCCGGTTAGCCAAACGCCCGCCGCTCTTTTCTCAACCTCGACCGCCTTTTTCGCTTCTCCCGTTTCAAGATTGAGCGCCGCGACGTCGCCGAAAAAAAAGACGCAAAACGCCGCCGTCCCGACGAAACAACGTTTCTTTCGTTTTCCCTCTTTCGTTCTCCACTTTTCCATTTTCTTTATTTCTCCCAACTTCTCGCTTTGTCAAGAAAAAAGTTTTTCTCCGCCCTTCGTTTGATATAATCGATCGCCTTCGCCGCGTCGAGTTTAACGGCGACAAAAAGAAAAATTTACTTTAAAATTCATTCGACAAGAAACAGAAAAACGCCGCGCGTTTCGCCGCTCGACGTTTCAAAAGAGTCGTTTAAACAGAGCGTTCGTTGGGCTTTTAATCGAGCTTAATCGTTTTCAACGTCCGCCGCGCTCCCCGAGATTTCGGCGGCGTCGACGTTAAACGTCTTCTCGTCGTTTCCTTTTTCCGTTCCCTCGACGTTAAAACGCGTCCAAAAAAAGAAACGCGGAACCCGACAGGCAAGCCGCGCCCGTCCCGTCGCGACCGCCTTGCGAAGCGCCGCGTCGTTCGGAAAATCAAGTTCAAAAAGCGCGCCGTTCGCCGAACGTTCGCGAACGCGCGATCGAATCGGCGCCCAACGCCGCCCTTTCTCGCTCGCTTCGGCTTCTTCGTCCGCTTTCGTTTCCGTTCGCGACTCGTTTTCCGCGTCCGAAACGTCGAAAACGTCGCTCGCTCCCGCCTTATCGTTTCCGGCGTCGATTACCAGCGCAAAATCTCCCTTATCGCACCAAACGCGATGCGAATCGAACGCGTCGAACGCCTCCGCGAACTCGAAACGAACGCGCGCCGTCGTCTCGCCGTTCTCTTTAATCGTCGTTTCGCCGACGGTCGCGACCGCGTCGCCGCTTTGAAAAACAGTCGGAAAATCAACGTTTAAATCGGTCGCCCGACTCGCCGTCGTTACGTCGCTTTCCTTACTTTCCTCTTTTTCGTTTTTTCCTTTCATCGCGTTTTCGAACGCGACCGGTCCCAACGGCGTCGTCCAAACGCGAAAATCGCCGCCGATCAGCCCCTCAAAAACGCCGACGACCGCCGTTTTCCCTTCGCCGTTCCTCTCGTTTTCCCCGTTTTCTCGGCTTTTTCCGTTCTTCTCGTTTCCTTCGCTCGCGCCGTTTTCTCGGCTTTTCTCCTTCTTCTCGTTTCCTTCGCCCGCGCCGTTTTCTCGGTTTTCTTCGTTCCCTTCGTTCAACGCCGTTTCTTCCTCGTCGACGCGCTCCCAAATCGTTTCGAGCGTCAATTCCGACGCGTCAAACTCCGGCGCAAGTTCCGGCGCGGAAAAACGCCCGCTCGGACGCCAACGTTTCCCGTCGGCGTCGCGGCGTTCGAACGCGCTCCAATCGGGCGCAAGGTAAACGATTCGCAACGGACGCTCCCAACGCAACCGAACGCGCCCCCGCAAAAGTTCGCCGTTCTTCCTATTTTCGCGATTCCCCCCTTCCGCCTCGTCTTCTCTTTCTTCTTTATCTTCGCCGTTTTGACCTTCCGACTCTTCCGAAGCGACCGTTTCAAACGTCGTTTCGAAAGCGGCGACGCAGTCGTTCGACGCTTTTTCCCGATAACGGGCCTCGGCGAGTTCAAAACGCTGCCGCGCTTCCGCTCCAATTTCGCCGTTCGTTAAAAACCGCCGATCTTGCCAAATCGGCTCAAACTCCGCAAAGCGCTCAAAAAGCGCGTCTTCCGCTTCGTTCCGTTCGACCAAAAGCGGCGACTCGCAACGCCCGAGCGTCTCGAAAAACGCCTCTTCCAACGCCGCGCTTTCTTCGCCGTTCTCCTTTAATCCCGTCCAACCGCCCAAACCGTCGCTCGACGCGCCCCAAGCCAACGCCGTCGCCGCGATAAGCCCCCATACCGCGACGACGCGTTTTCCGCCGCCGCTTCCAGGCCGCCAAAGTTTCTTTATTCGATCTACTTTCCCCATTTTTTCATTTCAACGTCGTTCGTCGCCCGCCAACTCGCCCGTCAATCGCCAAAACGTTTCGGCGCCAACGGAACGACCGCGTCCGCCCCGACGATTTTTTCAAACGCCGCCTTCGTCGACTCGCGACACGTCAGCAAAATAACTTGCCTATTTTCCGCAAATTCCGCCAAGACCCGCAGCGTTTCCGCGGAGCGCGCGTCGTCGAAGTTGACGAGCGCGTCGTCGGTCAAGAGCGGCAACGATTCCGCGTTTTCGCAATATTTGCGGATATGCGCCAACCGCAACGCTAAAAACAATTGTTCGCGCGTTCCGGAACTCAATTCTTTCGGCGTTTTCGCAACGCCGTCCCGTTGCACCGCTTGAAACGAATCGCCTTTGGCGCTCGGAACGATTCGCGTATACCGCCCCGCCGTCAGCCGTCCGAAAATCTCCTCCGCGTCGGCTAAGATTTGCGGACGTTTTTCTTCTTCGCAACGCCGGAGAGAATTTTCCAACGCCTGAAACGCCAAAAGTCGCGGCGCGTAAAGTTCGACCGCCTCGCGCAATCCGCTCAACTCCAATTCGCGTTCGACGGAAAAACTCGACGCGCCCTCTTTTTCTTCGGCGGCCCGAATTTTCGCGCGAATCTCCACCTCTTGCGCTTCCAATCGTTTTAGCTCCGCTTCGAGCGCCGCCTCCTCGGTTTCGAGTTCGGCCAAACGCGTTTCCGGCTCGTCGCTTTCGGCGTCGCGCAACGCTTCGAGCCGACGTTCGAACTCGGCGTCGTCGCAATCTTCGAAGACGGCGCGCAACAGTTCGACGGCTCCGACGCGCCGTTCGTTCAAACGCCGCGCTTCGTCCGCCGCCTCCGCGACGCGCAAAAATTCGGCGCCGTTCGCCGCTCCCGCCGCTTCGAGCGCCGCCCGTTTTCGCTCTTCGTTCGCGGCGATCGCCTTCGTTTTCGCGCCGACGCGAGCGGTCGTCTCGTCTCGATTCCGCGTTTCGTTCCGCCAATCCGCCTCGGCGCTCAACGCGTCTTGGAGTCGGTCGGCCCAAACGACGACCGCGTCTTCGGCTCGCGTTCGCCCGTCCGTCGGCGCTTCGACGCCGAGCGCCGCCGCCAACGTTTCGCATTCCGCGTCGAACTCCGCCAGCCGCGCTTTGCGCTCGTCCAACGCCCGCCGCGCTTCGTCGATTCGCGCCGCTTCGACGCGCAACGCCGCCCGCTTCTCCAACGTCTCCGCCAACTCGGCGAAGGAACGCGCCGCGCCGTCCGGCCAATCCTCGTTATTCTCCGCGTTTTCCGCCTTTTCCTTAAACAGCTCAGTCGGCCCGTCTTGCCGATTTACCGCAAACGCCGCGTTTTTTCCCGTTCCCTTCGCCGCGTCGACGCAAAGCGCTCGCAGTCGCGCCGCCAACTCGGCGCGCGCCTCCGCCGACGTTCGCTCGTCGAGTTCGAAACGTCTAATTCGCGCCTCCGCCTCCGTTCGACGACGCGCTCGTTCCTCCGCCGCCCGCTCGCCGTCGAGCCAACGCTCGACCCGGTTTCGCGCTCGTTCCAACAGCCGTTCGACTCGCCGCGCCGCCGACGCCGCCCGATCGGCGCGCGCTTCGAACGCCGCTTTCTCCGCTTCCGACGCTTCGCTCCGATCTTCCTCAAATCGCCAATCTTCCCAATCGAACGTTTCGCCTTCCGCGTCGTCGAGCCAACGCGCCGCCGCTTCAACCGTTTCGGTCAACGCGTTCCTCAAACGGCGCTCCTCGGCAAGCCAATCGTTCGCCCGACGCTCCGCCGCTCGCGCCGCCGTTCGCCAATCGCTCCAAAGGCCCCGCCATTCGCGCCCTTCGGCTAACGAAAAATCGGGTCGCAACGGAATCCCCGCGCGCCGCCAAAGCTCGACCGCCCCGCGACGCGCTTCCTCCGCCGCCTCTTCGGCCCGCCGCGCTCGTTCGGCGACCGCCTCCGCCGCCTCCGCTTTCCGCGTTCGCTCGTCTCGCGCCGCCTCCCATTCGGCCAACGCTTTCGCGTTTTCACAACGATAATCGGCGACCGCGTCCGCTTCGCTCAACGCCCGTTCAAACGCCGCGACCGTTTCGCTTTCGCCGACCGCCCCGTTTTCTTTTTCTCTATTTTCCGCGACTTCTCGCTCTCGCCCGAACCAACGCGCCTTCAACGCCCGCCAACGTTCGTCCCGTTCGCGACGCAGACGCGCCAACTCCTCCGCCGCCGCTTCCCAGTCGGTCGACGCGCTCAACCGCTCGTCGAGTCGCGCCAACTCTTCGGCGAGCCGACGGCCCTCCGCTCGCGCCGCGTCGAGTTCCTTCTCCGCCGCCGCGTTCGCCCGCTCCAATTCCTCCAACGTCGCTTCGAGCGGAGCGTCCGCGGTCGCCAACGCCGCGCGATTCGCCGCCCAATCGCCGCCGGTCGCGCTCGGGTCGCTCGACGTTTCGAACGCCGCCGCGATCAGCCGCCGCGCCGTTTTCTCCGCGTCGCGACAAGCGACGGCGAGCGTCGGCGCCTCCTTCGCCCAACGGTCGAGCGCGCCGAGCGCCGCCCCAAACGCTCCGGCGACCCGCTCATAATCGGCGACGTCGGCGCTCCGGTCGCGTTCGCCGAACTCCTCGACGCGACGCGTCGCGGCCGTTTCCGCTTCCCGCTCGATCGCGTCGAGTTCGTCGAGCCGTTCGCGCCGCATCTTCGCCGCCGTTCGCGCTTCTTCGGCAAGCTTACGTTCCTCCTCGGCGCCCCGTCGCGCTTGTTGGAGCGTCTTTTCCAACGCGACTTCGACCGCCGCCGCGACGTCCCAAAGTCGACTCGGTTCGACGCCCGCCTCCCAAGCGCGACGCTCCAACGCCTCCGCTTCGCGCCGCAGACGCGCCACCTCGATCGGAAGCGTCTCTCGTTCCCGCGCGATCTCCTCGACTCGACGGAACGCCCGTTGAATCCGCGCTTTTTCGTCGACGAACGCCGGTCGCAACTCGATTCGCTCCAACCGCGTTCGCGTCGCGTCCAAATTCTCGTTCAACTCCGCCAACTCGGCTTGCAGACGCTCGTTCGTCTCGCAAAGCGCGTTCCATTCCGCCGCGCCGCCGCTCGGAAACGCCGCCAATCGCTCCGGAGGAAAAGGAGACGCCGCGAAAAACGCCGCCGCTTCGCGCTCGGCCGCCTCCGCCTCTTCGAACCGTTTTCGAGCGTTTTTCAACCGCTCCCAATATCGCCGCCGCTCGTCGTTGACGCGCCGCCGTTCCCGAATCGTCTCCAACTCTTGCGCGAGTTTCGCCCGCGCCTTCGTCGCGTCGACGTATTCCCGGGTCGACGGCGCCGAATTTTTGCGTTTCTTGTCGATTTCGCCCAACCGCCGAATCGCCATATTGATTTTCGGTTTCGAGGCCCGCGCGTCGGCGTTAAAAAACGCGTCGAGTTCCTTTTTTAACGATTTTTTCGTTTCGTTAAAAAGGTTCGCGTCGCCGAGCCCGATCCCGTAAATCAGCTCCGACAGCCCGCTTTCCGCCAGCAGTTTTTCCCCTTGCGCCAAATCTTCGTATGAAAAGCCGAAATACGACGCGAAAAAACGCCGATTCGCGCCGTTCAAGAGAGAATAAAACGCCGATTCGTCGAGCGTCTCGTCGACGCCGGTCGCCGCGTTTCGCAACGACGCCGCAAAGGTCGTCCGCCGCCGCGCTTCGCCGAGTTTCCAACTTCGCTCGAGCCGACCGACGCGTCCGTCGTCGAGCCGAAACGTCGCCGTTCCGCTCAACGTCGTCGCGCCGACGCCGGAAAAGAACCGCTCTCCGCCGCCGCTCGGAACGTCGAAAAGAAGATTGCGGACAAACTCCAAAAAAGTCGACTTTCCGGCCTCGTTCGGCCCGAACGCCAACCAAAAATTGCGCCCGGTAAAGTCGAAATAGCGTTTCGTCGATTCGCCGTAAGAAACGATTTCCGCTTCGTCAATCCGCATATTTCCCCCAATCCCCCTATTCTTTCGTTCCCGACGCCGTTTCCTCGTCGCGCCGCCGCTTTCTTTCGTCTTTTTTCAACCAAAAAAGCAATTTCGATTCAAATTTAATTTTTCAACCCGAAACGGAATCAAATTTTATTCGACGTTAAAACGTTTTTTAATTTCCGCAACGATTTAACGCGCCGCCGCGTCTCGCAACCCGATCGGTCGTTATTCCGAGTTTGCCCTTATTAATATTATACGCCGGACGCGACGCTCCGTTTCCTTATTAATAACGACAAGCGCGCCGCTCGTTTCCGAACGCCGCGCTCCTCTTGTTTCTTTTCGCTTATTTTTTCGCGCCGAACGACTCCGCGTCCCCCGGAAAACGCTCCGCTTTCACGTCGGCGACGTACTCGCGGAAGCCTTCGCCGATCAGCCCGCCGAGGTCGCGGTAAACCCGCGCGTGTTTCGGCGTTTTACTCGGGTCTTTTTCCGAAAAATTGAAGAGGTCGTGAAAGACGAGCACCTGCCCGTCGCATCCGACGCCGGAACCGATCCCGATCGTCGGAATCGTCAGCCGCTTCGAAAGCTCCGCCGCGTGTTCCCGCTCGACGCACTCCAAAACGACCGCGAACGCTCCGGCTTCCTGAATCGCCGTCGCGTCTTCGAGGAGTTGATCCCAATCGCGCTGCACCTTGTATCCGCCGAGCGCCTTGACGCTTTGCGGAACAAGCCCGCAGTGTCCGAGAACCGGAATCCCCGCCGCGACGACCGCCCGAACCGTCTCCGCTCGCGACGCGCCGCCCTCGATCTTGACCGCCGTCGCCTCCGTTTCCTTCAAGATGCGCGCGCAAGCCCGAACCGCTTCGTCCGGCCCGAGTTGGCAATAAGGAAACGGAACGTCGACGACGACCATCGCCCGCTCCGCCGCCCGCGCGACCATTTCCGCGTGATAGATCATCTGGTCGAGCGTCGCGCCCAACGTCGTCGAACGTCCTTGCACGACGGTCGCCAACGAATCGCCGACGAGAAGGATATCGAGCCCCGCCGCGTCCGCCATTCGCGCCGTCGGATAATCGTAAGCGGTAACGACGGCGATCTTTTCGCCGCGTTTTTTCATTTCCAAAATTTTCAAAACGGAATTCGCTCCCGCTTTATTGGCCATCGTCGCTCCTTTTATTTCTTGTCTTAAATTTCCAAAACTCTTACGCAGTTCCACCGTCGACGCGCGCCGTTCGCCCGGCTTTTCCGCGTCTTTATTTTCTCCGCGTCGATCGTTTATTCAGGTTTGGCGATCAAACCTTCGACGTATTTCGACGTTACGCGCTCAAAAGTGCTTTGCGGTTGATTGTAATTAAAGTTTTCCGGTCGAATCGTCGCGTCGTTTCGCACCACCGTCGAATACTCGACCGTAAAAATATCGTTGCGCGTCTTCTCCTCGTTTTCCGCGAGGGAAAAATAGACGATTTTATACGGAAACGGCCAGTCGACGCCAAAATAAATTTCGACGTTTCCCGGCAAATTTTCATTTAAATAAGGTTCGAACTTGTCGACGCCCAACCTTTGTTTCGACGTTTTCCAAAACGCCTCGCGCGCCCGCCCCGTTATCTTAACGACTTCCGCTCCCTTAAACGGCTCCGCTCGTTCGATCCGCGGTTCGAACCGATAAACCGTCGTCAAACGCCGCAACGTCCCGGCCAATCCGCCGAGCCCCGGCAAACCGTTCATCGCGCAAGGGCCCTCGACGCCGACCGCCGCCAACTCCTCGGGACTCAAACTCGCCAAACCGTTCGACAACTCCGCGACGTCGATTCGCGTCAACGACTTCGCCCCTTCCAACGACGTATACGTCCAAAGCGCTTGGCGGTCGCAATCGCAAACGATCTCCAAAACGTTCTCCTCGCCGTCGTCGCGAGCTTCCTTCGCGCTCCCCCGAGCGACCGAGGCCCGCAGCCGATACCGAACGTTCTCCAACGTCGA
The DNA here is from genome assembly GCA_017937485.1 of Thermoguttaceae bacterium. Taxonomy (GTDB): domain Bacteria; phylum Planctomycetota; class Planctomycetia; order Pirellulales; family Thermoguttaceae; genus RUG369. Next base: position 10,043 of record JAGBDN010000082.1, read on the forward strand.
CCGCCGCGCCGCGCTCTCGCCCGACGACGCGCTCGCCTCGCTCGTCTCCTCGTATCGACCGCGTCCAAAATACCGCTCGCCGAAAAGACGCGCTTCAAAATCCAAATCCGCCGAAACCGAACGCAAGCCCTCAAGCCGGGCGATCGCCTCGCGCAACAAACGCTCCGACGGCGACGCCGGCGCGACCCGCTCCGCCTCTTCGACGCTCGACGCCGGAAACGTCGCCTCGACCGCGCCCGCGACCTCGTCCAACGTTCGCTCCAACGAAAACGACGCGACGCAAGCCGCCGAAGCCGCGGCGACGCCCCAAAGAAGCGATTTCGCCGTCGTTTTCCTCCAATTCCTCGCGCCGTTTCTCGCCGCCGTTTTCTCCATCTTTCCCGCTTTCCCTAATATTCTTGCCGCGCGCCGCGCAAAACGCCGATTCGAACCGTCGCGCGGTTCGCAAGGATCGCGCGTAATTTAACGTTCGTGCGCTTAATGAGCGTCGAACGTATTTTAGCGACGGACGTTCGCGGTTCTTGTCGAGAATCGCAAGGTTTTTCCTTGAAAAATTTCCAGTGTTGAATTATAATAAAAGTTATTCGGTTTAAACTTGCGCCGCGCAAAGCCGTCGTAGCGCATTGTACCAAATATAACGATTTTGCGCTACCGTTTTTTTCGCAAAATCTCGGTTTTCCTTAAAAATATCAACGGAGGCCCGCGCGGTCTTCCGATAACCCCAAAGAAATTTCGTTAAAAATTTTATCGATGCGTCGATTTTTAACGTCCGCCCGTCGTCGATCGGAGACATTTCCGGCGTCGAGCGCCGTTTTCGTCGGGCTTTCGTCCGTTCGGAACGCGGCGCGTCGTTAGTCGTTCGTCTCGTCGTCCTTTTCGTTTCGCGTCTCCGACGCGTTGCGAATTTGGCGCGATTCGTCGAACGACGCGAACTTTAACAAAGGGCGTCGGGCAAAATCTTCGACCCTCAGACCTCACATTGGAGACAAAACAGATGCGTTGCAAAGTACTGTTATTGGCGCTTACCGTCGTCGTCGCTTGCGGAGCGGGCCCGTTCCGCGGCGGTTTTCTCGGTCGTCCCGCGGCGCCGGCCCCGGCTCCGGCTCCGGTCGCGCCGTTGCAAACCGCCGTTGTCGCGCAACCGCGTCAAACGGAAATCGCTCAAATTCTCTTCAAAGGCGCCGACGGCATGAACATTAATTGGGACGTCGTCTCCCTCGGCGATTTCGCTTCCGCGCCGTTGGTCAGCCCGGGTCTCCAAAACTTCGCGACGGCCAAAAGCTATCGTTTGAAGTTGTCGAACATTCCGAATCGCCCGAATTTGACCCTCTACCCGACGCTGACGATCAACGCCGTTACGCCGCGCACGAAGGCTTACCTCGACCACAACGCGATTCCGGTGAAGTTCACCGACGCCGACTTCGACCAAGTCCAAAGCGGCAACTTCGTTACGAAAGTGATCTTCCTCCCGTCGGCGCAATTCCAAAATCTCGCGCTCGTCGGCGGCGTCGACACGATCGTCAACACCCAACTCCCGGCCGGCGTCGACCCGATCGTCGAAGCGCAAAATCGCGGCGCGATCCTCGCCGTCGTTCAAATCGGGAACAAAGACCTCTCGCTCCAAGGCTCGACTTTCAACCCGTCGACCCTTTCCGCAATTCCGTCGCAACAAATCCCGATCTCCGGCGTCAACGCTCCGGCTTTCGGAACCCCGGCCAACGGCCCCGTTCCGGCCGAGCTTCCGACCGTTTCGGTTCCGGAACAACCGAGAATGCTGATCGAACCGGCCAACCCGAATCCGGCGACCGGTATTCCGTCCGTTGAAAACTGGGGCGGCAGCAACTTCAACTAGTAAGTTTCGCTCCCTCGTTTAACTTCGCGCCGAAAACGTTTAATCGCGTTTTCGGCGTTTTGTCGACGCGCTCCTTCGACGCTCGCCGACTTTTACGCGCCCTTTAGAACCGGCGAACACGGTCTCGTTCCTTCGGCTTGCGACAAGAACAAAGACGAACGTTCGCGTTCTAACCGGCGACGTCGCGCGGCGACGCGGCGTTTTTGTTTCTTGGAAGTCTTTTGAAGACGGAACCCTCAAAATAGAAAACCCTCAATGAGCCGCAAACGTCTTTTCCAACGCGCCGCGTCGACCCTTTCGACGTTCGTTCGTCGTTCGTCGTTCGCGTTCGCCGCGTTCGCCGTCCTCCTTAACGCCGGTTTCGCCGTCGCGCAAAATCCCGGTTCGCATTACCTGCACCGTCCGTCCTTGCCGACCGGCGAGCTTGCGAGCTTTTACCGTTTGAGCGGCGCCGATCTCGAAAGCGCCCAACCGGTCGCTTGGCGCCTTCCGAAGGGCGTTCGCGTCGGAATCGCCGCGCCCGGCGGCTACGTCTTCAACGCGAAAATCGACGCCGACGAAGCCCGTTTTCCTTGGCTCGCCAACGCGTTCGCGCTCCAACCGGGCCGCGTTTACCGCTTCCAATTGACCGACATTCCGTTCAATCCGGATCGCGCCCTTTATCCGACGCTCGAACTGGTCGGACGTCTGAATCCGCCGGCCGGTCGCGAATGGGACTTCCCGATCGAAATCGACTTGCCGCAAGCCGACCTCGAACTCGCGCTCCAAGGCAACTTGGTAACGCGCGTCGTTTTCCTTGAAAACTCCGAAAACGCTCGTCCGACCGACGCCGACCGCTCGACCGCCGACTTAACGGTCGAAGTTCCAAACAATTACGACCCGGTCGCCGTCGCCGCGTCGAAGGGTCGCGTTCTCGCGATTCTCCGCGTCGGGAGCCGCGCGCCGGTCGACCTGCCGAACGCCGAAAACTCCTTCTACTTCGGGTTGCCGCCGTTCTCGCTCGCGCCGTCGAGCCTGCGACCGCTCGCGTCGACGCCGGAAACGTTCGACGTCGTCGAAGGCCCGGAAACGACCGAAACAACCGAAACGCCGGAAACGAGCGACGCCGTCGAAGCGCCCGAAACGCTCGAAGCGTCGGAACCGGAAACCGCGCCCGCCGCGGAACCGGCCGCTTAATAATCGCGTCTCCGCGAACGGTCGCGACGACCGCCTTCAAATTTTCCCAACGGCGACGGGTTCCTCCCTTCGCCGTTAATTTTTAGCCTAAAAATCAAAATGACCGTCGATTTCGATCTCTTTCAAGGCGCGGCGCGTTCGACCGACGCGGACGCCGCGTTCCCGTTTCGACTCGTTTTAGGGAGCCGTTCGCCGCGCCGTCGCGGGCTCTTGACTTCCGCCGGTTATCGTTTCGCCGTTCTTCCCGCCGACGACGCCGTCGAGGAACGCGAACCGCTCGACGGTCTTTCGCCGTCGGAACTCGTCGACCGTTTGGCGTTCGTCAAAGCGCGCGACGTCGTTCGCCGCCTCCGCCCGCTCGTCGAACCGCAAAGCTCGCCCGTTTCTCCCGAACCGAACGAAACAACCGCGTTGCGCCAAGAGTTCAACGCGATTTTCGGCGCGTCGAACGCTCCGTTCGTCGTTCTTTCTTGCGACTCGGTCGCGGTTTGCGACGGCGAAATTTTAGGAAAGCCCGCCGACCGCGCCGACGCCGAACGAATGCTCCGCCTTTTGAGCGGCGCCGAACACGAAGTGCGCACCGGACTTTGTCTTTGGGCGACGCCGGGCGACCGCGTTTTGCGCCGCGTCGAAATCTCGCGACTTTGGATGGCGCCCCTTTCCGAAGAACGGCTCGCGTCCTACCTCGAAAGCGGTCTTTGGGAAGGCAAAGCCGGAGCGTTCGGTTATCAAGACGGAAACGATTGGTTGCGTTTGACTTACGGTTCCGAATCGAACATCGTCGGGCTTCCGCTCGCCGCGCTCGCCGACTCGTTGCGAACGCTCGCCGCCGAAATCGCGCCGTCAAAATCGCGTTAACCGACGCCGCGCAATCGACGCAACCGCTTCAACCGTTCCAACTAACCCAACCGACTCAAGCAACTCAACCGTTCTAACAGTTTTAATCAACTCAAACGTTTTCTCCCCTTCAACGCTCCCGGTCGTTTCACCGCCGGCGCCGCCCGATCGCTTCGTTTGAAGGACGCAAACGAGTCGCGCAAGAAATAAAAAAACGCCGACAAGTTTCCCCGTCGACGTTTTCTCGGCGCGTTCGCCGTCGAAACCTCGTACTTTTTCGACGTCCAACGCGACCGCTCAACGCGTTTTTTTCGTCTCGCCGCGGCAACCCGATCCGCGACGCGCCGCCCGAACGTTCCCTCGAAAACGCTCGGGTAACGCGTTATACGCTCGTTATTTTAAGCGTTGTTTAACGTTAACGTCGTCTCAACGTTATTGGTTAAACGTCGACGCCCGTTTGCGCCGCCGTTCAAATTTCAGCTCGTCGGATGAATTTCGCTAATCGAGCGACCAAGTTTGCGCTGTCCGGAAGAACTCGACGAAACGCGACGTTTGGTCGTCGTTTCCGCCGGCGCGTCGCTTTGCAGGAACGCCATAATTTTGTCGCGAGCCACTTCCGGTTCGTGCGGCGCGCCCATTTGTTCGACGGCGTCCGAAACGCCCATCAACACCGACCGTTTAACGCCCTCGCGAATCCATTCGAAAAAATTAAAATCCATCGTTTCCCCTTCCTTGGTATCGTCGCTTCCCGTTCGTTCCGGCGCGCTCCGTCGCGCTTTTTTTCGGCGAACGTCTGAAGTATCTTCCTTATTTATCCGATCGACGCGCCGCGTTCTCCGCTTATTTGCGCTCGACCGCCGAAACTTTTCCGCGACGTTCGCGGGAACTCGCGCTCCTCGCCCAACGCCGCGCCGTTTCGGTTTTCCAATTCCTCGTTGGAAATTAGCGACGCTTTCAAACGCCCGACGAAATCGCTTTCGCCTTCGACCGTTTTACGTCGTCGGTCGCGAGAATAACAAAAAAAAAGCGCGACGTCCAGCCCTTTTTTTAAAAGCGCGGCCGTTTTTAGCAATTTTAACGATTCTTATTTTTTTTCTAAACTTTCCGGCGACGTTTGCCGATACCAACATTGTCGGAGGTTCGCCCGGTTCCCAACGAACGTCGCGGCTTCCCTTCCGACGTCGCCTTGTCGAAAAATTTTGCCGCGTTTTACGTTTTTACGCGTTTTACTCGGCCCGCCTTTTCCTTGTCGTTTACGACGCCTTTTCATTTCACGTTATTGTTTTAACCGTTAAATTCGGCGCGTTTCCTTCGCTCGCCTTTTATTTTCCTTTTCGCTATTCCAGCCATTTTCCGCATTTTAAAGGAGCCGTTATGTCGTCGCAACTCCAAGACGCGCCGCAAACCGAGCCGCTCGAAACGACCATCGTTACGCCCGAACAATTTATCGCGTTGGAACAAGCTCGTTTGGAAAAATGGGCCGGTTCGCTTCGAGAGCGCGAAGAAGCCCTCGACCGTCGCTCCGGCGTTTTGAACGCTCGCGTCGCCGGACTCGAAGCGGCGGCTCGCCGTTGCGCCGAAGAAGCGTTGGAGGTTCAAGAACGAACGCGCCAAATGGACGCGCAAACGAACGAACTGACGCGAACCGCTTGCGAACTCGACGCCCGAGCGGCCGAACTCGAACGTTTGGAACTCGAAAACGCCGAAACGACGCGCCGCGCCGCCGCCCGACGCGCCGAAATCGACGAGAAAGAACGAGAAATCGACGAAAAAGCGCGAACGCTCGACCGCCAAACGCGCGAACTCGAAATCGCCGAGCGAGAACGCGCCGCTCAACTCGTCGAACGCGAACGCGCCCTCGAAACGCGCGAACTCGAAATCGTCGAACGCGAACGAACGCTCGACGCGAAAGAACGAACGTTCGCGCAAAAAGACCGAACGTTCAACGTCAAAGCGCGCGAATTTGAAGTTCGCGAACAAGAACGCGAAGAAACGCTCGACGAAAAGGAACGCGTCGCCGCTCAAAAAGAACGAACGCTCAACCTGTTCGAACGCGAAGTCGAAGCGAAAGCGCTCGAAATCGACGAAAAAGAACGAACCGTCGCGCAAAAAGAGCGAACGTTGATCGCTCGCGAACGCGAACTCGACGAAAAAGAACGAAAATGCGGCGCCCGCGAAATCGAAATCGGCGCTCGCGAACTCGAACTCGACGAAAAAGAACGCCTCGTCGACGAACGCGAACGCGCGCTCAAACTTAAAGAACGCGAACTCGAAACGAAGGCGCTCGAACTCAACGCGAAAGCCCTTGAAGTCGCCGACAAAGAACGAACGCTCGGCGAACGCGCCCGCGAACTCGGGAAAAAAGAGCGAGAATTTAGCGTCCGCATTCTCGAATTCGACGCGAAAGCGCTCGAAATCGACGAAAAAGAACGAACGTTCGGCGCCAAAGAACGCGCGTTCGGCAAAAAGGAACGCGAAATCAGCGAAAAAGAACGCGAACTCGACGCCAAAACGCTTGTCGTCGACGAAAAAGCGCGCAAATGCGACGAAAAGGAACGCGCGTTCGGCCTCAAAGAACGCGAAATCGGCGAAAAAGAGCGCGAACTCGACGCCAAAGAACGCGAGTTCGGCGAAAAGGAACGCGATTTCGGCGAACGCACCCGCCGCGCTTTCGAAACGCTCCGCAACCAACGCGCGATTTTGCTCCAACTCCGTCAAGAAATCGAACGCGAAGCCGCCGCTTAGTCGGTCGCGTCGTTCGCTCCCGCCTTCGACGTTCGAACGTTCGATTGTCCCCGAACGCTCGGCGTCCCTCCGGAACGTCGATTGTCCCCGACGTTCCGACGACCGCGCCGCCTCGTCCTGCCGACGAGCGCGGCGCGTTTTACTTCCCCTTCCTTTCCTTAGCGTCCGTTTGACTTCCGATTCTTCCGGTCGTTCTTAAAATAACGGCCCCGACGACGCGTCTTTTGAAAACCGCCCCCGTTTGCGTTCCGCGACTTCTTGCCAAGAACGGCGACGCGAGTAAAATTATTTGCGGGCGCTTCCGACGCCGTCGTCGACGAGCCCGCGCCCCGCAAACGTTGCAACCGCCGCCCCGTCGCCGCCGTTAACGCCGTTTTCGGTCGCGTTCGGGTCGATTAACCGACGTTTTTCCCCCTTATTATATATTAATACGCAACGAAACGACGCGAAAAGTCGTCCGCTTGGCCGCGCCGTTTCATTTTACAACGCCGGAGAATTCCGATGCCGACCTTCCGTTCGACGCGCGCCGCCGTTTTCGCCGCGATTTTCTTCGTTTTGGGGAGCGGAACGTTCCTCCCGAACGCCGTTCAATTCGACCGCGCCGCCGGATTCGCGCAAGACGCCGCCGTCGAAACGCTCGACGCGGGCCCGTTCGGCTTCGGCGCGGGCGATTCCGCCGCGACCGCTCCGTCTTCCGGCGATTCTCCGTTTGTCGCGCCGTCGTTGCTCGCGCCGTTCGGCGCCGATCCGGTCGACTCGGCGAGCGCCGACGCGGCCCCGCTTACCGTCGCCGCGCAACTCGCCCCGATTCCCGATTCGGTCAACGCTCCGGAAATCGCCGAGTCGGGACGAACGCTCGTCGGCTTTTTAACGCTGCAAACGACCGCCGCGCCCGGTTGGCATATTTACTCGCCGACGCAAGGGGACGGCGGTTCCCCGACGAAAATTTCGGTCGACGCCGCGCCGTCGTTCGAAGTCGGCCCGTTCCGCCTCGCGACGCCCTTTAAAATCGTCGAGTCGACCGGCTTCAAGCTCGAAGAGTTGACCGGAACCGCCGACTGGATCGCGCCGCTGACGGTCGCCGCCGACGCCGCGCCCGCCGACGTCGCCGCGTTCCTCGCCGACTTGAAAGCGACCGGCAAAGTCTCCGCGCTCGCTTGCTCCGACGGCGAAGGCGGCTCCTGCTTCCCGCAAAACGTCGAGTTCTCCGCCGCCTTCGACGCGTCCCGCGACGCCGCGCCGATTTGGGCCGCCGCCGAAAAACTCGCTTCCGCCGCGTCGACCGCCGCCGCGTCGAAAACGGAAACCTCCGCCGACGTCGCGACCGACGAAAAAACCGACAAAATCGCTAAAATCGAGCAAACCGACGCCGACGCGCCCGCCGAAAAGACGAGCTTCGCGTCGCGCCGTTTCGCGCTTTTGCTCCTTTACGCGTTTTTGGGCGGCCTTATTTTGAACGCGACGCCCTGCGTTTTGCCGGTCGTCGGGCTGAAGATTATGTCCTTTTTCGACCAAGCCGGTCAAAAGCGTTCGAAGGCGTTTATGTTGAACGTTTGGTATACGCTCGGCGTTTCGGTCGTTTTTTTCGCGCTCGCGTTCGCCAGCGTCGGGTTGAGTTTTCTCTTCACCCGAGCGCTTTTCCAGGTCTTGATGAGCGTTATCGTTTTCGCGTTGGCGCTGAGCTTGACGGGGCTTTGGGAACTGCAAGCGCCGGCGTTTTTAGGCGGTCAAAAGTCGAACGAGCTGACCTCGAAGGAAGGCTCCGTCGGCGCGTTCTTTAAGGGGCTGATTACGACCCTTCTCGCGATCCCCTGCGGCGCTCCGCTTTTGAGTCCGACGCTCGACTGGGCGGCCGAAACGGCGCGTCAAGGCGAAATCGGTTTGGTCGTCGTCGTTTACTTAGTGATCGGCGTCGGGATGTCGTCGCCGTTCCTGCTCGCGGGCGCGTTCCCGGAACTGTTGAAATTTTTCCCGAAACCGGGCGCTTGGATGGATACGTTCCGCAAGACGATGGGTTATTTCCTCCTGATCGCGGTCGTTTGGATTCTTTACTCGGCGCCGCTCGACTATCAGCTTCCGACGGTCGCGCTCCTCTTCGCGATTTGGTTCGCTTGCTGGAATATCGGGCGCAACCAATTCGAATACGGCCCGGACGCGTTCAAGAAGAAGGCGGTCGGTTGGGGCGTTTCGACGCTCGTCGTCGCCGCCGTCGTCTTCGCGTCCTTCGACTTCCCGGGCAATCCGTTCGAAACGACGCTCCGTCCGGCGGTCGAAAAGAAGATGCTCCGTTGGGCCGAGCGCGCCGAAAAAGCCGGGCTCTTGGCCGTCGAAAAAGAGAAGCCTTGGCGACTTTTCGACCGCGCGACGCTCGACGCCGAACTCGCGGCGGGCCGAATCGTCGTCGTCGACTTCACCGCCGACTGGTGCGTCAACTGCAAGTTCCTTGAAAAGACGATTCTGCATACGCCGGAAGCGCTCGACGCGCTCTCCGCTCGCGGCGTCGTTACGATGACCGCCGACTGGACGAACCAAGACGCGCAAACGCCCGACGTCTTGGCGATCAACGAACTCCTCGACGCGACCGGCGCCCGGCAAGTCCCGAAACTGATGTTTTTCTCGCCGGACGACCCGGAAAATCCGGTCGTGTTGAGCGGCCTTTACTCCGCCGACAAGTTTTTCGAAACGTTAAACAACGTCGCGCCGGAAAACTCGGTCGCGTCCCCGAAATCGGAAACGCCGGAAAAATAACGCCGCGCCTCCCCCAAATTGCCCGTTTTAACTCGAAAGGTCGGCGGCCCGTTTCCCCGAAATTCCGCCGCCGACCTCGACGCCCAACCGCCCGACGGCGTTCGTTTCGAAACCGCGCGATTTCCGTTCCCTCCGCCGTCCGCCCATTTCCCCCGTTTTATTCACTTCCCTTATTTTAACGCTTTGTCCCAAGAAAGGCCCCCGATGTCGTCGAACCGCGCCGCGCTTGAAGAACTCCGTTGGCAAAAATTTCCCGTTTTGAACGACGGTTTCGTCGCTCTCGTCGACGCGATGGGCGACGACGCCGCGATCGCCCAAGCGGCCCGCGTCAGTTACGGCGCCGGCACCCGCTCCGTTTCGGACGACCGCCAACTCATTCGCTATTTGGCGCGGCACCGACACACGACGCCGTTCGAAATGGCGGAAATCAAGATTTTAGTTCGCGTTCCGATGGACGTTTGGCGCCAATGGATTCGGCACCGCAGCGCGTCCGTTAACGAATATTCGACCCGATATTCCGTCGCCATCGACTCCGCGAACGCGACCGCTCCGGACGCTTGGCGCCGTCAAGCGACGTCGAACCGTCAAGGGAGCGAAGGCGCCTTCGACGCGGAAATCGGCGCCGAGCTGACCGCCTCCGAAGCGGCGTTCCAACGCTCCGCTCGCGAACTTTACGAACGCCGCGTCGAACTCGGCGTCGCTCGCGAACAGGCGCGCAAGGACTTGCCCCTTTCGACGTACACGGAGGCCTATTGGAAGATCGACCTGCACAACCTTTTCCATTTCCTTAGTTTGCGAATGGAGAAACACGCGCAGCTTGAAATCCGCGAATACGCGACGACGATCGGCGAAAAGATCGTCCGTCCCCTTTTCCCGATCGCTTACGACGCGTTCGTCGACTACAACCTCGGCGCCCAAACGCTTTCGCGGCTCGAACAAGAAACGATCGCCCGCTTGGCCGCGACGAAACCGCTCCCGGCGAGCGTCGCCGATTTCCTCGAATGCGGCGACCCGAGTTGGCAAGGACTCGAACGTTGCCGCGAACGAGACGAAGCGCTCGAAAAGTTGACGCGTCTCGGCCTCGTTCGCTAAGCGGCTTCCGCGGCGCCGCCAATCCAACGACAAAATTCAACCTTGGCGACAAACCTTATTTAACGCTCAGTTTTCTCCGTTTTCTTCGACTTTAACGCGACGTTTGGCGCTTCGCTCCCGAACGTCGCCAAGGAGCGCGATATGAAACGCCGTTCTATTTTCCCCGTTCTTCCTATTTTACTCGCGACGCCGATTTTAACGCCGTTCGCCGCGTTCGAGTCGCCCGTCGACGCGTTCGTCGTCGGGCAAACCGCCGCGCAAGAACCGATCGCGACCGACGACGAAGACGGCGAAATCGACTTTCAACTTGTCGCGCCCGGCGAATTCGATCTCGCTCCGGACGACGCGCCGACGCTCGAAATCGACGCCGACTCCGACCGCCCGGCGATTCCGCTCGCCGTCGAGCCGTCCGAGAGCGCCGCCCCCGACGTTTTGGAAGCGGAAACGCTCGACGAAACCGAAATTGAACGGTTGTCGCAAGAACCGTTGTTTCAAGAATTTTCCGCCGCGTTCGACGAAGCCGCTCCCCTTCCGGCGCTTCCGAACCTCGACGCGCTCGACGCCGCGCAAGACGCCGACGCGCTCCTTCAAAACGGCGACGCTCAACCGACGGCGAACCTTCCCGTCTCCCCCAATTCGCCCAATCTAACGCCGGACGCCGCCGCGAAACTCGCTTCGTCGACCGCCGCGCTCGACGAAATTTTAGCGATCGCCGCCGTCGACCTCGACTCGCTCCAATTGACGGAAACGGAACGAGCGATTTTAACGCGCCTCGACGCCGAAATCGCGCGACTCGCTCCCCTTTGGCTCGACGCCGAGCTAAATCGCAACGTCGTCGGCCGCCGCGAACGCGTTTGGGAACGCGCCGAAACGCCTATTTTTCCCAATTCCGCCAATTCGTCCGAAGCGCCCGGACGTCCCTTTTTCGCCCGGCCCGACGTCGCCGAACGTTCGACCGGCGTCCGTTTTGAAGTCAACGACCCGAAACCGGTCGCGTCGGCGTCCGATTGGGCGCTCGCGCCGGCGGCTCCGTTCTTCTTCGAAGTTTCCGATCCCGCGACCGGCGACGTTTTTTACACGAAGGCCGGCGACTTCGAGCCGTTCGAGGGAGGCGCGGCGCTCGTTCGCGGCGACCGCGTTTTCGTCGCGACGGTCGAACCGGGCCCGAACGCGTCGACGCGGCGAGCGGAGCGAACCCGAATTTTGAAAAACGGCCAAATCCAAGGCGTCGACGCGAACGGAAAACGCGTTATCGATTTCAACGTCGGAACGTTTTCCTTGTATTTGTTCGACAATCCGGCGCGATTGGCGTCCGTCGACGGCGTTTTCTTCGTTCCGACGGCGGAATCGGGGGAACCGCGCCCGGCGAAACTCCCGGCAAACGCGCAAGTCGGCGTCGAATCGGGCCGCCTTCTCCTTTCGAACGGCCGTCCGGACGAAATTTTCGCTCGAATCGTCGTCCTTTGCAAGTCGAAAAAGCGGCTCGTCGAGATTTTGACGCAACCGCGCCTCGCCCCGGAAACGCCGACGCGTTGACGCTCGGTCGACGTTCGCCGGTCGCCTTTTCCTCGCCCCGATTTTTCGTTAAACCTTTCCCAAACGCCCGACGTTTCCGCGACGCCGGGCGTTTTTTCTCGCTCATTTTTCCCGCGTTTCACCTCTTCCCCCTATTTTTAACGTCGACGTCCCCCAAAGCCGACGAAAAAAGGGACGCTCGAGCCGCCGACGCGTCCCGAAACGTCCCTTCTTTTTTCGCCGTCGAACGAGTTCGCCCCGCCCGACGCGTTTTAACGGCGATTCGCCAAACCGCCTATTTTACCGCGGCGCGTTCATTTTGTCGCGTCGTTCGTTTTCTCCGTCGTCGCCGAAGCGTTCGAATCGTCCGTTTCGCGCAACTCGAACGCCTTTTCGCGCCGAATTTCAACCGGGCCGAAGAGACCGGACTCCGCCGCCCCCTTGTATCGCGACGGCAAATCGGCGTAATAGTTCGCCAAGGTGTTATAAACGACGACTTCCAGCCGGTTTTCGCCCGGTTGCAACGCGTCGGAAACGTCGAGCCGCCAAGGCGACGTCGGCAAATCCCCGACTTCCCGCCCGTTCAGCAGCACCCGACAACTCGCGCTAACCTTGCCGAGGTCGAGCCAAACTCGCTCGTTCGCCGACTTTGCACTGTTTGCGCCGTTCGCTTCTTCCGCGTCTTTTGTCCCGCTTTCCCAAACAAACGTTTTCCCGTATTTCGCGCCGCCCGAATAACCGGCCAAAACGCCGCGACCGTTCCAGTCGCCGAGTTCCGCCGTCCCGACGCCGCAATCGAGCCGAATCGGTTCCGGGAAGACGGCCCCGCCGCAGACGCCCGGTTCCGGTTCGATTTCGAGCGCGACGGTCGCCGCCCGTTCGAACGGTTCGTCGAATTTCAGCGTTTCCCAACAAATCGTCCGTTCGGAAAACGCCGCGAAAACGTCGTTTGAGGCCGCGTCGCCTTCCGACGCCGAGCGTTTGCCGCGCCAAAAATTCTTTCCAGCGACGCCGATCGATTTCCGTTCGAAACTCGCCGAATCGACCGGTTTCCCGTCGACGACGACCGACTTCAGCGTCCCGCGCAACGGAATCGACGCGCCGTTCCAACCCGGAGGCGCGACGAAGCGGAACCAATACGTCGGGCGTTCCGCCGCCGTTCCGAAAACGTCGAAGTCGAGAACGCCGGGCCGGTCGAACCAAACGGTCGAAAGAGGCGTCCGTTTCCCGGCGACCGTCGCGGCGCGGTTCGCCGCTTCGTCGTTCCAAGCGCCGTTATCGGTTCCGTTTTCGACGCAAAGCGCCGTCGCAACCTTTTGGCCGCCCTTCCCGCTTTCGCTATTTTCGCTATTTTCGCTATTCTCGCCGTTTTCCGCCGCCGTTCGAGCGACAAACGCGAACGAACGCCGTCCCGCCGCGTCGTATCGGAGCAAAACCGGCGATTTCGCGCCGTCTTTCGCGACGACGAGCGCCGTCGTCGGGTCGTCGAAGTCGAATCGTTTCCCGTCGACGAAAAGCGCGCCCGGAGCGTCGCCGCCGACGCAAACGTCGACCGGAACCGCCGCCGCTTCGCCGCTCGCCGGAGCGTTCGCGACCGCCGCCGTCGACCAAAGGTAATAAATCGAACCGGCGTCCTCCGGCGCGAAAACGGTCTCGTTATGCGCGCCCGCGTTCTTCCCGAGCCCGATGAAGCGCGAGTCGATCCGCTCTTTCAGCCCGTGATAACCTTGGCGCCCCGGGTTGCCTTCGATCCCCCAACGCCAAGAGAAGCCGAGCGGCGCCCAGCGGAACTCGCGCCCGTCGACGACGACCGGAACGCTCGGGTCGACCGTTCGCAACGCCGCCAACTTCGCGTCGAGCGCCGCGACGTCGACGTCCGCCGGGAACGGGCCGAGCCGCCAAAACTTTTGTCCGAAATCGCAAAGAACGCTTTTCGCCCCGTCGAACGACGGCGCCGCGTCTTGCCCCGTTTGCCCATTTTTCTTATTTCCGCCGTCTTTCGCCGTTTCGTCGAACGCCGCGACGCAATCGAACCGCCGCGCTTCCGCTCCGAGCGTTTCTTCGGAAATCGGCAAGCGGAAGTCGCCGAATCGGTTGTTCAGCGTCGGCAAAAGTTCGAACGACCATTCGCCGTCGAGCTTGAGCGGCGCGACCGTTTCCGGCGCCGTCCCGACGAGCGTTCGTTCGGAACCGTCGGCGGTCGTCAGCCGAATCGTTTTTTGCCGATTTTGCGGATTTTGCGCGTCGGCCGCCGCGAACGCTTTCGCCGTCCAGCCGCCGTTTTTCGCGTCGACGTTCAGCTCGGCGATCTCCGCGACGTCGGTTTCGAGCGCGGTCAAGCGCCGCGTCGGCTTTTCGTTCTTCCAAAAGACGACGATACCGGCCTCCGTCTTCTCGAACGGCCAACGGAGCGTCGTCGTTCCGGCGTTCGGCCCGTCGTTCGTTTCGAACGCCTCGACGATTTCGCGCCGCGAACCGTCCCAAGCGTTCCAAAATTCCGCTCGACCTTGCGCCGGGAACGTCAGCCAAGCGCCCTTGGCGCCGCGCATCACGAAGAAAAGTTCCGCGTCGTCCGACGTTCGCCGCGACGCCGCGCAAGGCGCCCCGGTCTTCGCGTCGAAAACTTCTTTCGGGAAACGCCCCAAAAATTCGTTAAAGTTCGCCCAAAGCGCCGCGTCGTTCCCGCCGCTTGTTCCGCCGCCGATCGCTTCGGAGTTGACGCCGGTTCGATGCAGGACGTGAACGTTCCAAACGTCGACCGGGCGCGTTCCGTCCAAATCGGTTCCGAGCCGCCAAGCCTTCGCCGCCGTTTCTTTATTTTGCGCGGCTTGCCCATTTTCCGCTTTTTTCCCGTTCCCCGCCGCCGCGACGTTCGGCCCGTCGAGCGAATAACGGAAATCCTCCGTCGAGGCGACCGTCTTTCCGTCCCGAACGAGCGCGACGAAGAACCCGGCGGAACCGCGACGCGGCGTCCCGTCTCCGTCGCGACCGTCGATCGTCAAAACGTCGCCGTCTTTCAGCTTCAGCGTTCCGCTCCAGCCGCCGGAATAATCGGCGTTATCGCAAATTTTTCGCTCGCCGACGTAAAGCGCCCCGGCGTTGTCGCAGAAGAAGCGAACTTTCAACTCGACCGGCTTATCGCCCAAGCCGTTCGCGACCCACTTGAAGAAAACGTTCTTTTGCAGTTCGGAACTCCAAGCCCAACGCCCTTCGAAGCCGCCGTCGTACCGCCGAACCTTCGAAAGTTCGCCGTTTTTCCCAACGAGCGTTCCTTTCTCCGTTTCTTTATTTTGCGCGGTTTGCGTATTTTCGCCGTTTTCTTCGTTTTCGCTAAAATTCGCCGAAATCAGCGCGCCGACGCCGCCGTTTTCGTTCGTTCGAACGGTCGAGCGTTTCCCCGTTTTCGCTTCGGCGGCGGTCAAGCCGAAAATTTCGCGAACCGCCGCGTCGAGTTCCGCGTCCTCGCGACCGGCGCGGTCGGACGCTTCCGGCAAGGCGCCGAGCGCGACGACCGTCCCGCCGGCGCGATAAAATTCGAGCGCTTTCGCCAACGTCGACCAACGAATCCCGCGCGACGCCGGCAACACAAGAACGCGGTGTTCCGAATCGCCGATAATCAGCCGCGCGCCGTCGACTTTCGCCCGTTTCAGCGAGTCGTCGTCGACGAAGAGCAAATCGCGCCCGGTCGCGTAAATTTTTTCGGCGGCGGCGAACGCGACCGAGTGCGAACGCTGTCCGTCGAGCCGCGCTTGGTACGACGTTACCGGGTACAAGACGAGGAAATCGGCGCATTGAACGCCGCGAGTCAGCGCGAACGACGCCCGCTCAAAGTACTTCAAAAACGCGCCGAACGTCTCCCAATAAGGTTGGCGGAAGTGATAGCAAGGGGGCGCCCATTCCCAAAAACCGCCGTAAGTCGTATAATACAACCCGTGTAAATTCAACAGGTTCGCGCCGAAAAGGAAGTTTTCGTTCGACGCGAAAAGCAACCGCTCCGGCGTCGCGCCCCAACCGAACGAGTGATACCCTTCGAGCCAAACGCGGGGCCGCTTATAAAAGTGCGCGATCGACGCCGAAACCTTGTTCTTAATGAAGTCGGCATGTCCGCCCGGGGTGTCGTGTCCCGGCGCGGTGTACCAACGGACGGAACTAAAATAATCGCCGAATTCGACCGGATTCTTTCCCCGTCCGCCGGAGTCGCAAGCGTAAATCCGTCCCTTCGACGCGTGCCAATCGAAAATCGGACGGAAATAACGCTCTTCCGCGAGCCGCACTCGGAGATCGGCGAAGTCGAGCCGGTTTTTCTCCGTTCGCGCCCCGACGTCGGCGTCGAAAACCGCCGGGAGCGCCGCCCAAAGGGGATAACCTTTGCGCGCCGCGAAGACTTCGGCCAAGTCGTCGGCCCAAATCCGGTCGCCGGTGCCGAGTTGCAGTTCGTCTTGGAAGAAGTAATTCAGCCCGAGCGTCGTTTCCGGGCCCGTCGTTTTTACCTTATTTTCCGAAACGACCGCGTTCGCCGAATTCGCGCTGTCTCCCCCATTTTTCGCCGCCGCGCTATCTTGTTTATTTTGTTTATTCTTCGCGTCTTGCGCAAGGGTCGCCAACGTTCGCGTTTCGAACGGTTGGAAGAAGCGGGCGACGACCGTCTTCCCGGCTTCCGGGTGCAGCGGGTTCAACGTTTGCGGAACGCGCCGCGCTTTAAAAAACCAAATTTCAACTTCGGCGCCGTCTTTCGCCCCGTCGAGTTTAGCGATTTCAACGAGTTTACCATCGTTTTCCGCCCGCAACGCTTCGACGTCCGCCCCAAGCGCGACGAAACGCTCCGCGTCGAGCTTTCCGCCGTCGCCGACCGGGTAAGCGACCGCTTGAACGAGCGTGTCGTCCGCCGTCGAGTTTAACGATTTTAACGTTTCCGTCGCCGCCAACGTCGCCGCGAACCGCCCTTGCGCGTCGACTTTTACCCGTTCTTTCGCCGCGACGTAAAGGGTTCGGCTTTGCAGCTCCGCGTCGCGATAAATCAAGCGGTCGAAGAGGTTCGTCGGCGAGTTTTGCCAGTCGAGGGTGTACCCGCTAAGCCCGACGCCCATCCCGTATTCCCGACAGCGCGCCGCGACGGCGTCGAACGCGTCGAACCATTCGGCGGTCAACGGTTCCGGGTCGTTCGGGTAAGTCAACCAGTTCGGTTGTTTTTCGTCGCGGACGTCTTGGTGCGCGTAATTGATTTGAACGCCGGAGATTCCGCCCTTTTTCGCCAATTCGTCGATTTGCCAAAGGAGCCGCTCGGCGTCGAGCTTTTCGCCCGTCCACCACCAAAACGGGACTTCGCCGTATCCGGCCGGCGGCGTCGCGAACCCGGTTTTCCAATCGACCGCCGCGTCCGGAGCAAACGCCGAAACGTCGCCGAACGCCTTCGCGTCCCAAGCCGTCTCCGTCGCCTCCGCCGTTTTCGCCGCCTTCGTTATCGTTCGCGTTTCCGGCCCGTCGTTCGCCCAAACGTCGAACGAACCGCCAAGCGCCGCCGTTAAAATCGACGCGACCGTTAAAGCCGCCGTTTTACGTCGCAACCGTTTTCGCACCGTTTTCCCCTTAACTTTCAATAATCAATTAAAACGACAATTCAAGAATTTTATTCGATTCGACGCGCCGCGTCCAACCGAAAAGAAAACCGCCGACGCAACGACGGTCGCCCCATTATAACAGAATCGTCGGGAAAAATCAAGAAAACGCGAGCCGCCGTTCCAAGAAACCGCGAAAACGTCGAGCTAAACGCCCGCTTAAAACGCCGCGCCGGTCAAAAAGTCGACGTCGAACGGCTTGGCGACGACGCGAACGGCGCCGAGGCCGGATTTTTGCTCCAAGAAATCAACTTCGTCGCGACGCGGCGCAAAGCCGAGAACGTCGAGCGCCGCCGCCGGAAACGCCGTTCGAATCGCTCGCAACTCGTCGAGCAAACTTGCCGCCGCGAGATCGACCGCGTCGACAACGACCCGCGTCGGCGAGAAATCGGCGAAACGTTCGAGCCGTCGAACCGCGCCGAGCCGAACGGAAGCGCCGCGTTCGGCGAACTCGTCCCGCAACAGCCGCCCCAACGCCGCGTCGCCGCCGGGAAAAATCGCGACCGATTCCGCCGGAGTTCCCAATTTCGCCGTTTTTTCCGAATTTAACGTCGTCGTTTCCGACGTCGTTTCGCTCCGCCCCCGCTTCGCTTCCCGTCGAGCCTCCGCGACGCGCCAATCCCCCCAAGTTTCCAGGGGCGACGCGACGAAAAGCCCGGCGCTTTCTGCGAAAAAGCGGAAAAACTCGCGTCGCCCGGTCGAGCGCCAAGTTTCCGGATAAAAACGCCGCGTTCCGGGAAAGGTCGCGCCGGTTCGGTTCTCGCCTTCGCAAAGCGTCCCGGCGACGAGCGCGATCGGCGCAAGGGGCGCGATTCTCCGCAAACGCTCGACGTCTGCGGGCGAAAATTCGTTCGGAAACGACCGGCAAAGAACGAAAAAATCGACGTCGAAAAGCGTTCGCGCCGTCGAATCGTCCAAAGCGCCGCCGTCGAACGCATCGAAAGCGACCGTCGACGCGCCGAAACGCTCCGCCGCTTCCCAAACGTCTCGCTCGACCGCTCGAAATTCTTCCCGCGACCTCCCGCCGCCTAAAAAAATCTTCATCCGCGTTCCTTCAAACCGCTCGTTTCCGCAAATCCAACGCAACCGCTAAAATTATCGCGGTCGTTTTCATCATCATAACCGAAACGGCTAAAAAAACAACCGGGGGGCGCGATATTCTCCCTCCTTTTTGCGTATTTTTCCTATTTTATCGTTCCCGCGTCCTATTTAACCGCCTTTAACGCCGTCCGGCAATAAAAAAACCGCTCGAACGCGACGGTTCGAACGGTTTTCAACTTTTTAACGAGGCGCCGTTAACGACCGACCGTCCCTCGAATCGACCGACGGCTCGGCTTTGCGCCCCCTTTCGCCGTCGACGCTCAACCGCCGACGACGATTTTTTCGCCCCAAACGGGGAGCAAGACGGAATCGCTCGCGCATTTTGCGCAAATTCCCAGTCCGTACTTGTACGACCAGCGCCATTTGTCGATATCGTGCGCCAGTTCGAGAATATGGGAAAGCAAGGTAAGTTTCGGCTTCAACGTTTCCTTAACGCATTTCGGAACGTCGAGTCCGACGGCCAAGTGCGGAATGAAGACGTCGACCGGTTTTTCCGGCGTCAACTGCGCGAAATTGCAAGCGTCGCCGACGTGATAAACGACGCGATTTCCCGTCGCCGCGCCGCAATCGATCTCGTAAGTCGAGACGAAGCGGCGGAGTTTCGCGTTGTGATCGACCAAATTAACGCGGATTTTCGCGTCGCCGAACTCGTACTCGCCGCCGTTCGGGCCGGTCTTCCAGCGATTGTCGAGGAAATTCGAAACGACGGGTTTTCCCGCCGCCTCCATCGCTTGGATAAAGGAGCGCGTGAAGTGGTCGCCGTGGTTGTGCGTGATCAGCGTGAAATCGACAAGCGGCTCCAACTCCGGCGCGCGGCGGTGCCGAACGTCGATCGCGAACGTTTGCGTCGGCGTTTTGACGACGTAACCCATATTGTAAATTTGCCAAAAAACGACGGTTCCTTCGGCGACTTCGGTCGTCGGAACTTCGCGCAAAATCTTGTCGAATCCGGCGTCGAGGAAGCGCAAAACGCCCCGTTCGGCGATCCAACGCGCCGCGTTCTCGGGCGAACCGTTGAAATAATCGTTAAAATCCTTCGCTTCGAGCCGGTCGACCGAACGCTGAATCGTCAGCGCCGCTTTCAACCGCTCGTCCGACCACTTCGGACCCGACGTTTCGCTCAAAACGCGAATCGCGGCGGCGATTTCGTCGGCGGTCGGCTCCGGCCCGTCGCTAAATTCGGCGGCGAAAATCCGCTTCCAATCGCTCGCGCCGACGCCGTTCGCCGTCGCCAACGCGCCCCAAATCAGCGCCGTTCGTTTCAAAAATTCGCGACGCGTCGCCGCGCCGTTTTGCGTTGAACCGTTCATCGTATCGCCTCCGCTTTCGTTGTTTATCGCGTCAAAAACGCCGGAAACTCGCCGCTCCTCGCGGTCGCCGAGCGCGCCGTCGCCTTTTATTATAACGCCAAAACGCGGAAATCGCAACGAGAAAAACGCGGCGCCGCCCTATTTTTTCCCCTTCTCGACCTCCGCAAGACGCGGGTTTAAGCGCACGGCTTCGTCGCGGTCAATTTTGATCAACTTAATCGCCGGAAAGCGCGCGTAGGTAATTTTCCCGAAACGCCGCGTCAACTCGGCGACGTCGTTTTGCAAAAAGCCCCAAATTCGCGGGTCGGGTTCGCGCTTCAACCAAGCGTCGGCGTATTGGGCGACGATCGCGTCGTATTTTTTCCGGGACGAACCGTGCGCGTAATTTTTTCCGCCGAAACGCCGAACGTCGCCGTTAAACTCCGGCGCGATGTGGTAAAGCTCGTGCGTCAACGTTTGAATTTTATCGTTCAACGGCAACGCGATAAACCTCGGGATATAAACGGTTAGAATATAGAGCAACTTCCGCCCGTTCGCGTCGACGACGTCGGGCGCTTTCCAAAACGCGCCGCGTCGGCAAGTCGCGAGCGCCCCGGCTTCAAAACGCAACGGCGTCAGCGACGCAAAAACGCCGGTCGGCTCGGCGTCGCGCGTTCTGCGGCAAGCGAAACCGACGTAATCGAGATCGTACTTTTGGAAAATCGGCGTCTTAGCGCAAATATCGCGGCAAACGACGCTCAACGCGTCCGTGTAATTGAAAGATTTCAAGGTTCCCAAACGCAAATTGGCAAAACAAGCAAAATAAGCAAGATAAACAAGAAATTACAAGAACGGTTCGCTCAACGCAAAGGGGCGAGTTCGCGTTTGAACCGAACGGAATTCCCGACGGAAGGAAAGCCTCGCGTTCAAAAGCGATAAAAAAACGAGCCCCGCCGACTTTTAATCGCCGACAAAGGCTCGTTTTCGTTATTTCGAGTCGAAACTCAAAATCATTCGACCGTCGGAATGGCCGGCGCGGCTTTCGCGTTGCGGCTGTCGTTTTCGCCGACGAATTCGATGATCGCGCGCTTACCGGCGTCGCCGAGACGCGGGGTCGCGAGCTTCAGAATGCGGGTGTAACCGCCGGGACGTTCGACGTAACGCGGAGCGATTTTGTCGAAGAGAATCCCGACCGCTTCGCGAGCGACGGACGAGGAACCGAACGCGCTGTAAACGGCGCGACGAGCGGCGAGCGCCGGAGCGGCCGCTTTGTTCCATTCTTTCCAACCTTCGCCTTCGCGCCAGGCTTTCCACTCGGCGGAGCCTTTTTCGGCTTTGCAAGCGAGAGCGTCGGCGGCGGCGATCGATTTTTGAGCGCGGACGGCTTTCGTCACGAGCTTTTCAACGAACGGGCGAAGTTCCTTCGCTTTCGGGAGGGTCGTAACGATGCGGCCCTTGACCTTCGGCGCTTGTTCTTTCGAGTCGTAAGCGTCGTCTTCGCGTTCGGTGAGAACGAGAGCGAGCGCGAGGTTCTTCAAAAGAGCGCGTTGGTGGTTCGGGTTGCGCCCAAATTTTCTACCAATTCTTCTGTGTCGCATGGTACTAACTATATACTATCTAAATATTAGGCTGTTTTCAAATGGTCAAACGAACTTCCCGCCTTGGGAGTTCGACGCGGCGGGAATGCGCATACCGAGGCGCAAACCGATCGCCGTCAACTTTTCCTTCACTTCGTTCAGCGTCGTTTCGCCGAAGTTGCGAACTTCGAGGAGGCTGTCTTCGTTGCGGACGACCAACTCGCGAACGGTGGTGATGTTTTCGTTTTCCAAGCAGTTCGTCGCTCGCACGGAGAGATTCAAGTCGGAAAGCGTCATCGCCAATTTCGCTTCGAGAGCCGGATCGAGGCCCGCGGCGCCGGACGTCTTGGCGCGGCTGAACACGTTCCCTTCCAAACGATCGTATTGGACGAACGGATTCAGGTGTTTGCGCAAAATCTTCGACGCTTCGACCAACGCCATTTCCGGGTCGATCGAGCCGTCGGTCCAGATTTGCATCACCAAACGGTCGTAGTTCGTTTTTTGGCCGACGCGAGTTTCTTCGACGTTATATTGAACTTTGACAACCGGGCTAAACGAAGCGTCGAGCGGGATGTGCCCGATTTCTTCGTTGCGGTCGCGATACGACGCTTGCTCGGTCGCCGGAACGTAACCGCGACCGTTTTCAACGACCATTTCCAAGCTGAACGGAACGTCGTCGGTCAAAGTCGCGATCACCAGTTCGGGGTTGATGATTTCAACCTCGGAATCCGGAATAACGTCGGCGCCGGTAACGACGCCCGCTTTATTCTTTTCGATGCGGATAACGCGCGGTTTATCGTCGTGGGAGCGAACGACAAGAGACTTGACGTTCAAGGCGATCTCGGTAACGTCTTCCATCACGCCCGGCAAGGAAGTGAACTCGAGTTGCGCGCCGCGAAGTTTCATCTTCGTAACCGCGCTCCCCTCCAAGCTCGACAAAAGAACTCGGCGGAGGCTGTTCCCAACCGTGACGCCGAAACCGCGTTCAAAGGGTTCGGCGTAAAATTTTCCATACGTCGGAGTGAAAGCGTCGCGATCGCAAACGACTTTGCTGGGAAGCTCCAACCCTCTCCATCTAATTCTCATGTTCGGTTCGCTCCAGTTTGATTTTGGATATCGAATTCTCGACAAAATTTCAATTCGATTCGCCGACGATAAGTTCGAGGTTCCGCGTTCGTTTCGTCGAGACGACTAACTCGACGCGTCGCCAAGCAACGTCGAAGGGCGAAACCGCGCGTCGCCGGCTCGCCGTCGCGTAAACGACGAACCGACAAGGCAAAACGGAAAAGTCGAACGGCGATTTGCCGCGCGCTACTATTTCGAGCAAAGCTCGACGATCAGTTGCGGGTTGACCGGCAAGGAAACGTCGTCGTAAACCGGGTTGCGGAGAACGGCGCCGCTCGGAACGTCGCCGTCGTTGCGGACGAGGAAGTCCGGAACGGCGCGACCGTTCATACCGGCGATCGCTTCGTTAACGATGGCGAGCGAACCGGGTTTCTTCGCTTTGCCGCCTTCGCGTTTGTAAACTTTGACGGAAACGACGTCGCCCGGGCGAACGAGGTAGCTCGCGACGTCGAGACGACGACCGTTGACGCAGATGTGCCCGTGCGAAATCAACTGACGAGCTTGCGCGCGGGAAACGCCGAAACCAAGGCGGTAAACGACGTTGTCCAAACGACGTTCGAGCAAGGACATAAGGACTTGACCCGTGTTCCCCTTGGAACGTTCGGCCATTTGATAGTACTTGCGGAATTGAGCTTCAAGAACGCCGTAGAACGTCTTGACCTTTTGTTTTTCGCGAAGTTGTTCGCCGTATTCGGTCATCTTGCCGCGTTTGGCGCCGTGCATACCCGGCGGGAGAACGGCGGAACGACCGTCGCGGCGGCTTTCGCCGGCGCGAGCGAAGGGGCACTTGTCGGATTCGCAACGCGCGCCCTTCAGGAAGAGCTTAACGCCTTCGCGTCGGCAACGTTTGCATACGGGACCCAAAGTACGAGCCATATTACTGCTCCAATATTCTAAAGTTCGTGTATGTTTTTCTTTGAATGTCAAGCGGGATCAAACGAGCGCGGAAATCAAACGCGCTTCGCGATCAAACCGCGAACAACGTTCCAATCGCTCAAACGCGACGACGTTTCGGCGGACGGCAACCGTTGTGCGGAAGCGGCGTAACGTCTTCGATCGTTTTGACGGTGAGACCGGCTTGCGCGAGGGCGGTAATCGCCATATCGCGACCGCTACCCGGGCCTTTGACGCGAACGTCGATTTCTTTCATACCGAACTTCTTCGCTTTATCGGCGGCTTGTTGCGCGGCCATTTGACCGGCGAACGGCGTGCTCTTACGGCTTCCTTTGAAGCCGCTGGTGCCGGCGGTAGCCCAACAAAGCGTGTCGCCTTTCATATCGGTGATCGTCACGTTAGTGTTGTTGAAACTAACTTTGATGTGAGCGACGCCGCTGGCGACATTTCTCTTAACCTTACGTTTCTTCGAAACTTTAGCCACTCTAATATCTCCAATTAAACTCTCGACCGACGCGAACTCAAACAACCGCGTTCGGCGAGCGATAAAATGCGCGATGAATCGAACGACCGTCGTCAAACCGAAACAACAACGACTTGCGAGCGATCGTCGAAAATTCGACTATACGACGTTCTTGCTTCTCGACGAAGCAAACGTCGGTTAACGCGAACCTTATCGGTCCTTGACGCCCTTCTTGCCGGCGACGGTCTTTTTCGGACCTTTGCGGGTGCGCGCGTTCGTTTTCGTGCGCTGACCGCGAACGGGGAGACCTTTGCGGTGGCGAATGCCGCGATAGCAGCCAATTTCGCGAAGACGGGCAATATTTTGGTTAATTTGACGACGGAGTTGACCTTCAACGACGTAATCGTTGTCGAGAAGAACGGCCAATTTGGCGACTTCTTCTTCTTTAAGATCCTTCGCGCGCATAGTCGGATCGATATTGGCCTTGCGGCACAATTCGGCGGCGGTTTGCGGGCCGACGCCGTAAAGGTACGTCAGCGAAATCGCGGTAGGACGATTATTCGGAATGTCAACACCCAAAAGACGAGGCATCTAACTTCTCCTGTTTTTTGATTTTGTTTCGACTCGACGGCTCTAACCGGAGGCTCGTCGCGTCGAGAAGACCCGAGCGAGCGCAAAGACGTTTAAAACATTACCCGAACGTCGTCTTCCGCCTTTGAACTCGTCGACGCTAATACGCTCAACCTTGACGTTGCTTGTGGCGGGGGTTCGCACAAATAACGTAGATCTTACCCTTACGTTTCACGACTTTGCAGTTTTCGCAAATTCGCTTAACACTAGCTTGAACTTTCATTGTTAAAATCTCGCGTGTTCTTATTGAAGTTAACGACGGCTCGACCGGCGAAATCGGAGGCGAGACGCGCCGCGTTTAGTCAATAGTCAACTTATTATAGCTCGACCGCCCCTAAGCGCAAGGGGCGGCCAAGAAAAATTAACCGTTCTTTCGCCTTTTTTTTCAAAAAAATCAGAGGCTAGCCGGATTATTTGTTATATTCGTAACGTTCAAAAAACGTTTCGACCATTTTTTTCTCTTCTTCGGTCTCGGGGGGGCCGGTCAAGACGATCGGGCCGGACTTCAGAATTCCAACGGTATGTTCTTCGTGCGCGCTCAAACTTCCGTCGGCGGTCGAAATCGTCCAATAATCGCGAAGCTGCTTAACGCGCTTGCCGCCGACGTTGACCATCGGCTCGATCGCGATCACGACGCCCGGCTTGATTTGAAAATCGCCGCCGCGCAAGAATTCCGGATAAACGAAGTTCGGAACCTGCGGATCTTCGTGCATACGTCGCCCGATCCCGTGCCCCACGAAGGATTCGACGACCGAAAAACCGCGTTCGCGAACGTATTTTTCCATTTGGCGAGCGACGTCGCTCCAATATTTCGCCGTTTGCAGTTTTTCGATCGCAAGCCCAAGAACGCCCCGCGTCGTTTCCACCAACTTCTTCGCTTCGTCGGAAACTTCGCCGACTAGGCTCGTGTAAGCCGCGTCGCCGCACCAACCGTCGATTTTGCAACCGGTGTCGACGCTCACGACGTCGCCTTCTTGAATAACGCGATCGCCCGGAATCCCGTGAACAACCTGATCGTTGACGGAGATACAGGTAACCGCCGGATAAGGAACGCGACCCGGCACGCCTTTAAACATCCCGACGGCAAAGTTGCGCGTAAAGAGTTTCTCGACTTCGGCGTCGATTTCCTTCGTCGTGATTCCCGGGCGAATAATCTTGCGAATCAGCTCGTGCGCCGTCCAAGTAAGGAGCCCGGCCTTACGCATTTTCCAAATATCTTTTTCCGTTTTTAAGGAGAGCAAGGGAAGCCGCCTTTCAACTTGTCGTCGACCGCGTTCGTTTCGACGCCGCCCGAAAAACGGAGCGAACACAACAAACCGAACCGAAGCTCGAACGACGAACGGTGATAAAAGCGCGTTCAAAAACGCGCAAATCGACGGCTCGAACCTTCGCCCGAACCGCCGCCAAGCGCGCCGCGGAAAAACGAAAAACATCGTTCTCCGGCCCGCGCGCTCTTTCACGGTCGCTAAACCGCGTTTTTCAAACGACGCGACGATTATTTATATTCGTCGAGAACGGCCTTAATACGCCCGTAAATTTCCTCGACCGTGCCGAGACCGTCGATTTTACGAAGAATACCGGCTTTCGTGTAATAACCGACGAGCGGTTCGGTTTGTTCGCGGTAAGCGACGAGGCGACGCTTGATAACTTCCGGTTGGTCGTCGGCGCGACCGCGGGAAGCCAAACGCTTGAACAACTCGTCTTCCGGAACGGCCAGTTCGAGAACGACGTCGAGCGGCGCGTTCTTCTCGGCCAAAACCTTGTCGAGCGCTTCGGCTTGCGCGATGGTGCGCGGGAAACCGTCGAGAAGGCAACCGTCCTTCGCTTCGTCGAGACGTTCGACGACGACGCCGACGACGACTTCGTCCGGAACCAACGCGCCGCTCGACATATACTTTTCGGCTTCAATCCCGATCGGCGACTTCGCGGCGACCGCGGCGCGAAGAGCGTCGCCGGTCGAAAGATGAAACAGTTTATATTCCGCGACGATATTTTCCGCTTGGGTGCCCTTCCCGGCTCCCGGAGGCCCGACAAAAACAACTCTCATTATTATTGCGTCCTATCGCGCTCCGACGGCCAAAGCGCCGTCGAACGCGCCTAATATTATTGAATATTTATTAAACTTCAAACAACGAAACGACTCGCCGCCTCGAAAACCGAACCGGCAAGTCGCGTCGTTTAACAAGCGAAGCCGCGCCGACGCGACTTCAACAAGCGGCGACTATTCGAGCAAGCTCTTATAGTTGCGCATAATAAGGTGCGCGTCGATTTTGTCGACCAAGTCGAGCGCGACGCTGACGGCGATAAGGAGGCTCGTGCCGCCGAAGAAACTCGCCAAAGCGTAGTTTTCGTTGCCGACGAGCAACGTCGTAACGAGCGTCGGAACGATCGCGATAACCGCCAAGAAGGAAGCGCCGACGTAGGTGATGCGCAACATAACCTTTTCGAGGTAATTCGCGGTGCTGGCGCCCGGACGATAACCTTGAATGAAGGTGCCGTGATTTTTCAGGTTTTCCGCCATATCTTTCGGGTTGAACGTAACCGCCGTCCAGAAGTAGCAGAAGAAGTAAATCAAAACGATTTCCATCACGACGTACAGGTAAGAGTCGCCGGCCGTGAAAATCGCGTTGCCGCCGGTAACGAACTTCGTCCACCACCCGTCGCCGCTCGCTTGACTCGCGAGATAGGTGAAGAGGAATTGCGGGAACAGAAGCAAGCTGCTCGCGAAAATGATCGGCATAACGCCGGCTTGGTTGACGCGCAACGGCAAATATTGACGCGCGCCGCCGTAAACTTGACGACCGCGAACGTGTTTCGCGCTTTGCGTCGGAATGCGGCGTTGGCCCTTCGTAACAAAGACGACGGCCAGAACGACGGCGACGAAAATCAGCGCCAACGCGAACAATTTTTCCGGGCCCATCGCGGTGCCCATACCGCCCGCTTGATCCCAAAGTTTCACCAAGGCGCCCGGCGCGCTCGCCAAGATACCGGCCATAATCAAAAGGCTGATACCGTTGCCGATGCCGTATTCGTCGATTTGCTCGCCGAGCCACATCAAGAAAGCGGTGCCGGTGGTCATCGTCAAAATGGCGAGGAGGTACCAAGCGAACGTCAAATGCCCGGAGGGCCCGACGCAACTTTCAAGAAAAACGTTCTGACCGCTCGCCGATTGCGCGTTCAACATCGACAAATAAGCCGCCGACTGAATAACGCAGATAAGAATCGTCGCGTAACGAGTGTATTCGTTAATCTTTTTGCGCCCGCTTTCCCCTTCCTTTTGCAACTTTTCAAGCGGCTCGTAAACGGTCGCCAAAAGCTGGAAGATAATAGACGCGGAAATATACGGCATAACGCCGAGACCAAAAATCGTCATTTGGTCAAGTTGCGTGCCGCTGAAGATCGCGACTTGGCTCAACATATTGCCAAAGCCTTCCATCGCGCCGGAAGTCATCGCGTTGCGCATACCGACGTCGTCGACCATCGGGAGGAAAATATTCCAACCGATGCGATAAACGGCGATAAGGCCGATCGTCAACAATATTTTCTTTCTCAATTCGGTGATCGAGAAGATGATTCGAAGTTTGTCTATCATGCGAATCCTCGAAGTTTCAACTAACGCGACGTTTCCCAAAGCGCTACGCAAACGGTCGTCAAACGTTCGCCCGCGCGATCGCAGTCCTTAGGGTCGCGACGCGTTATCTGTTATTTTCATCTCGTCCGCCAACAACAAGGAAAACGAGCGACAGTCCGTTGCGAAAAGCCTAAAGACGTTTCGCCGTTTGACAACGGACGCGCCGCCGACCATTAATTTCGGACGACTTCATTATTTTAAAAAATTTTTCGTTTTCAACAAGACGGGCCGTCGCCAAAAGCGACCGCGAAACGACAATTTCGGCAAAAATTTTCTTAAAAATTCAAAAAAATTTTAAAGAAACGCTCGCCCGTTCGCCTGCGCCGCTCGACGACAAAAAAAAAACGTTCGGTTCGAAGAAATCCAAACCGAACGATTTTTCGACGGTCGCCGCGCGCTCGCCGAACGAACGGCGGCGACAAACCTTCACGAAAAAGGTCAGTTAGCCTTCTTCGCCTTCATCTTGTTCTTGACGACCGGTTTTTTGCCGGGCAGAATTTCAATTTTGCCGCCGGCTTTTTCAACCGCTTCTTTCGCGCCTTCGGAAACGCGATGAACTTTGAAGTTGAACGCTTTCGGCATTTCGTCGGAACCGATCAATTTGACGATCGATTTCGCGCTCTTGATGAGCCCGCGTTCTTCGAGGACTTCCGGCGTGATTTCGACCGAACCGTCGAACTTACGCAGAACGGCTTTCAAAGCGACGCTCTCGACGACGTCCGCGAAAACTTTGTTGTTGAAACCGCGTTTCGGAATACGACGAACCAACGGGAGTTGACCGCCTTCGAAAACCGGAGAAAGCGAGAAACCGGCGCGAGCGCCTTGACCGTTGCTACCGCGACCGGCGGTTTTGCCGTTCCCGGAACCCGGGCCGCGACCGACGCGATCTTTTTTAACATTCTTACGAATGCCTTCGTTAATCGTATTAATATTCATTAGAGTTCGACTCCTCGCAAATTCTCGATTTGAGACTTGGTTCGCAGCTTATTGAGAGCGTCGAGCGTCGCCTTAACAAGGTTAGCCGAGTTGGCGCTTCCGTACGATTTCGTCAAAATGTCGTGAATACCGCAGGCTTCGCAGACCGCGCGAACGGCGGCGCCGGCGATAACCCCGGTACCGGGACGAGCCGGAAGAAGGAGGACGCGAGAAGCGCCGAAACGACCTTCGACGGCGTGCGGAATCGTCGAGCCTTGCATGCAGATCGAAGCGAGTTTACGCGTTCCGTCTTGAACGGCTTTGTTAACGGCCGGCGGAACTTCGTTCGCTTTGCCGTAACCCCACGCGACTTTGCCTTTACCGTCGCCGACGACGACCAAAGCGGTGAAAGAGAACCGACGTCCGCCCTTCACGGTCGCCGAACATCTGCGGATTTTGACGACCTTGTCGACCAACCCGCCTTCATGATTATTATCGGACATGGCTTATTCTTATTCTTTTAAGGATTTATTCTATCGTATTCTGTAAAATCGCTAGCGCGAATCGCAACGAATCACTCGTCGCCTTTGCCGCCGATATCGAGACCGGCGTCGCGGGCGGCGTCGGCCAAAGCCTTGACGCGACCGTGATATTTGTAACCTTTACGGTCGAAGGCGACGGCGGTAACGCCGGCGGCGAGAGCGCGTTCGCCGATCATTTTACCGACAATTTCGGCCGCGGCGACGTTGCCGCCGTTCGGGTTCGATTCGCGGAAATCCTTTTCGTAAGTGCTCGCGCTGGCCAAAGTTTTGCCGGCGAGGTCGTCGACGACTTGGCAGCTGATATGACGCGCGCTACGGAAGACGCACAGACGCGGACGAGTACTGTTCTTTTTAACGGCGTTGGAAACTCGGAATTTGCGAGTAACGCGTTGTTTGTTCAAACGCAGTTGTTTTCTCACGTTAATACCACACGATTTGATTAAAATTTTTAAATTGCGTTGAAGGCGATCGCCGGTTTCGCAACGAGCGTCGCCGAGCGAAGAAAATCGCTCGAGCGACCGAAACCCCTCGTCTTGCGAACGGCGCGACCGCCACGAGAGCGGAGAGCGTTATTACTTCTTGCCCGCCGCCTTGCTTTCCTTGCGACGAATGACTTCGCCTTCGTACTTGATCCCTTTGCCCAAGTACGGTTCGGCCTTTTTAATCGCGCGGACTTCCGCGGCGAATTGACCGACGAGTTGTTTGTCGCAACCGCTGACGTGAACGTGTTGTTGATCGGGGCACTTAACTTCGAGACCCGCCGGGATCGGCTTGTGGATCTCGTTCGCAAAACCGACGCGGACTTGCAAAACGTTGCCGGCGATAGCGGCCAAGTAGCCGGTTCCGAAGATTTCGAGTTTCTTTTCGTAACCTTGGGAAACGCCGGTAACCATATTTTGAACGAGAGCGCGGGTCAACCCGTGCATAGCGTTCGCGACGCGCGTTTCGAACAAACGGTCGACGATCAATTCTTTCGCTTCTTCGTCGTAGCGGAGGCCGACTTCCGGACGGAAGGTTTGGCTCAGTTCGCCTTTCGGGCCTTTGACCGTCAATTCGCGGTCGTTTTTGATTTCGACGGAGACGCCGTTCGGAACGACGACCGGTTTCTTACCAATTCTCGACATGTTCGTTTAACCTTACTGCTGAAATGTGTTAGCTTTTGATCGCAATCTTTATTCCAGACGACGATATTTCGACGCGCTTACCGCCCCTCGCCCCTCAAATTCATTTTCGTCCAACAATTTAATATCGTTATGGGACTCGCGTCTTTGTTCGGGGAAATCGGGCGCGTCAAGGAAACGCGCGACGCTCAAGCGTCCAACGACGCTTAAGAAATAAGCATACCTTATTTTGACGATTCGTCAATCCGCCGCGCCCTCAAAACGGGCGCGGAAACGGATTTTTTTTCATTTTTTGGCGAAAAATCACCAAATTTCGCAGAGAACTTCGCCGCCGACGTTTTGCGCGCGCGCTTCGCGGTCGCTAACGACGCCTTTGTTCGTGCTAAGAATGCTGATGCCGAGACCGTTAAGAACCGGCTTCAGGTCTTTCGGACCGCAGTAGCAACGGCGACCCGGCTTGCTGATTTTACGGATCGATTGGATAACGCGTTCCCCGCTCGGGCCGTATTTCAGTTGAATGCGAATGAAGTTCGTCGGAGCGCCTTCGACGATTTGGTATTCCCAAATGTATCCTTCGCGCTTGAGAACGTCGACGACGCCAAGCTTAAGTTTCGAGAACGGCACGTCGAGCGTTTCGTGTTCGACTTTAATAGCGTTGCGGATACGGGTCAGCATATCGGCAATGGGATCTGTCATCATTGTACTGTTCTCCTTAAACTACCAGCTCGCTTTTTGAACGCCGGGGATGA
This sequence comes from Thermoguttaceae bacterium, assembly GCA_017937485.1. Lineage (GTDB taxonomy): Bacteria > Planctomycetota > Planctomycetia > Pirellulales > Thermoguttaceae > RUG369. The sequence goes on from JAGBDN010000082.1 coordinate 41,660, forward strand.
GCCCTTGGTTCGCCAATTCGCGGAAACAAATGCGGCAGACGCCAAATTTGCGATAGACGGCGCGCGGACGACCGCAAATCTTGCAACGATTTTCGCGTCGAGTGCTGAATTTCGGCTCGCGATTCGCTTTATTGATTTTTGCTTTACTCGCCATTTTATCAATAACCTTTACCAAGTATTTTATTCTTTACCAGTTTTGAACGGCATACCGAATTCGCGAAGGAGTTCGCGCGCTTCGTCGTCGCTATCGACGTTCGTAACGAACGTGATATTCATACCTTGGCTCTTCGTGTATTTGTCCGGGTTAAGTTCCGGGAACACGAGTTGTTCGCTGAGGCCGAGGTTGTAGTTGCCGCGTTTGTCGAAGCTGTTCGGGTTCAAGCCGCGGAAGTCGCGAACGCGCGGGAGGACGATCGAGATGAGGCGATCCATAAATTCGTACATACGAGCGCCGCGCAAGGTAACCTTGCAACCGATGTTCATCCCTTCGCGCAGGCGGAAACCGGCGATCGAACGACGAGCCGACGTAACAACCGGTTTTTGGCCGGTGATTTGGGTCAAAACGTCGAGCGCTTCTTCCAAGTATTTTTTATCTTGAATCGCGCTCCCAACGCCCATATTCACGACGATTTTTTCGAGTTTCGGAATGGAGTGGACGTTCGTTTTGCCGAGCTTCTTTTCCAAGCTCGAGGCAATTTGCGTGTTGTATTTTTCTAAAAGTCTAGGCGTCATATTCCTGTACCTGTTCTACTAGCGTTTCGAGGCGACGGTTTCTTCGACGAAGGCGCCGCACTTTTTGCAGGCGCGGAATTTTTTGCCGGCTTCGTCAAATTTATAACCGACGCGGGTCGGTTTGTTGCACTTCGGGCAAACAAACATCACCTTGCCGACCGGAACCGGCATCAGTTTCGAAAGGCGACCGCCTTGCATATTCTTTTGCGAACGACGAACGTGACGTTTCACTTCGTTGACGCCTTCGACGGTAACTTTGCCTTCTTCGCGATTGACGGAGAGGACTTTGCCTTGTTGGCCGCGATTCTTACCGGAAAGAACGACGACCGTGTCGTTAGTTTTGATACGCATCTCAGACCACCTCGCTCGCAAGACTGACAATCTTCATAAAGCCGAGATCGCGGAGTTCGCGACCGACGGCGCCAAAAATACGAGTCCCGCGCGGGTTTTTGTCGTTGTCGACCAAAACGGCGGCGTTTCCGTCGAAGCGGATATAGCTTCCGTCTTCGCGGCGGGTCGGTTGTTTCGTGCGGACGATAACGGCCTTCACGACTTGACCCTTTTTGATTTGGCTACCGGGAATAACCGACTTCACGGAGCAAATGATGATATCGCCGAGGCCGGCGGTGCGACGGTGGGTGCCGCCCAACACTTTAATGCACTGCAGTTCTTTAGCGCCCGTGTTGTCAGCGGAGTCCAAACGAGTCTGCATCTGAATCATGGTTGTTACTCGCTTCCACTAATTTGGTGTTTTCTTCAATTCCCTAACTCGCCGCGGAGCGTTTTGCGTCGCGCGGCGGGACGGCGAACGACTTAAACGTCGTTCTCAGCCGTCAATTTTCTCCGCTTTCTTGACGATGCTCACGAGCGTCCAGCGCTTCAGCTTGGACGTCGGACGGCTTTCTTCGATCTCGACGACGTCGCCGACGGAAGTTTCGTCGTTTTCGTCGTGCATATAGCAGACGGTGCGCGTGCGGACGTATTTGCCGTATTTCGGATACTTCTTAATACGCGGAATTTCAACGCGTCGGGTTTTCTTCATTTTGTCGGTCTTAACGACGCCGACCAACTTCATCTTAGGCATATGTATCCTCGCTTTGAAAGACCTTGGCGCGTTTGCGGCGCCGTCGACGGACTTTCTTAACCGTTAATTTCGTGTTGAATCGTTTTGATTTGAGCGATGATTTTCTTCGCTTTGCCGACTTCGCTCGGCGAATCCAAGCGTTCCATTCGGGCTTGAACGCGAAGTTTGAACAACTTTTCGGTCGTTTCTTTGAGCAGACTCGCGCGTTGTTCGTCGCTCATTTCTCGAATTTCTTTGGCCTTCATTTTATCTCTCGAACTCTTCGTCGAGCGCGACCGTTTTGATCGAACTCGATTTCAAGGTTGTGTTCTAACGGTCGAGCGAATCGCCCGCCGCCTTGCGACGGCGGAACGATTAACTTCGACTTGCGATCAGATGCTCTTGCGACGAATCAGGCGGCACTTGACGGGCATCTTGTGCGCCAGACGGTTGAAGCAGAGCTTCGCGGTTTCTTCCGGAACGCCCGCGACTTCGTACATAACCGTGCCCGGTCGAACGACCGCGGCCCAGTATTCCGGTTCCCCTTTACCCTTACCCATACGAGTTTCGAGCGGAATCGAGGTGATCGGCTTGTGCGGGAAAATGCGGATGTAAAGCTTACCTTCGGCGCGGAGATATTGTTGCGCCGCGATACGACCGGCTTCGATCGTTTGCGCGCTAATCCAGCCGCCTTCGAGCGTTTGGAGCCCGAAATCGCCAAAACTGACAGCTTGGCCGCGGGTCGCGTTACCGCTTATACGCCCTCTTTGTACTTTTCGGTGCTTGACTCTTTTCGGCATTCTGGCCATTGTTATCGTCCTCGCTATATTCGCCTTGATTAACCCAAACTTGAATCCCAATGTGACCTTGCGCGATCTTGGCTTCCGCGAAGCCGTAATCGATTTTCGCGCGAAGAGTCGAGAGCGGAATCGAACCGACCGATTGCTTTTCGCAGCGCGCCATTTCAGCGCCGCCGAGACGTCCGGCCAGTTGAATCTTGATGCCCTTGGCGCCCTTTTCCATCGCTTTGCTCATCGCGTGTTTCATAACGCGGCGGAAGCTGGCGCGTTTGCAAAGTTGATCGCCGATATCTTCCGCGACCAATTGAGCGACCAATTCCGGATCTTCGACTTGTTCAATCTTCAGATTGATGCGACGACCGGTGAGGTTTTGAAGCTCGTTTTGAAGTTCTTCAATCTTTTCGCCCTTGCGACCGATCAGGAGACCCGGACGAGCGGCGAAGAGAATAACGCGAACTTCGTCGCGGGTGCGTTCGATTTCGATCTTCGCGATCGCCGGATAAACCGGAACGCCGTCTTTATTCTTTTGCTTCTTAATGAAGTCGCGGATTCGCTTGTCTTCGACGAGGAGCGCGGAAAATTCTTTTTTCGGAGCGTACCAACGGCTCTTCCAATCTTCCATAACGCCGACGCGAAACGCGACGGGATTGACCTTTTGACCCATGACTTAGTAGTCCTTGTATCTAATGGCGATTTCGCCCGTGCTAGCTAACTATTATTCCAAGACGACGCTGATGTGGCTCGAGCGACGTTTGATCACCGTGGACATACCGCGCGAACCAGCCTTCCAACGACGAGCCATCGGGCCGCCGTCGACGCGAACGTCGACGATACGAAGATCTTCGATCGACGCAGCGCGGAGGTCTTCGGCGTTGTGCATCGCGCTTTTCAGGACTTTTTCAAGCATACGCGCGCCGCGGTTCGGATAGCATTGCAGGAGCGTCATCGCTTCGTCGGCGTATTTGCCGCGAATCAAGTCCGCGAAAACGCGAACTTTTTGAGCGCTAATCTGCGCAAACTTATGTTGCGCGCGATAACGAGGAACTTGGTTCAATTTTTCTTGTTGCATTGTTCGCACCTATCCGAATTATTTGCCTTTGCCGCCGTGGCCGCGGAAAACGCGAGTCAACGAGAATTCGCCCAGCTTGTGGCCGACCATTTCTTCGGTAACGAAAACCTTCAAAAACGCTTTGCCGTTGTGAACGAGGAACGTGTGGCCGACAAATTCAGGAACGATCGTGCAAGCGCGCGCCCAAGTCTTAACCGGTTCTTTTTTGCCCTGTTGATCGAGCTTTTCGATTTTAGCGAAAAGTTTATAATCAACGAACGGACCCTTTTTAAGTGATCTACTCATTTATTTTCCAGTTGAAGTTTTCTTATTTTGTTGCGGAAAACTAAACCGCGGGAGGAAAGCGGAGGCTTCCTTATCCTCCCGTCAATTTACAAACCAATCGCTATCAGGAAAGTTTCAGGACGCCGTAGCGACGGCTGCGGCGACGGCGAATGATCGCCTTGTTCGACGGCTTCTTATGTTTGCGGGTCGAAGTGCCTTTGGTCGGTTTGCCCGTCGGGCTGACCGGATGGCGACCGCCCTTGGTGCGGCCTTCGCCGCCGCCGTGCGGGTGGTCGATCGGGTTCATCGCGGTGCCGCGGACGTACGGGCGACGACCGAGCCAACGGCTGCGACCGGCTTTACCGAGGACGATGTTCATATGTTCGCCGTTCCCAACGACGCCGATGACGGCGCGGCAGGAGCTCGGAACACGGCGGATTTCGCCGCTCGGGAGCGTGATTTGCGCCCAGTTTTCTTCGCGAGCGACGAGCGTCGCTTTCGAACCGGCGCTGCGGCACATACAACCGCCGCGACCCGGGCGAAGTTCGATGTTGTGAATTTCGGAACCGAGCGGAATCTTGTTCAACGGGAGGCAGTTCCCAACGCGCGGTTCGGCGGCGGCGCCGCTATTAAGCGTCATACCGACGGTAACGCCTTCCGGAGCGACGACATAGCGTTTTTCGCCGTCGGCGTAAACCAAGAGCGCGATACGAGCGGTGCGGTTCGGGTCGTATTGAATCGAGGCGACGCGCGCCGGAATCCCGTCCTTATTGCGACGGAAGTCGATCAAACGAAGTTGACGTTTGTGGCCGCCGCCGCGATGGCGAACGGTGATGACGCCTTGGTTGTTGCGACCGTTGCAACGACGCTTCGGACGGAGAAGGCTTTTTTCCGGCTTCGCGCCTTTCGTCAGCTCGGCAAAGTCGCTGACGCTCATATTTCGCCGACCCGCGTTATTCGGTTTGTATCGTCGAATACCCATTATTTTAATCTCGCTATTAAATTACGTTGATTTTTTCTTCAATTCGAAACGCAGGCCGATCAATAAAGGTCGAGACGATATTCGTCGTCCAACTTGACCATCGCTTTTTTCCACGATTTCGTGCAACCGACGCCCTTGCGAGTGCGGCGTTTTTTGCCTTGACGGTTTTGAGTGCTGACGGCGACGACTTTGACGTCGTAGAGCGCTTCAATCGCGTCTTTGATATCGAGTTTCGAAGCCAATTTGTTAACTTCGAAAGTGTAAGTGTTGCGCGCCGACGAGTTGTGGAAAGCTTTTTCGGTAACGATCGGGCGAATAATGACTTGATACGGCTCGAGAACGAGTTTGGTATCGGTAACGTCTTTGCATTGAGGCATTGTCTTATTCCTTATTTTTCAGGTTCGTTTATTTTCTTGCGTTCAACCTAGCTAAGCTCAGGCTTCAACGCGAGTTTTAACGAACGCATCCATCGCCGATTTCGTAACCAAAAGTTGTTTCGGTCGAAGAATTTCGTAAGCGTTCAGGTCGGAAACGGGAAGGATTTTCGCCGTCGGAATATTGCGAACGCTGAGGTACATATTCGCGTCGTATTTGTCGACGACGACGAGAACCGTCTTTTCGATCGCGAGTTTGCCGAGAACGTCGGCGACGACTTTCGTTTTCGGAGCTTCGACTTGAAGAACGTCGATAACCTTGACGAATTCGGCGCGAACTTTTTCAGCCATCGCCATACGAGTCGCCATTTTCAGCGCTTTGCGCGGGAGACGATACGACCAATCTTTCGGGGTCTTGGCGAAGATATGACCGCCGCCGCGACGAACGCCGCTGCGTTTATGACCGGCGCGAGCGTTGCCCGTGCCCTTTTGGCGGTACATCTTTTTACGGGAACCGGAAACTTCGGAACGAGTCTTCGTTTTCGCGGAACCTTGACGAAGGTTCGCTTGGTACATCACGACGGCGTCGTGAAGCAACTGTTTGCTGACCTTCGGCGCCATCGCGTCGAGATCGAGTTCGTAGGACCCGACTTGGGCGCCGGTCTTGTCGTAAATCGGTAAGTTAGTCATTTTAACTCAATATTCAAATTAAATATTTATTTTCTTATTTGCGTTTACGTCGTCCGAAAATCAGGCGAGGCGCCATTTGTTATGTTTCGGAGCCGGCAATTTGTTGGTCGGACGAATCGCGACGTAGGAGCCGATCGGGCCCGGGACGGCGCCGCGAATGACGAGCAAATTATTTTCTTTATCGACAACGACAACCTTTTGATTGCGAACCGTGCACTTGGCGTTGCCATAGTGCCCCGGCATACGCTTCCCTTTCGGGGTGCGGCTCGGGTAGGCGCTGCAACCGGTCGAACCGAGGTGACGGTGGCATTTCTTAACGCCGTGCGTCGCGCGTTGACCGCTGAAATTGTGGCGTTTCATAGCCCCGGCGTAACCGCGACCTTTACTGCGAGCCGTAACGTCGACCGCGACGACGTCGTTAAAAACTTCGACGTCGTAGTTTTGACCGACTTCGAAACCTTCGACCGGAACGCGAAATTCACGAATGAAACGTTTCGGTTCGCAGTCCGCTTTCTTCGCGACTTCGACGCCCGCCGCGACAGCCGCCTTTTGACGTTTGCTGTCGATATTGGCGACGTGGCCGCGTTCGCTTTTGCTAGCGAGACGACGCGGTTTGTCTTTGTAACCGAGTTGGACGGCTTCGTAACCGTCGCGTTCCATCGTCTTCACTTGAAGAACGCAGCACGGACCCGCTTGAATAACGGTAACAGGAATCACTTCTCCCTGTTCGGTGTATAACTGGCTCATACCGAGTTTTTGCCCAAGTAAACCGATACCCATATCTCTTTTTCCTCTATATGTCTATCGCAGACAGATTTTATTTAAATCGCATTGCGGCCCGTCTATCGTTGGGTGAAGGCCGTTACGACGTTTAATTTCAGTGCAGATTAACGAGCGCCCGTCGCTTTAATCTTAATATCGACGCCGGCCGGAAGGTTCAGCTTGTTCAACGCGTCGATCGTTTTCGCGGTCGCTTGAACGATGTCGATAACGCGCTTGTGCGTGCGAATTTCGAATTGTTGGCGAGCTTTTTTGTTAACGTGCGGGCTGGAAAGGACGGTGTATTGTTCAATACGCGTCGGGAGCGGAATCGGGCCCCGAACGATCGAGCCGGTACGTTTAGCGGTTTCAACGATTTCAAGCGCGCTTTGATCAAGCGTGGCGTGATCGTAGGCTTCCATACGAATTCTGATGATGGCGTTGTCGGAAGTCGACACTGTAATTCTCCGTTCTTTCCAAACCTGATTGACAAATATCCGGAATCGGCGTCGACTCCCAGCGCAATTTTGGCGCTATTTTTTATTTTCGACGCGCAATTCTTGTTTTACGCAATTCCCTCGCCGCGGTTCGCAACTGGGGAAAATCGATTTTGCTCGATAATTTTCAAATGTTGCAGTCGCCGACTAATTTAGCCAACCCGTTGAGCGAAAGGGGGCTTTCTCTACTCAAAGAACGTCAATGTGAAACTCGCGTTAGCCGAAGTTCCGATCGAAACCGCGGTCAAACGTCGCCCTCTTGGCGTCTTGGCTCACTGCGCTTAGCATCGTAAGAATTTGCAAGCGGCGCTCGTCGACGTTCTTTGTCGCCGGTAATTTGCAACGACTTTTGCATTATAATCGACGAACGGCGTTGCACAAGGGGGAAAAATGAAAAAATCCCCATTTTTTTCATTTTTCACGGTAAATTAGGTAAAAGCGGTAACTTTTCGCGTAAATTCGGCAAATTTCCACTTGCCCGACGTTTTTTCTTTACCGTTTTCAAACAAGCGTTTTTATTACAATCGCTACAACCGCTACCGCGCTCTCGCGAATTTTCCAAGACATTTTCAACTTGCGGACGTCAATCAACCCTACCTAGAACCGCGGCGCAATTACCGCTTGGCCCGCAACGCCGTTAGAATAGCGCCAAAAATCGTCTCCGGCTCGGCCATCCGCCCCACGCCCGCCTCGCCGCAGCTAAAACGCCCGGTTTCGGGGCCGACGATCGTCGCGCCGTCTTCAATCAGTCGCCGAAGATTCCGTTGCGTCGCCGGTTTTTCCCACATCGCGGCGTTCATCGCGGGCGCGTAAATCATCGTTCCCGTGAACGCAAGGATTGTCGCGGACATTAAGTTATCCGCAAAACCGGCGGCCGCCTTCGCCATCGTGTTCGCCGTCGCGGGCGCGACGCAAAAAACGTCCGCTTGACGCGCCAACTCAATATGAGGATGCGCGAGATTCGGCCCCCACATTGAAGTCGCGACCGGTCTTGAAGAGAGAGCCTCGAACGTTTTCGGCGCGACCAGCTTCGTCGCCGCTTCGGTCATAACAACCGTAACGCCAAGCCCGGCCTTTCGCGCCAAACTCGTCAACGCCGCCGCTTTATACGCGGCGATTCCGCCGCAAACGCCGAGCAACAACTCGCGCCCGGCGACGTCGGAAAAATCGCGTTCGCTCATCCTAATTCAGAGAAATCACTCAAAAGAGGAAAGAAAGGAATCGTCGACGTTTTCCGTCGCGGACGGAACGTTCTCAACGACTTCGCCGTCCATATTCAAATAGATTTTATCTTCCAAAATCTCTTGAATAACAATTTGCAAGTTGTCTTTTTTATCCGCCGAGGAAACAAACGGACGTTGGCTTTTATTCAGAACGACAAGCCGCTTCTGAATCAACGCGGAGAGACGAAAACGACCGCCGACTTTCTCGATCAGCTTTTCTTCTTTGAGTTCTTCAATCATTTTTGCTACTCCTCGACGCCGCCGCGTCGTTTTTTAACTTTTCGTTTTGCTTTCGTTTATTTCGCGCGCCGCCCACGTCGGGCCGCGATTATTTTTCGCTCAAAAAAGCGAGTATTTTCTTATACGCTTCGTCCAGGTCGTCGTTAACGACGCGCCGACGATAAAAGCCGCTCGCGGCCAATTCCGACTCGGCTTGCGCGACGCGCTTTTCAATTTCCGCGTCGTCTTCCGAACCGCGCCCTTTCAAACGTTCGCGCAACGCTTCGATCGACGGCGGTTCGATAAAGATCGTCTCCGCGTCGGGATACGTCGCCGCGACGCTCGCAGCGCCCTTCACGTCGATCTCCAAAACGACCCAATCGCCGCGTTTAAGGGCCGTTTCCACGTCCTCGCGAAGCGTCCCGTAAAGCGCGCCGCCCGCGTAAACCTCAAACGACTCTAAAAACTCGCCCGCTTCGCGTCGCCGCAAAAATTCGTCGCGACTCAAAAAACGATAATCGACGCCGTCGACTTCGCCGGGACGCGGAGAACGCGTCGTCGCGGAAACGCTCGAAACCAACGGAAAATCGGTTTCGGCAAAAAGCCGTTTCAGGAGCGTTCCCTTCCCGACGCCGGACGGGCCGGAGAAAACCAAAACCCGCCCTCGACGCGTCGAAGCGTCGCTTATTCGTTCGCTTTCGTTTTTCATTTTTGCGCCGCCCGTTTATCGCCGAACGTCATTCGACGTTTTGCACCATCTCGCGAATCCGCTCGATTCCCGACTTCATCTCGACGACGCGCGCCAACACGTCGGGAGAATTCGCCTTCGAACCGATCGTATTCGTTTCGCGAAACATTTCCTGCGTAATAAAATCAAGTTTTTTACCGCAGGCCGCTTCGTTTTCCATCGTTTCTTCGAATTGCTTCAAATGCGAATAGAAACGAACGATTTCTTCGGAAATATCGACGCGATCGGTATAAACGGCAATCTCGCGAATCAAATCGCTCGGCTCAAGCGTCGCGCCTTCGTCGGCCAAAATCTTAGCGACGCGCTCGGTCAAACGTCGACGATAATTCTCGACGACGGTCGGAGCCAAGGTTTCCACCTCGCCGATCAACCGGCGCAACTCGTCCAAATTCTCGGTCAAGTCGCGTTTCATCGACTCGCCTTCCGCTTCGCGCATCGCTTGCATCTGTTCGAGCGCGGCGTCGACGGCGCGAGCGATCGCGTCCCAAAGCCGCTCCGGCAACCCCGCTTTATCGACGGAACGCGACGCGTCCTGCAGAACGCCGGGCAAACGCAAATAATCGACGAAAGCCCCTAAATTCTCGGAAGCGACGAGCTCCGGATTCTCGCCGGCAAAACGCTTCGCTTCCGTCAAATACCGTTTCAACGCGCCAAAATCAACGCCGATTTCCGCGTCCGTCGTCTCTCTTTCAAGACGCAACGAGAAATTCACCGAGCCGCGCGCCAACTTCGTTCGCAACCGCTCTTCAATCTTCGATTCAAGAACCGCGAAACCGTCGGGCAAACGCGTCGACGTTTTCAAAAAGCGATTGTTCACCGCTTTAATTTCCGTCGAAATCACATAACCGTCTTCGCAGATCGAAGCCGCGCCGAACCCGGTCATACTTGTCAACATTGCGCGCCTCTATTTCCCCAAGCGACTAACAACGCCCGAACGCCGCGCCTTTTCGTCGCGACGTTCCCAAAGCTATTCGTTTCAAACGCTCGCGCGTTCTTGCGACTTATTCGGCCGGAGCGGCTTCAGTCGGAGCCGCGTCGGTCGCCGGAGCGGATTCCGCCGGAGCCGCGTCGGTCGCCGGGGCCGTTTCAGCCGGGGTCGCGTCGGTCGCCGGAGCCGTTTCAGCAGGAGCGGTCGCGTCGGTCGCCGGAGCCGTTTCAGCAGGAGCGGTCGCGGCGGCCTCGACGCCGACCATATCTTGGAGAGACGAACCGGATTTCATTCCGAGAATATGACGACCGCCGATGCACGCGACGAACCAAATAATCGCCGCGACGACGGTAATGCGCATAAAAACGTCGCTCGTCTTAGCGCCAAACGCGCTGTTGCCGCCCATCCCGCCGAACGCGCCGACCAAACCGCCGCCCTTGCCGCGTTGCAGCAAAATAATCAGAATCAGGAAGAGCGACAACAAAACCATAAACAGGAACAGGAGCGATTGCAGGAAAGCGGCCATATTTCAAAATCCCATAAGTCGCCAAAAACGCCTCGTTTTCGGCATAATGTCTAAAATTTTCTCATTCGCAACGTTTATTCGTCGTCGACGCGAACGCCTTGCGACCGCAAGGAGCGACCAAAGCCCCGACGCCCGACGTCGCGCGCCGCCCTTTATTATAACCGGAATCTCCGCAAACGCAAGCGGCCCCGACGACGACGCGACGCGTTCTTCAAAAATTTTTCTCTTATTTTAACAAAAACAAGAAAAATCTTGAAAAACGCGTCGTTCTAAACGTTAAAAACGCCAATTCGCGCCGTCGTCGAGACGGTTCTCGCCTTCGCAGGAACGGCGCGACGCGTTCAACGCTCGGCTCAACGAACGTTGTTGATGATTTCCATAAAGGCGTCGACCTTCAAGGAAGCGCCGCCGACAAGCGCGCCGTCGACGTCCGGCTTGCTGAGAATTTCTTTCGCGTTCGAGCCCTTGACGCTGCCGCCGTATTGAATGCGGACGACGTCGGCGACTTCTTTGCCGTAACGTTCGGTCAACCAAGCGCGAACGTCGGCGTGAACTTCTTGCGCTTGTTCCGGGGTCGCGACCTTGCCGGTGCCGATCGCCCAAACCGGTTCGTAAGCGATAACGCATTTCTTCATTTCTTCGGCGGTAACGCCGGAGAAGGAGCCGTCGAGTTGACGACGGTTGACGTCGTTGGTAACGCCCGCTTCGCGTTCTTTGAGGAGTTCGCCGATGCAGACGATCGGGCAGAGACCGGCGGCCAACGCGGCGCGAACCTTCAGGTTGACTTGTTCGCTCGATTCGCCCATAATGTGGCGGCGTTCGCTGTGGCCGAGAATGACGTATTGGCAGCCGACGTCGGTCAGCATCGCCATTTCGAGTTCGCCGGTGAACGCGCCCGCGGCTTCAAAGTAAGCGTTTTGCGCGCCGACGCCGACGTTGGAGCCGTTCAGAATTTCGCAAACCGGTTGAACGTAGAGGCTCGGGGGGCAAACAGCGATATCGACTTCGGAAACGCCCGCCGCCGCGTCTTTCAGGCCTTGCGCCAACGCTTTCGCGGAATCGAGTTTCAGGTTCATCTTCCAGTTGCCGGCAATCAAGAGACGTCGCATTTTTTATCCTTCTTAGGTTCAAATTTTCAACGTTTTCCGACGCGCGCCGCCGTCTCGGAGTCGAGGGAGCGGAAGGCTCGTCTTAAAATTCCTTCAACGGCTCATTTTACCCCTTCTTTTTTCTTTCGCAAGGGGGGCCGTTCCCTTTTCTCCCTTCAACCGTTCTTAGAAGCGCCGATTTTCCGCAAAACCCGCGTTTTCCTCCCCGTTCGCCGCTTTTTAACCTCCCGCCCAAACCGTCCAAACCCTCTAACTTTAAATTTCGACGACAAAAAAAGCCCGCCGAAGAAATCGACGGGCAAATCAGAACGCGGCGCGCCGACCCCAAAGCCGACGAGAGCGAAAGAACGCGAAAACCGACGCGACTTCAACCTGTTCGACGCAACTCGAACGCGGTCAAGACCGAAAATCGCCGCGAGAATGAAAGTCGGAGCCAAGAGCCCCTCCGGCCTCCTCGCGACGCGTCGACGGCGGTTCCCCTCGAACGTCTCTTTTTTCGCCGTTCGCGGATTTAGACCGTTCAGAAAATCCGAGAAGTCTAAAAAACGCAACGCTAAAACGCCGACGACCGACGCGCCGAAACGACGCCGTCGAAAAGCGTTTTAAAAAACGAAATTCCGAAACTTCAAACGTCGAAAATTGAAAATAATTGCGGACTTCCCGTCGACGACCCCGCGCCGAGCCGCAAACGCTCGAACGACAAGGGCGCAAGCCGACGCCGCCTAAAGTCGGTTTTCTTCGCTTCGGAATTTCGGCAAGTCAAAAAAACAAACGCCTTAAACGGGATCGGCGCCGTCTCTTTGCCTTACGCTCTCATTATACCAAGTCCGCAAGCGAAAAGCAAACTTTTTTCCCTTTATTTTTTCTATTTTTTCAGAAAATTTAACGTCGACGTCGCTTCCGGCGTCCGGTCGCGCCAAAAATTACGATAAAACCGCCTTCAAACGCTCAAATCTCGTTCCAATCCTAAAAATTTTCGCGTCTTCCTTCGACGCTTTCTTGCTTTTCGCCGCCCCGCCGGTTATAATGTCCGATTATTCGACGGTTTTTCGGCGTTTTTTACGCGCCGTCGTCCGCCTTAACGTTCCACTCCAAGGTTTCGCAATGTTTCCCAATTCCCTCAATCCTCCCGGTTTCTCCACTTCCCGCCGCCGTTTCGTTCGCAACCTCGCGACGTCCGGCGCCGCCCTTTGCGCCGCGTCTTGCGGACTTTCGCTCGACGCCGCCGCGTTCGCCCGCTCGCTTGAAAACGACGCCGCCCGCAAACCGATCGACGTCGACTTAAGCGGCGACCCCGGCGTTTCCGACGCCGAAATGGAAGCGATTTACGAGCAAATCAAAACGCCTTATAAACAAGGCGTTATCGTCCCGCAAGAGAACGGAAACCCGGTCGACTCGGCGAACGTCTTCCGCAAAGACGGCGTTTGGCATATGGTCTACCTTTGTTTCCTCGACAAAACCGGGTACGTCGCCAAATTAGCCAAGAGCGACGACCTCGTCCGCTGGGAAACGCTCGGCGTCGTCGCGCCGTTCCGCCGAACCGGCTGGGACGCTTGGCAAGTTTCGCCGTCCGCCGCGCTCGTCGACCATACTTGGGGCGGCTCTTACGAGATTCAAAAGTACAAAAACAAATATTGGTTCACTTATATCGGCGGCGCCGGGAAAGGTTACGAGCCCGACCCGCTCAAAATCGGACTCGCTTGGACGGACGACGCCGCCTCGCCGAAGGAATGGAGCCGCCTCGACCGCCCGATTATGGCCCCGGAAGACCCGGACGCCCGCGCGTTCGAGAAGACGACGCTCTACAAAACGAGCGTTATTTGGGACAAAGAACGCCGCCTCGGCTCGCAATTCGTCTGTTTTTACAACGGCAAAGCGATCGAAAACGGCCGCTCGGTCGAGCGAATCGGAATAGCGGTTTCGGACGATCTCGTCGACTGGCGCCGCTTCGAAAACGGCCCGATTATCGACAACGGAAGCGGCATTTCCGGCGACCCGCAAGTCGTTCGGCTCGGCGATTATTGGGTTATGTTCTACTTCGGCGCGTTTTGGAAGCCGAAGGCGTTCGACACGTTCGCCGTTTCGAAAGACCTCGTTCATTGGCGCCGCTGGGAGGGCCCGCACCTCGTCGAGCCGTCGGAAGATTACGACGCGACTTACGCCCACAAGCCTTGGGTCGTTTTCCACAACGGCGTCGTTTACCACTTCTACAACGCCGTCGGGAGCCAAGGCCGCTGCCTCGCGTTGGCGACCTCGAAACCGCTCAAATAACGTTCCTTAACAACGTCGAAACAAGACGAAACCGGTTTATTAAACCCGGCGTCGCCCGTTATATTTCACGGCGCGTCTTCCTTTTCCGAACGCGCCGCCGCTGGTATTAGCAAAACTTATAACCCGCGTTTACTCCCCCTTTCATCCCTTTTTTGAAAACGCTCAAATGAAAACAAATATCAAATCCGCCTTAAAAACGGCGTTCGTCGCGTCGGTTCTCGCCGGTTCGTTCGCCGTCGATTTCAATCGAGCGACCGCCGCCGAGCTGAAAGAACCGCTCGACCGCGAGAAAATTGTCGCGCGGCATCGTATTCGCTCCGAAAATCTTAATTTGAAACTTCCCGTCGGGAACGGCAACTTCTGTTTCAACGTCGACGGCACCGGACTCCAAACGTTCGGCGGCGACGTCCTCGCGCACTGGGGTTGGTACTCCGAACCGCTTTTGGCGAAGTATACTTGGGCCGACGTTCCGCAAACCGGCACTTACCTGCAAGGCCGCTTGAAAGGGAACGACCCCTTCCCGAAAGATCGCGGCGACCTTTACCAATGGGTGCGCAACAACCCGCATCAAGCGAACTTAGCGCGCGTTCGGTTCGTTCGCGACGACGGGGCCGAGTTGAAGCCGAACGAAATCTCGAACGTCCGCCGCGACCTCGACCTTTGGACGGGCCTGCACTCGACGACGTTCGAACTCGACGGCGAAACCGTTTCGGTCGCGACTTGCGTCGGCGACGACAAGAACCTCGACTCGACGGTCGCCGTCCGCGTCGACTCGCCGCTGATTCGCTCCGGCGCGCTCTCGATTGTCGTCGACTTCCCTTACCAATCGCTGAAACGCGGCGCTTGGACGGGCGATTTCTCCGCCGACGCGCCGAAAACCGACTTCGCCGTTTCCGTTCCGAACGGTTTTAACGAAAGCAACGGCGAAAATACGCAAAATAGCGAAGCGGCGCAAAGTTCCGGCGCGCTGATCGTCAAGCGCAACCTCTCGAACGAATACGCCGAGGGCGTCGTCGGCGATTACTCGTATTCGGTTCGCGTCGATTGGACGAACGGCGTCGGCGCTCAAATCGGCGAAACGTCGTCGATTCGCGTTTCCGGAATCGACGTTAAAACCGACAAAACCGGCGCCGCTTCGCAACCGCTCGACCTCCTCTTGACTTTCGACGGCGGCGATTACTCTTGCCAACCGACCGACGATTCCGTTTTTTCGGCGCGGACGCCCCAATTTGACGCGGTGAAGGCGGAGTCGGCGGCGCGTTGGGAAACGTTTTGGCGTTCCGGCGCCGCGGTCGACCTCTCGGAAAGCGCCGACCCGCGTTGGAAGGAACTCGAACGCCGAATCGTCCTTTCGCAGTTCCAACTCCGAACGAACAGCGCCGGGAATTGGCCGAGTTCGGAAGCGGGCCTGTTGACGGTCGACAACTGGAGCGGTCGCTTCCATCTTGAAATGACCTGGTGGCACCTCGCGCATTACTTCCTTTGGAACCGCGCCGAACTCGCCGACGACGCCCTTAAAATTTACCCGACCGTTAAAGACGGCGCCCGCGCGCTCGCCGAACAGCTCGGATACAAGGGTTTCAAATGGCAAAAAGAGATCGCGCCGGACGGTCGCACCGCGCCTTGGCAGGGAAACCTCGTTCTCCTTTGGAAGCAGCCGCACCCGATTTTCTTCGCGGAACTCGATTACCGTCGCAATCCGACCCGCGAAACGCTGTTAAAATGGGCGGAGATTGTCGAAGAAACCGCCGAACATATGGCCGATTACCCGGTTCGCGACGCCGACGGCGTTTATCATTTGGCGCCGAATATGCCGCCGAGCGAACAAGGAACGACGAAAGACTGCGTTTTCGACCTCGCGTATTGGCGTTGGGGTCTCGACGCGGCGAACCGTTGGCGCGAACGGCTCGGGCAAGATCGGGTCGCGCTTTGGGACGAAGTTCGCCAAAATCTCGCGCCGCTCCCGCAAAAAGGCGGCGTTTTCGTTCACTCCGCCGAATGGTTCGACTCGTTCGAAAAGCGGAATTGGGAACACCCGGACCTGATCGGCGTCCTTGGAATGCTCCCGCCGCTCGACGGAGTCGACCAAGCGACGGCGCGTCGAACGCTCGAAAAAGTCGTCGCCGAATGGCAGTGGCCCCGCTGCTGGGGCTGGGACTTCCCTTGGACGGCGATGGCGGCGACGCGCGTCGGGCGCCCGGATTTGGCGGTCGAAATGCTCCTTAACGACTCGCCGCGCAACGTTTACGACGAACGCGGCGTCAACCTCGGCGGGCCTTGCCCTTATCTCCCGGGAAACGGCGGGCTCCTTTACGCCGTCGCGGCGATGTGCGCCGGATTCGATTCGGAAGCCGACGCCGCGGTCGACCCGGCGAAACGTCCCGCGCCTCCGACGTCCGGCGACTCCGGCCCCGGTTTCCCGGAAGGCTGGTCGGTCAAATGGGAAAATTTGAAACCGGCGCTCTAATCGCAACTTAGCGTCGTTTCTCAAACAACCGACAACTTTCCAGCGCCGCCGCGTTTCCCTTTCGTCGAAACGCGGCGGCGCGTTCGTTTTCCCCCTCGGCGCGAACGCCTTCCCTTCCTATTCTTCTTATTTCTCCTTTTTTCTCATCGTTCGGCGAAAAAATTCTCTTTTTTCGAAAAAATTTCCTTTTTTTCGAGCCGTTTCCCTCTCGACGCTATCTCATAGAATAAAGAGAACGAGAGTTCGCTTGACGGAAAGTTTTAAGACTCGACGGCGCGCCCGGTTTATCGCCGACGCGGAAGCGGAAGCGCTTCGACGAAAAGCGCGAAAACCGGAACGCCGCCGGAGTCGGTCGCTCCCTTGGGGTCTTAAAACGTCCAAAAATCCGTTCAAGGATTAAGAGCCGATTTTTAAAACGGAAAACGTCGCAGATTTGTCAAGAACGCAACGTTCAGCGAGAAAATCGCAACGTTTTTCACGCGTCCAAGTTGACGCGAGGCTCAAAAACCGCCCTTCGAGAAAACGACTAAGAAAGTAGAATTAAGAACTAACCCGACTCGCGTTAAGCGCCGCGTCTAGGTTGTCGAGCCGACCGCCGAAACGCGAACGCCGCCGCGACCAAACGTCGGTTCGCTCGGTTCGTTTCTCTCTTTTAGACGCCGCGAAGGGCCCCATTTTTTTTGCAGACCGCAAGGCCCCGGCGGCGTCCTTCAGCGCTCTTCCGTTTCGACGGAGGACGCGGCCGCAAGCGCGGGAATTAATCGTTCGGACGGGCGACTTAACGGTCGAACGTTTGAAATTCGGCGGTTTTCCGTCGAAGGGCGAGTTTTCCGCCGTTTCGCGTCGGGAGCGTTTCGACGTTCTCGGCGAAACGACGGAGGATTTTAGCAGCCCGAGGCCGTCAAAAAACGAACGCGGATAGACGTTTTTTTCGTCGTTCGACGCGATTTTCGCAACGTTTTCGTTCGCGCAATTCGTTTTAGAACGCCGAAATCGCCGCGTTTCGCGACGGAAAATTCCCTTCAAAGGCGGCGCGACCGTCCGCTTCCGTTCGGCTTTCGTCGGACGCGACGCGAAACCGGTCGCCGTTCGCCCGAGATTAAGCCTTCCGCGAAAGAGAGCGATCTCTTTCCCCGCCCGACGCGTCAAGGGCGGCTGGCGAAATCTCGTTCCCTTTTACCTATTTTGACGCCGTTTGCGCGTTCGTTTTCGACTAACGCTTTAAAATTCAAACGCCGTTCGATTTATCGAATCGCGTCGCGCCAATCCGCGGCGGCGTCCTATTTCGCTAAGAAAGTTATCGAAAAATCAACGCTTTTTCAAAAGCGACAGGAATACAAAATAAACGCAAAGGAAATCAAATGGCGAAAACCGTCCAAACGACCTTCACCAAGCAAAAACGCCAGCTCGCGAAAGCGAACGCCCTCATCGGAACGATTCGCGCCCAAGAGACGCGAACGCAACGTTTCGACGCCGACGCCAAGCTCGAAACGGAGGAACGAACGGCGTATATCGTCGACGCGCCGGAAAATATCGCGTCGCAAGTCGTCGAAATTATCGCCGACGTCGTCCGCCAACACGGCGCGCGGCAACGGGCGAACTCCGTCTCGAAGGGACGTTTCGAGTTTTGCGGAATCGAAGCCGACTTAACCGTCCCGCAACTTCGCGCGCTCCAAGAAGCGCAAACGACGCTCGCCGCGCTCGTCGACAAACTGCCGGTCGAGAACAAACGACGGATTCCCAACGGCGAACTCGACGGTCGCCCGGCGTTTTTCTCGCCGCTCCAAAAGATTTTTGAAACGAAAACACGCGCCGTTCCATACGAAGAGACGGCGTCGACGCGCGTTCGCACTTACGAAGAGAAATACGACGTTCTTCTTTACCAAACGCGGACGGTCGAAATCGATTACGGCCTCCCGACGGCGACGGTCGCCCGGCTGAAAACGCTCGTCGAAGACCTCGCGACCGCGATTCAAGTCGCGATCGACGAAGCGAACGCTCAAGCTCGGGACGACGACGCGTTTCTGAACGACGTCGCGGCCAAAATCCTCGCCGAATTCGAACGCCAATGGAAACCGGAGCAATAAGACCAAACGCTAACGGCGCCGCCCCAACCTCCGGCAACGCTAACAGCGCCGTCGTCCGTTCTTGCGGCGCCGCGTTTTCTATTCAACGCTTTAAAAGAAGCGCCGTTCCTTACTTCCCGCCGCTTTCGCGCCAATCGAGATAATCCGCGAGCGCGGAACGCCAATCGGGCAAGCGATAAACGCCGTCAAGCTCGCCGTATTTCACCGATCTTAACGCGGTAAACGCCGACTGCGGCGCCGAAAAGCCGTATTCTTTCGACGAAATGCCGGCGATTTGAACGTTCGTCAAGCCGCGACGCTCAGCGATGAACTCCGCGACGTCGCGAGCCGTCCCTCGCGAACCGCCGCTCAAGTGATAAAGCCCGGTCGCGCCGGTTCGAACGAGCGTTTTCAGCGCGCAAAGAACGTCGACCGCCCAAGTCGGCTCGACGATTTTATCGTTCAGCGCGGAGAGTCGCCGCGTCCGCTTGAACGCTTTTAAGAGCGATTCGACCAGATTCCCGGACGAATATTCCGTCGTTTCGCCAAAAATCGACGACGTTCGCAAAATCAACGATTTCGGCGCTTCCGCCGCGATTCGCTCGCTTTCGAGCTTCGTTTTCGCGTACACGCTCGCCGGATTCGGCTTGTCTAACTCGGAAAACGCCGGCGCTTCCGGCGCGATCGTTAAAATCGGGCGCGCGTTCCCCCATTCGTCGAAAACGACTTCTTGGGAAGCGGCGGAATTTGGGAGAATTAGCGAACTCGGCGCCGTCCGGTTTTCGACGTTTCCACCTTCGCTATTTTGCCCGTTCTCTCCGTTTTGAAGCGATTTCGCCCCTTCGTTCGGCTCGGGAAGTCGAGTTAAACGGTCGCGATAAAAGATTTCGCCGCACCCGAACTGAACAAGGAGCGAACCGGTTCGACGAACGGCCTCTTTCAGGTTGGCGACGGCGTTCGCGTGTACGTTTCGGGCGGTGTTCGCTCGCGTTTCGAGCCAATCGATCAGGTTGACGCCCGCCGCGTTGACGACGACGTCCGGCTTAAAATCGCTCAACGTTTCGACGACAAAAAGGCGCGAACAAAGGTCGAAGTCGGGCAAATTCAACGGAATAACGACGTCGTTCGATTCGACGACCGGGCCGCCGACGTTCGCCGCGATTCGCCGTTCGACCCGCGGGTCGTTCCAATAATTCGCGATCGCGCTCCCCAGCGTTCCCATCGCGCCGACGACGACGATTTTCATTCCGCGTCCTTCCTCTATTTCCCCCAAACCGCCTAATCCGCGACGCCCAAGAGACGCTCGCCCTCAAAACCGCCGCGCAAACCGTTAAAACCGCGCCGTCAAAATCGCTAGAACCGTTAAAACAGCTTAAAAAGCCGTTAAAATCGCGACGCCAAGAAACGCTCGTCTCAAAAAACGCCGCCTTCCCGTCCCAATCGCCGGTTTTAACCCCTAAACCGCCGCAAAAATCGCGACGATTAAATATAATCGGCGAACAATTCCTTTTCCGGACGCGGCAAAACGACCGCCGACGCCAACAGCCCGCGATCTTTAATCCCTTCGACCGCCGCGTCGACCGCCGCTTGAACGTTCGCGAGCGAGCCGGTCATCAAAAGGAGGCCCTTCCCGCCCATCGCCATCGCCAAACTGAGCCGGAAGAGCGTTACGTCGGCGGCTTTCGCGGCGACGTCGGCGGCGACGACCGCGGAAACGGCGCTGAACGTCTCGACGACGCCGAGCGCGCCGACCGTCTCGGGCCCCAAAACGACCGACTGCGTCATCGCCGGGAAAACCGCCGGATGCACGTTCGCGACGGTCAACGAGTCGATCGTCGACGTTCCGCCGACCCGTTTCGCCGTTTCCATCGCCGCCTCGACGTCGCCGATCGCGCCGGAAAAAACGATCAAATACTTGCCCGAACAGATCGTTCGAGCGATCAAGAGCGTCGTCGACGCGGCTTTCATCAGCGCGTCTTGAACTTGATACCCGACGCCGACGCTCGACAATTCGATCGCCCCGACGGCGGCGTTATTCGCTTTCCCAGCCATTATCGTTCCCTAAAACTTTCGTTTCAACGTTATTCGAAGCGTTTTTTACTCGTCGCAGAACGCGCCGTTTGCGCAAATTCGCCGACTTCGCTAAATCCTCAAAATTTTCGACGCTCGGTCGAACGCCGAAAATTCGACGCTTTCATTTTACGCCGAAAATCGTTCGCCGTCAAGACGCCGCGCCCTTTGCGCCCCTTCGAAAGCGGTTCGCGCCCGCCTTGCAACCCTTACATTCCGCGCAACCGGCGTTTTCGTTCTCCCGACTTCCGGTCGCGCCCCCTCTCCCTCGACTTATTTTGGGGCGATTTTTAGGAAAATTTTAGGCGCGTTTTCGCAAAATTTTGTCCTTAATATATTATTAAGGGCAAATTAAGAGCGCGCGCCGCTTCGAAATCGCGTCAAGGCGACCATTCGAGAACGCCGTCGACCGGCCGCTCGCGCCGCCAAGCGACAAACGCCGCCCAATCGCGGACGCCGCCTTCCAAAACCGCCCGATAAATTTCGATTCCGGCGATCTTCTCGGCGTCCGGCGCCGCCTCTTTAATCGTTAAAATCGCTCGTTTCGTCTCCGGCGTCAACGCGGCGGCGATTCGGTCGGCGACGTCTTCGAAGTAACCGTCGTATTTCGAGTTCCGCTCGATATGAATCAAGTCGAGCGCCCATTCGAGCGCCGTTTCCTCCGGTTCGCTCGGGTCGACGAGCCCAACGCGCCATTGAACGCAACGCTCCTCGGTCGCGAGAAAGTTTGCAAACTCGACCCGTCGAACGCCCGGCCGACTTGCCAACGCGCCGACCGCTCGGAACGACTCCGCGACGTCGACCTGATCGGAGTAAATATGCAAGTCGACGTCGCGACGGTTCGGCGTCGTCAGCCCCATTCGCAACGAGCCGACGAGATTGACCGTCGCGCCAAGTTTTTCCCAAATTGCGACGACGCCGCAACGCTCCAACAAACGCCGCGCCGCCTCCGCCGCTTTTTCGCTCCGCTCGAACAACGCCGTCGTTTCATTTTGCGCGTTCGCCGCAATTTCCGCGTTTTCCATTATCCCCTCCATTCCTCTAACCGCTTTCTTCGACCGACTTTGACGATTTTATCGTTTCTTAAAGAATATTTTCAAACAAAAACATTAAAATTCAAAAATACCGCGTTTTTCCGCGAAGTTTGCCTTCTTTTTTCGTCAAAAACGCTCATTATAAGCGACGCTTATATTACGTCAAGAGTCGACGAAAGATTTTTTTGAAAAGACGATTATCGTCAATATTTTCAAAAGAAGAGAAAACAAAACGGCGGAAAAGAGAACGAATTGCGCCGACGCCGCGCCCGACGCAAGAAGCCTCGGACGCGACGACGGCGGCAAGCGGTCGTTTCGGCGTTTCGCCGCTTGCCTATTTTGCGCCGGTTCGCTCAAAAGAGCGTTTTATTTAACCGACGCGCTTCGTCTAAAGCGCCGATTCCATCAATCGACGTCAAACTTTGCCGCTATTAAAGAATTTAACGGCGCTAGACGAGCATTCCGCTCAAACGTTGACGCCGGAAAGCGCGATTTCCAGCGCGTCGGCCAATTCCGCTTCGGAGCGAACGCCGACGAACCGTTCGCGCAACTCGCCGTCTTCGTACAGCAGGACGGTCGGCACCGCCGAAATATCGCACTTCGTCCCCAATTTCGGATGCGCGTCGACGTCGACTTTCGCGATCTTCGCCCGCCCGGCGAAGCGTTGCGCCAACGAATCGAACGTCGCGCCGGTCATTCGGCACGGCCCGCACCACTTGGCGTAAAAATCGACCATCGCGACGCCCTCGGCGATAATCTCGTCAAATTCCTTTTCGGACTCGATAATCGTCGGCGTTCCGTCGGCGTCGAACGCCTCGAAACTTTCGTAACTTTCGTAAACCCCGTACATTTCGCGGTCGCCGCTATTTTCGGCGCCGGACGTTTCGCGCATTTTGCCCATATCGCCCATATTTTGATTTTCATTCGCCGCGTTCATTTCGGCGTCGCGACGCGCTTGCTCGTCGCCGTTCCAACCGTCGTTATTTTGATTATTTTGATTGTCGCCGTTGTTTTCGTTCCAATCGGTCATTTCCGTTTTCCTTTCGTTAAAACTTGCTTGCGCCGCCGACGTTCCGCGCGTCGGTTCGCCGGTTGCAAGGGGCGCGTTCCTTTTTTCTTCTCCAAAATACCCCTTTTAACGGCGATTCGGCAAAATCGGCAAATTTTTCGACCGTTCGTTAACGCAATAAACGTTCACGCGCTAAAACTCTCCGCCCAATTATTTTTTCGCGACGAAAGCCGCCGTTCGCTCCCCAGCTTTCCGAGAAGCGCAAGAAATAAAAACGTCGCGACGAATCTTCTTCGCCGCGACGCGTTTTCCGCCGTTCCGCCGTTTCTATTTCCGTTCGACGCCGTTTCCGCCGCTTCGCTCCTCGTTCGGCGCCGTTTCTTCCCTTCTCGCCGCATTCTCTATTTTACGCAAACTTCCGAAATTAACGCAATTCCTCTTCGTCGGCGAGCGTTTTCGCCCGTTCCGGCCAAATCGAATTGGCGAGTTTTTCCAAAAAGAGGACGGTTCGCGGACCCGGAACGGTCGCGTAAAGGTCGAGAACCGGATAAATTCTACCGTTTTTAACGGCTTTAACGCCGTCGCCGAGCGTCGACCATTCGGCGCGTTTCTCGGCGATCTTCGCGTCGGCCTCGGCGCCCTCGACGTAAACGCCGTCGGTCGAAAGATCGACGATCACGTCCGGATTCAGAGCCGCGATCCCCTCCGGTGACACGACCGGCGCCGCGCCGCGCAGTTCCCCGGCGGCGTTCGTCGCGCCGACAATTGCGAGCGCTTCGTTAAAATAGGGGTTTTGGGCGGCGACGAAAACGTCGGCGATCTTGCCGAGTCCCGGCGTTCGGTCGATCGCGATCAAAACGGACGGCTTCGGACGCCCCGCGACGCTCGCTCGAATCGCGTCGAGTCGATTTTCCGTTTCGCGACGCAATTTTCGTCCGTTCTCCGCGCCCGTTTCGCCGCCGACCGCCGCGCCGAGCGTCTCGAAGGACGCCAACACGCCAGCCAGCGACGAATGATCGACCGCGACCGTTTCGACGCCCAGCGCCGTTAATCTTTGCGCAAGCTCTTCATTTTCTCGCAACACGACGACGAAATCGGGGTCAAGTTCGACGATCGCCTCGATATTAATGTCGAAAAGGCTTCCAATTTTCGGCAAGTCGGCGACTTCCGGCGGGTATTGGCAATACGTCGACGCCGCGACGACGGAGTCGCCAAGTCCCAGCGCGAAAAGCGTTTCCGTTACGCTCGGGACGGTCGAGACGACGCGGACGCCGCCCGCCGTTCCGATTTTCGCCGACTCGCCGCCGTTCGTCCCGCCGTTTCGCGGCCCGTTCGTCCCGCAACCGCTCGACAGCGCCGCCGTTACAACCGCCGCAATCGTCAAGAACGCCGCCGCTTTGCTCCGCCCGTTCATTTTCGCCATTCCTCTTTTTCTCCCCTATTCCCTTTATTTTACTTATCTCGACGCGCTTTTCGTCGAACGTTTTCATTATACCCGTCTTCGCCGCCGACGCAACGCCCCCGGTCGCGTCGCCGACCTCCAAAGTTAGCCGAAACTTTTCCGTCCCAAAAACATAATTTCACACAAGTTAAACAACACTAACGCGACGTCGTTCGTTTTTTTTCGCTCTTTTCGCTAAAAGTCGTTAAAAATCGACCCAAACCGTTGAAATCGCGTTTCGAGCGCCGTATAATAACGTCAAACTCAACCCTTTTCGCGACGCGGCGCCCAAAACCGCGTCGTTATTTTCGGTCGAACCGTTAAAACCGCGCTTTCAACGGTTCGCGTTCCGTCCGTTTCGTCCTTTTCAACGTCGAAGAGAAACGCCGATGAGCCAAGACAAAATCACTCGCCGCGCTTTTACGCAAAGCGCGCTCCTCGCTTCCGCGGTTTTCGGAGCGGAAACGCTCGCCCCGTCTTCCCCGTTCGCCCATTTTAACGCCGACGCCGCGTTCGGAGCGGAGCCGGCCTCGTCGAAACCGGGAATCGCCGACTCGCCTTACGGCGTCTGCTCGCACCTCGGCGGCGGCGAAGAACACGACCAAATGCCGAAGAACCTCGAACTGATGAAGGCGGCCGGTATCGCTTGGGCGCGCGCCGACTTCTCTTGGAGCGCCGTCGAGCGGAAAAAGGGCGAATGGACGTTCGACCACCTCGACCGCGTCGTCGACGAAACGGCTCGCGTCGGGTTGCAAGTCTTGCCGATTCTCGATTACGACGTCGCTTGGGCAACCCCGGCGTTTAAGCATTTGGACGCTTGGCTCGAGTACGTCCGCCGAACGGTCGAGCGTTACCAAGACCGAATCCGCTATTGGGAAGTTTGGAACGAACCGAACCTCGAAGGCTTTTGGAAGGCGAAACCGAGCGGCGCCGATTACGCGACGCTTCTTCGCGAAACGTACAAGACGATCAAAGCGATCGACCCGGAACTCGTCGTTCTTTACGGCGGGCTCGCGGGCGTTCCGATCGATTACTTCGAAGCGTCGCTCGACGCGGGCGCGGGCGAATTTTTCGACGTTATCAACATTCACCCCTACCGCGGCGGCTTGACGACCGAGCGGACGATTCGCCGCTTCGAAGAGGAAATCGCGCGGTTCCCCGCCGCGCTGAAGAAGCGAAATATCGCGCCGAAGCCGATTTGGATCACCGAAATGGGTTGGGCGACGCCCCCCGTCTTCGGCGAAACGAACAATCGCGTCGTTACCGCCGGGCTCCAACATCTCTTCCCGAAATCGACGACCGGCGAAGAATCGCTCCCGAAGGTCGCGATCTTTTACGACTCGCGGTACGAACCGTCGGCGAACGCGACGCCGCAAGAATTTTACCGCCTTTTGCCCGCCGGTTACTTCGCTCGCGGTCGCGCCGGACGCGGCCCGGTCGGCGGTCGACTCGGCGGCGGAGGCGGGGTCGAGAACCTCGTTTCCTTCGTCGACGCGGACGGTTTGGAAACGCTTTCGCCGCAAGACGTTCCGGCGCTGATTATGCCGCCGAGCGAAACGTTCCCGGCCGACCGTTTCGACGCGCTGGTTAAGTACGTCAAAGACGGCGGCGCCCTTTTCCTCTTGGGCGGCGTTCCCCTTTATTATCGTTCGCTTATCGACGAAAGCGGTTTTTACAAACAACAAGGAAACAACCCGTCGCACGACGCCGACATGCGGGCGCTTCGGCTCGCTTGGTACGCTTGGTGGACGCGCGAAAACGTCCCGCAAGAGGCGCCGCTCTTCGTCGCTTCGGCGAGCGCGAAGGAGCTCGAAGGTTATCAGCCGGTCGTCAAGGGTTCGCGCTTCTTCGACGGTTCGCGACTCCAAGACGGCGACCGTTTCATTCCGCTCCTCGAAGCGCGTTCGGGCGACTTTGCCGGCGTCGCCGCTTGTGTTTGCGACTTTAACAGCGATTATCGCGGCGCGGTCGTCGTTTCGTCGATTCTCGGGGACGGCGCGGTCGGCGACAACGTTTCGACGGTCGAGAACCAAGCGGTTTACCTCCCGCAGGCGTTGCTCGCGTCGTTCGCTTTCGGCGTCGAGCGTTATTTTTGGTACGAATTTCACGCGCCGCAACGGGACGACGTCGACAAGGAGCATCACTTCGGAATCGTCGGTCAACAGCTCGACCCGAAACCGGGCTACTTCGCCTATCAAGCGTTGACGAAGGCGCGCCCGGCGGGTTCGACCGGCGACAAACTCGACGTCGACGCCGAAACGCGGGTCGCTTCTTGGACGCGTCCGGACGGCAAGCGCGGCTGGGCGCTTTGGTCGGGCCGCGCCGAGCGTCCGACGACGCTCAAGATCGACGGCAAGGTCGACGCGGCGTTCGACTACCTCGGGAACGAAGTCGACAAACCGACCGACGGCGCCGAAGTCCGCCTCGCGCCGGGAATTCTTTACCTCGTCGGCCCGAAAAACGTCGAGCTGAACTAACGCCGCTCAAAACGACAAACCGTCGCGCCTTGAACTTTCTCGTCGAGACGCGACGGTCGTCGAAAAACTAAGAAACGCCCTTCGTTAACGTTCGGCGCTCAACGCGAGACGCATTCCATAATGCGGACAAGCGTACTCCGAGTTGTTATAAAATCGATTCGCCGACCGACAAAACCCGGGAACCTCGCCCCAAGATCCGCCGCGCAAAATTCGGTAAACCACCTCCTCCGTCGGATCCGGCGTCGGGCCCTTGGGATCGACCGTTTCGTCCAAGATCGCTCCAACCGCGTCCTCGCACCACTCGGCGACGTTCCCGCACATATCGCGCAGTCCCCAAGGGTTCGGCAGTTTTTGCTTGACCTTGTGAGTATGACCGCCCGAGTTGTCCATATGCCAAGCATACGCGCCCAACACGCCCAAACCGCCGCACGCGTACGCTTCGGTCGTTCCCGCTCGACAGGCGTATTCCCACTCGGCTTCGGTCGGCAAACGGAACGCCAAACCGTCGGGAGCGAACCCGCCTTCGTTAAGTTTGGCGATAAAATCCTTACAATCGCGCCAATTTATCTGATCCACCGGAAAATCCGACGTGTCCTTGGCGTCGACATAGGGATAACCGGCGCCCTTCGGCGCGAAGTAACTCGGGTTTTCTTCCATAACCGATTCCCATAACGCTTGCGTTACCTCGGTTTCCAGGAGCCAAAAGCCCTTGGTCAGCGTTACTTCGCGCCGTCTCTCATAATTATGCCGATCCGGCTCGTCTTCCGGGCTTCCCATCATAAACTTACCCGCGGGACAATAGCGGAAAACATACGTTTTTCCTTTAATTTCAAGCGACTTCGCCGTTCCCGCTTCGTATGTTTCCGTCCAACCGCCGTCGGCCGATTCCGTCGATTCCGTCGATTCCGCCGCGCCCGGACGCGCGCCGTTCGACGCCGCAGTTTGCGTCGCCGCCGTCTCCGCGCCTTGCTCCGCCGACGCTCGACCGTCCGCCGCTTCTTTTACTTTGCGCTCCGCTTCGGCTTGCGCGAGCGCGGCTTTTTTCGCCTCGTCTTGCAAACGCAGAATCTCCGCGATTTCCTCTTCCACCTCCTTGTACTCCGGGTTGACGGCGTTGATTTTCCGAGCTTCGGCGATTTTTTCCGCCGCTTGCGAATACGCTCGCTCTCTCCGATATTTACGCGCGAGTCGGTAGAGACCGTCCGCTTCGCGCCATCGCGCTTGCGTCAAACCGTCCCGAAGCAGATCGTTCAGGATCACGAAATCGGTAACGGTTCCGCTCCAGTTCGGCTTTTGCGACACGCCGTAGTATTTCAACGCCAACTCGTTCGTCCGTTCGGTAACGTACTTGAAAACCTCGGAAAAAGCCAGCGCGCCGTCGGCGTCGAAGTCCGCTTTGGGCTCGTTCTTGTCGAGCGCCTCCAACAAGCTCAACGTGAAAAGGCCGTTTTTGAGTTCTTCGCCGCCCTCGTAAGAAAATTGGCCCGGTTGGCAACTTTGCAACAGCGACGTCGACTTCGGCGCGTTCGCGATCTTCGTCAACCCCTTCGCTCCCGGCGACCGCGTTTTAAAAATTGCCGGCGACGGCGAACCGCTCGGGTCGTCCCGACAGGCGTCGACGATCATCCAACGGAAGTTCGCGTCGCTTCGCTCCAACGCTTCCAACATTTTGTCGATCGAAACGGACGTGGCGAACGGTTTCCGCGCTTTCACGTCGATCGGCGCGAAAAACGCCTCGCTCGAGTTCGTCGGTTGAATCCCGTGCCCGCTGAGGTAAACGATCGCAAAATCGCCCTCGCGCAGGTTGTCGACGAACGTTTTGAACCGTTCCTCGATATTGTTTTTCGTTGGAAAAGCGGCGAAGTCGTCGCCGGTTTTTAATATCGTAACGTTATTTTCTTCAAAACCGAGTTCGAGCAACCGCGCCGCGAAAGCCTCGACGTCGTTCTTAACGAACGCCAAGTCGATCGCTTCGCCGTAATCGTCCGCTCCGACGAGAAACGCCTTGAACCCGTTCGGCGCCGTCAAGACGCCGTCTTCCGGCGCGGCGACGGCGCGCCAATTCGCCGCCGTCGCCGTTTTCTCTTCGAAAAACGCCAAACGCTCAACCGCTCTAAACGCGCCCAACGTCCCCGCCGCGACGATTCCAAGCGCCGCCAACGCTCGCCTCTTTTTCCTCATTTCGCTCATTTCAATATTTACGTTTCGCTCGCCGCGACCGTCGAAAAAACGCGCGACCGTTTCCTCGGCGCCGCTTTTATCGACGCTTCTCCCGTCGGCAAACGCGATTTCGCCAAGATTGCGCCCAAGTTTTTCAACGCGCGAACGCCGGAACGAGTTTTCCCGTTCCGGCGTTCGCGCAAGTCGTTTGAGCGCGGCGTTCGAAGTCGGCGAAAACGCGTCCGCTCGCCGACGCGCAACGCTTAAACCGCGACCGCTCCGACGCTTATAAGAAAATCAGCGTCATAACGATCAAAATCGGGAGCAACGCGCAGACGCTCCAACCGATATAACCGAAAAAGCTCGGCATTTTGACGCCGCATTCCTCCGCGATCGCCTTCACCATAAAGTTCGGGCCGTTACCAATGTACGTCATCGCGCCCATCAAGACCGCGCCCAACGAGACCGCGACCAAGAGCAATTCCCGAATCCGAACGCCCGTCGCGGCTTGCCCGGCGGTCAACGTCGCTTCGAGTTGCTCCGCTTCGTCCGTTTGCCCGGCGGCTTTCAGCTCCGCGAGCTTCGTTTCGTCGGCGACGCGCGCCACCTCGTAAAAAACGACGTAAGTCGGCGCGTTGTCCAACACCGACGACAGCGAACCGGTCATCCAGAAGAGCTGTTGCGCTTCGTTCATCCCGACCTTCTCTCCGACGGCGCTCGCCGCGGCGCGGACTTCCCCGCCCTTGACGTTCAAGATTTGCATCGGCGCCTGCATGCAGATGAAAATCCCGAAGAAGATCGCGGCGACTTCGACGATCGCGGCGAAGTTGAACTCGTTCGCCTTTCGAATCGCGTTCGAACCGCAAGCGAACGACGCCGCGACCAACGCCAATTGAACGACTTCGCGCAGGAACGTCGGCGGATACCAGCCGGTCTTAACGCCGAAGAGCGACAAAAACTCTTGACTCGGCGCCAGCAACGCGACCGCCAACACGACGCCGATCAAGCAGAAAAGGTTCGGGAAAAGCCCGTAAACGCGGAGGCGCTTTTGTTCGGTCGCGTCGAGCGCTTTGCTCAACCCGGTTTCCTTCGGCCAGTAATAAAAACGGTCGAGAAGATAATAAACCGCGATCAACAAACCGCAAACGAAAAGCCATTCTTTCCAAAGCGCGAACGTCCAGAAGAACGCGACGCCGCGCAGGTAGCCGAGGAACAACGGCGGGTCGCCGATCGGAAGCAAACAGCCGCCGCAGTTGCAGACCGCGAAAATGAAGAAAACGACCGTGTGCGCTCGGAACTTCCGCTCTTTATTCGTTTCGAGCAACAGCCGAATAAGAAGCATCGCCGCGCCGGTCGTTCCGACGAAACTCGCCAAGAGCGCGCCGACGGCTAAAATCGCGGCGTTCGTTTTCGGCGACGCCTTTAAGTCGCCGGAAATCCGGATTCCGCCGGAAATCGCGAAGAGCGAAAAGAGCAACACGACGAACGAAATATATTCGCCGACGATCGCGTTGACGAACACCGTTCCGGCCTTGACGAACGGCGAAGCGTCCGCGGCGACCGTCGCGTGCGCCGGCCAGTGCAAGTCGAGCGGAAAGTCGCAGAGGAACGCGTAATACCCCAACGTAACGGCGCCCAAAACCGCCGCGACGACAAAACGATTGCGGTTGCTCTCCCACCAATGCGCGGTCGCCGGAATCAGCGGCAAAATCGCGATGCAAAGCAACAAAATAACGAACGGCGCGACCGTCCAAAGAGGCGGCGTCGGCGGCTCCGTCGCGTCTTTTTCCTCCGCGTCCGTCGCCGTTTGCGCGAGTTCGACCGTTTCCGGAACGCCGCTCGCCTCGGTCGCATTCTCCGCTTCGGACGTTTCGGTCGGCGCGACCGTCGCTTCCGTTTCCGGCGTTTCGGTCGTATGCGCGGCGGCGACCGCTTCGTCGCGCGAGCCGTGTTCCTCAAACTGCGCCGCCGTCCACTTTTGCGGGAGTCCGGCGACCAAGAGCCCGAGATAAACGACGATAACCGCGACGAGCGCCGCGATCGTTTTGCGATACGAGGTCGGCGCGTCGCTCGGCGACGCGTCGGGCTTGCGTTCGGACATTTTATCCCCTTCCTTTTCCCAAAATTAAGGGTCGGCGCGATAAAACGTTCCGACCCGGCGTGTTTAAACGGTCGACGGCGAACGTTTTCGCAAACGCGGCGCCGATTCCGTTCGCCTTGCCCGACGCCGCGACGTTCGTTCGACGTCGCTTACATCGAGCGGCGAATCCGTTCGAGGTTCCACTCGAGCTTTTCTTTTTGCGTCATTTTCGAGAAGTCCGGGAGCGGCTCGAACGTTTTCGGCGCGTCGGTTTTGTCGAAATAGGAGCGACGCGGCTTTTGCGCCGGTTCCGCTTTTTTCGGCGCGTCGGTTTTCTTCGCGTCGTAACTCGTCGCCGTTTCGGTCGTTTGGAGGTCGTCTTCGAGGGAGCGTTTCGGGCGGATCCCCAACTTTTGCAGGTCGCCGTGATAGGCTTTCGTCGCTTCGACCGGGCCGATTTGGCCGTCGGCGATGGCGCGCAAGTACTCGATGAAGGTCAGCTGGTGTTCGGCGTTGTTGATTTTGCGCCCGTACAGCGCGACGCGAGCGCCGTATTTCTTGGCGTCGTGCAACATTTGGAACGCGTCGAGGGTGGTGCCCGCGCTTCCGCCGAGAATCCCGACGACGATTTCGGAGTCGTAACGGACGAGCGCTTCCATCGCTTTCGGCCCGTAATACGGAATCTTCAAGAAGACCGGTCGACCGGCGCTCGCGACGCCCGCCAACGCGCGGACGATGTGGTCGGAGACGAACTTCGGCACGTCTTCGATCGGATTCGTCGGCGCGTTCGGACTGAAGACTTCGAGGAAGTGTCGGAAGCCCTTTTTCTCGGCTTCGAGACGGAACTCGTTGTAAGCGAGGAGCGACTTATAATCTTGATCGAGGTCGTTGTTGAACGTAACGGAGTAGAGCCCGAGATCGGCGCCCTTCTTCGCGGCGAGTTCGGCGGGCGAGCATTCGGCTTTCCCGCAAAGCGCGTGGTCGAGCGAGGCGGTGCGGAACGGGCGCGACGGTTCGCCGCCGTAAACGGCTCCGGCTCCGGCGAGCCAAATATCGGTGGCGTCGTTGGCGCGAATCGCCGGGGTGATCGGCGAATTTTCGAAGAGGCCTTCGCGGAGCGTAAGAACGTCGCTGGTGCTGCAGCTCATCAAGACGATATCGACGAGGCCTTGGGCGACGACTTCGCGAATTTGAGCGCGGTATTCGTCGAGCGTTTTAAATTTCGCTTCGGCGCCGTGGCTTTCGGGGCTCATCCCGGGCGCGGCGAGGCCGTAGGCCATATCGGCGTCTTTGGCGTCGGCGAGGATGAAATCGTTGCAGCTTCGGTCGGCGAGGATGCGCGCGAGTTTTCGGTCGAGCGATTTTTGCATAATGAACCCGTCGTATGTCGTATTAATATTAATGTCGTCTTGCCACCCGACGCTTCGCCCGCTCCGCCAAGAGCGTTCGAACGCCGCTTTTCCCCGCCGCAAGATTTTCGCGACCGCGTTTCCCGAGCGACGGCGTATTTTTCCGCTTTTATTATAAACGTCGCCGCGTCCTCGTCAAGCGCAAGGCCGCGTCGTCGCGCGTCGCTTCCTTTTTTCCAAGAGGGCTAAACCGATTTTAACGATTTTAACGACGTTTTCTCCAAAATTCCCCGTCGTTATTCCCAATCGGTTAAAAAAAGTTCATCGTTCGTCCGATAGTCGGCTAAAAGTTGGCCAAAGCGCGCCGTCGCCCCCTTGACGCGAACGCGAAATCGGTTAGAATGATGTAAACGCGTTTTTTAGACGACGGCGTCGTTTCCTTTTCCGTCTCACGTCTAAGCCGTTTGTTTTTTTGTTTTAGCGACGTTTCATCGTTGCGATTAACGTCTCCGTAGCTCAATCGGATAGAGCGTCGGCCTCCGAAGCCGAAGGTTGCTGGTTCGACTCCAGTCGGAGACGCTTTTTTATGTCCCGTTATCCCCGGGACTTAAAAACTTTCTTGACTCTTTTGGTTTTGACTCGGCTTCTTGAAAAATAGACACGGTGGCTATTTTTTCCAGGAGCTGATTTAATGAAAACTCGCCTTCCGAAACTTTGTCGGAACAAATTGCGCGACGCCGCGTTCGTCTATTGCGGCAAGCGGAAAATCTATCTCGGAAAATGGGGCGCGCCGGAAACGATCGCCGCGTATCGTCGGTATATTGCGGAATTGGCGTCGGATCGCGTTGCCGTTGGCGACGGCGCCAAAGCGGAGAAAACCGTCGTTACCGTCGCCGAGTTGGCCGTCGCGTTCTTGTCCGACAAGAAAGATTATTACGTCAAAGACGGCGCCTCGACGCGGCAACACGAGCGTTACCGCGTCGCGCTCTCGTTCCCGGTCGAGTTCTTCCCCGCGACGCCGGTCGACGACTTCGGCCCGAAAAAGCTCCTTTTTTGCCGCGACGAAATGGAAAAAAGCGGGCGGTTCGCGCGGTCGTATATCAACACGTTAATCAACTGCGTTCGAACGGTCTTCCGTTGGGGCGTCGGGCTCGAACTCGTTCGCCCGGAAACGCTCGTCGGTCTCCAAGCCGTTCCGCCGCTCAAGCGCGACAAGTCGACCGCCCGCGAAGTCGCCCCGGTCGAACCGGTTCCCGGCCCCGTCGTCGACGCGACGCTTCCCTTCCTCCCCGACCGCGTCGCCGCGATGGTTCGTCTCCAACGCCTAACCGGAATGCGACCCGGCGAAGTGTGCGCGATGCGTTCCGGCGACGTCGACCGCTCCGGCGCGGTTTGGGTTTACACGCTCCGCACCGACAAGACGGCGCACCGTCGGGCCGCGTCGGCGAAGAAGCGCGTCCCGCTCGGACGTCGAGCGCAAGCGATTTTGACGCCGTATCTCGTCGAAAAAGCCGACGATCCGGACGCGTTCCTCTTTTCGCCCCGCGACGCCGCCCGCGACCGAGCGTTCGAGCG